>CAKZNA010000165.1 GCA_937129355.1 uncultured Sphingomonadales bacterium | reverse complement strand
ATTTTGCAGACCAGGGATCGTAATGAAGTCAAAAGCTTGACGGTTAACGCCGCCCAGCTGGAACACATTCAAAGGCACACAACCATTTGCCTGATTGCGGCATTGTGGTCCGTTTGGTGTTTGGACAACATCCAACGCTTGCGTAATACGCGAGGTCGAAAGGTCATTCAGATATGTGTTCTGATAGATGGTGTTGCCACGAAGGCCATATACATCATAGCTCCAATTGTCGGAAAGGTTACCCTTAACACCAACAACAGCACGGTAGCTGGTGTGGCGAAGGTCATTCTGACGTGGATCGCCTTCAACCATACGCTTACCAATGTAAGTCTGGAATGTTTCAGGGCTGGCATCAGTTGTATCTGCGCAACCAAAGGTTGTAGCAAACTGGTCGCTCAACAGCGGGTTACCGCAGCTGATTGTTTCCAAGGTAGCAAAGAATGTGCCCGAGAAAGCGATCTGTGCAACCGAACGGTCATCCATATACTGGAATTCAGCATATGGCTTCAAGCCTTCGCTGATTTCATATTCAGCGAAGAAACCAGCGGTGTAACGCTTGTCCGGACGCTGAAAATAGTTGGTTGGCGCATAGTTATATGTGTCGGTTGCACCGTTGTAAGGACGCAACGTGTCGCCTGAAGGAGAATCTTTCAGCGTGAACGAGTTAAAGTTTGGAAGCTGGAAGAAGCGGCCTTCTGGAATGGTCGATGAACCAGCGCAAGTGAAGCCCGATGGGTCAGTAGCACTAAAGTTCACAGAACAAGCCGATGTATCATAGTCGGACTGAAGGATAGCTTCAATCTGACGATAGCCAGCGTAGGCGGTTACACGACCACGGCCGTCATCAAAGCTAGCACCGAATGCAGCATTGATATCATAGGTGAAACCTTCAACCTGACTTCCGCCAGCGCGAGTAACACCGTTTGAACGGTCATGCAGATCGCGAAGCGAGTCATTGCCATTGTCATGCTGATAGAAATTCACGCCCGCATCAAGTTTGAAGCCTTCAAACTCACGGTCCATGATGAAGTTAACAACACCAGAAACAGCGTCAGCACCATAAACGGTAGAAGCACCGCCAGTAACAACTTCGATCCGCTTGATCAGCTGAGCAGGGATCTGGTTGATGTCTGATGCAGTGGCAAACGGGTCACCCTGTGGGAGACGGCGGCCGTCCATCAAAACGAGCGTACGAAGCGTTCCAAGACCACGAAGGTTCAAGGTAGCAGTACCAGACGCGCCGTTAGAAACGAACGCTGTCTGCGCAGCAACAGTTTGTGGAAGGTTGTTTACGAGATCTTCAACGCGGACAATACCTGTATTGTCAATTTCTTCAGCACCAATTGCGGTAACCGGAGAAACGCTGTCCTGCTCCGGACGCGCAATACGCGAACCGGTAACGATGATTGGATCGTCGCCTTCTGCTTCTTCTGCATCTTGCGCGAAAGAAGGTGTGGATATCATTGCCATTCCGAGCGCGATTGGCGCGGCGGCGTATTTAAACTTGCTAAGACGTGTGTTTTTCACGTTTCCAGCCCCTATAAAATTGATGCAGATATTCCCCGCAAGGGGCCTCTGACATCTGGTTTCACAATCTCTGAGTCTAACCCGAAAAGCCGCAGCCCCTAGAGACTTTAGCAGAACGAATTTCGCTCAGATTGGCTGCCCAATGGCCCATATCCTGCTGCCACGCAAGCATTTGAGCCACTTTTCTGGCGAATTTCGATTAATGTAACCTTTCTGCAACAGTCGGCGATATGGAACGGTTCTTCACAAATCGCTTGTGGCGCTACCGCGACTTAGGCAAGTATAGTGCCATCAACACAAATGGGATGCCCTGAAATGCGCTATATCGTTGCTATTCTTCTATTAGCCGGTGGAAACCAGATCGCTTGGTCCGCCGAAACAGACAAAAAGCTGGAACTTGAGCGCCCTGCTTTATTCGCTGATCTGGTCAATTGCCGGGACATTGTTGAGGCCGAAGAACGGCTCGCTTGCTATGATAGCAAGGTTGCGGCTTTGGACGAGGCCCAACAGAAAGAGGAAATTATTGTAACGGACAAGGCGGCGGTCAAGGAGGCAAGACGCGGCCTTTTTGGTTTCAATTTGCCCAAGATCAAGATTTTCGGCGGCGGCGACGAGAATGAAGTTAGCGAGATAGAAGGGACGATTAAGTCGGTTTCCCGGCGCAATGGCAATTGGCTCATCACTCTTGAGGATGGGGCCAGGTGGCAGCAAATAAGCACTGGACGCCTCGCGTTGCCTCCTAAAGCAGGAATGCCCGTGCGTATTAAAAAAGCGGCATTAGGAAGCTTCCTTGTCAATATCCGCGGCCAAAGAGCCATCCGCATGAAACGGGTAAACTAAATCTGCAAAGATTCACCATCGATATCAGCCTGCCATTCATCGACGAGCAAGCCGTATTCGCTATATTGCGCGACGAAGGGGAACATGATCGACAATTCGCGCCCCGCAGCAGCGCGCAAAAGCGCTTGGAGTTGCATGCGCATGACGCCGGGTTTGTCGAGGCCGACACGGATCGCGCGCCAGCCCAACGCCGGGTTCGGCTCATCGTTCGGCTTCATGTAGGTAAGGACTTTATCCGAGCCGATATCAAGCGTTCGAAATACCACACGCTTATCGCCCGATGCATCAAGCACACGGCTATAAAGCGCGCTTAATTCAGAG
>CAKZNA010000164.1 GCA_937129355.1 uncultured Sphingomonadales bacterium | reverse complement strand
CTGCGCAGTCGCAGACAAATAACTGTTCGCCTGACTTAGCGTTCCAACCGCCACGCAAGCTCAATGATGTTCGCTGGCCCTTCGACCTGACGTATGACTTGCGACGGCATCCCAATTGCCGCCGCTCCTTCGATGTCACCAAACGTAGGGTTTGCCGTCACCATGAGGCAATCCACAGGCCTGATTCCCGTCTCTGCTTCGACCGTGCGGTATGCGTCCACGTGCGGCTTGTAGACACGGTGCTTGGCAAGGTCGATTATTTTGCCCCATTTGATGCCGCCTGCCTCCGACACATGACGCAATAAATCCGCCGACCCATTGCTTAGCGTCACGCAATCGTAGCCTGCCATCTGTAGCGTCAACACGCCTTCCGCTGCATCGTGGGCCACATCCGCGCTACAGTGAAATTGTTGCGCAACGGATTGCTTCAATAGAGCATTGCTACTGGACATCTGGTAGAAGTAACTTTGACGCCAATCTACGAATTCGCTGGTTGCAAAAAGGACTAAAAAGGGCGCTATCGCAACATAAACTCGTGCCGCTCAATCGGCGCGACCCTTTACGGCCGGCGGCGTCTTTTACGTATATAGATCAAACTGCCCAATCCATTAGCGATCTCATCGATCCGGTATCTGGGAATTAGAAGAATACTCCGAGAAGGCCTTTTCTTTTTTCTGCCTTATCCGCTTCGGGCTCCAATGTCTTATCGGCGGTAACGGGCCCTCCAAGCAGATATCCTTGCACATTTTTGACAGGCAAGGTTCTTAGTATTTCGAACTGCTCTTCGCGTTCAACCATTTCGGCGGTAACATCGGCTCCAATTGCCTGGCAGAGCTGCAGAACGCCGCTTAGCAGGTCACGAGATCTGGAATTGCTATCGATGTCCTGGATGAGGCTTCCATCCAGTTTTATGCCGTCAAAGGCCATTTCCCGCAGATAGCCGATGGACGCATAGCCAGCACCAAAATCATCAAGCACTATTCGCACGCCTTTTTTTTGCAGGCTTGCAAGAACCTTTCTGGCAGCGGCAGGATCACTAAGCAGCGCAGTTTCTGTAACTTCAACTGCGAGCCTGTGCGGATCGAATTCAAGTTCGTTCAAAATTTCTGGGAGCAGCTTGTCCAAGTTTGAAGTGCCAAGGCCGCTTCCTGACAAATTGAACGATAGATGCGTATCATCATCCCAGGTTTTAGCCGTCTCGACAGCTTGCCTGAACAAATGAATGGTCAAGCGCGTGGCGAGGCCGTTCCGCTCGGCAGCTTCGACAAATTCGGATGGAGCAACCGAGCCCAATTCAGGATGGTCCCAACGCGCCAATGCTTCAAACGCTGCTAGTCTTTCGGGCCTCAGACCAATTATCGGCTGATAATGCAAAGTGATGGTGGCCATCTGACTTCGGTCGGACAGCGCCTTTTCGATTGAGATGCGCCGCTTTACGCGTGCTTCCATGCCACCTTCATAGATGCTGATCGCGCTGCGGTTGTTCGCTTTTGCTTCGTATAGTGCGATATCTGAATGTTGTAGCAGTTCCAAAGGATCGCTCGGCATTTTCGATTTTGCAGCAACCCCGATCCCAGCGCTAACCCGCAATTCATGTTCGCCCAGCATCAAAGGGCGAGCAATTGAAACAAGCGCTTGCTGCGCCCTCCTCAATACCCAGTCTACATCCTGGGGTTCTTCGAACAGAATAGCAAATTCGTCACCGCCAAGCCTGGCAACAAGCCCGTCTTTACCCAACATCTTCTTCAAGCGCTGACCAACGGTGATCAGCAACGTGTCTCCTGCAGCATGACCATATGTGTCATTTACGGGTTTGAATCCGTTCATGTCGACCATAGCCATTGCGATGGGCAATTCCGGTCGATTTTTCTGCAACTCGATCAGTCTTTCGACCAAAGCGCGCCGGTTTGGAAGCCCGGTTAATTGGTCATGGTGGGCAAGTTCGTTCGCATAGGCGCGTTGTTCAATTATCTTGCTACGCGACTTTACGATACGTCTCAGCTGCTGATATTGCTTGGACACCATATACATTACGAAGACAGAGACGATCGCGATATTGGCGGCCATCCCCATCAACATGGCATCCCCTGTCATCGCCATAGCAATGCAGATCATCGTCGCCCCGGAAATTACGATTGAATATGCGGCAGCCGGAAGGCTGACCAAACAATACGCGCATGTGATCATGCTCAAGATCGTAAAAAGTGGAATGAAAGCGTATCGTTCGGGCGGTAGCGCCCAAAGGACATTAATTGACCAAAGGCCAAGCAAACCAGCCAGCACGTTTGCGGCCGCAATATTGCCTAACAACGCACGCCGGATTTTCGGAATCGCCGTCACAATATCCGCATGTTTGCTTCGCTGTTTCCACACCCAAATACGGGCTACCATAATGGGAACAAGGGCTGCCGGGCAAATTAGCGCGAGTTCCAGTGGTACAACATCGATCACAGCAACAGCCATGAAAAGGCTGTTAAAAGCAACAATCGCATAGAGGACAGGGACTTGCAAAGAGAGCACACGAAACTGCTCGCGAACAAGCTCATCGCTCGCATCATCGACGCCCAGCGCAACAAGCCAACTGGAGAATTTTCGCCTTATTTTCAACATCCGCTCCAGCCAATAGGGGGAGGCGGTTAAGATATGTTGAAGTAAGCTTTGTTTTACAGGGTTTTAGGAGTTGGTAGCGTTGATTGAAATTTAACCAAGTCTGTTCGGTTAACCTCGCCTATTTCGCCGGGCACCAAATCACCGAGCTTAAATATCCCGTAACGCGTTCGTATCAGGCGATTTACCTTCAAATCGAAATATTCCAATACGCGCCTTACTTCGCGGTTTTTACCTTCAGTCAGCGTCATTTCGATCCACTGGTTCGCGCCCGTACGCCGTTCCAGATTGGCGTTGATTTTGCCATAACGGATACCTTCGACGGTAATACCATGCGCCAACTGTTCAAGCTGATCCTGACTGATACGCCCCAATGCGCGGGCGCGATAACTGCGCTCGACGCCGCTCGATGGCATTTCCATTTGCCGTTTGAAGCCGCCATCATTGGTCAGCAAAAGCAGACCTTCAGTGTTATAATCCAGTCGCCCGATTGGCATGAGGCGCGGGAGATCGGCGGGCAAAACATCATAAATCGTTTTGCGCCCTTTCGGGTCACGTTCGGCGGTTAGGCAACCGGGGGGCTTGTGGAATAGATACAGCTTCGTCGGCTCGGGTTCTTTCACCATCTTGCCATCGACGGCCACGCCATGAAGCGATTTGAGCAATGTCGCGGGCGTTTCAATTGTCACGCCATCAAGTGCTATGCGGCCATCGGCTATCATCCGCTCAACTTCGCGGCGGCTGGCTACGCCTGCACGTGCCAGAAGCTTTGCGATACGCTGCTCGCCATCTTCGCGGGCTAGCGCACCTTTGCTTGGCGGCGCTGGTTTGCGTTCTTTGCGCGGACGTGAATAGGGCGATCTGCGTCGCCCGTCTTTACCGTCGCTGCCGCCGCCGTGATCACGCCGGTTCCCGCGTCTATTTCCAGATGGTGGTTTTGCCATACCGGCCCCATGAAGCAGAATGGCCCAATTGTCACCCATTTGAGGAATATTCTGGCCATTCGCGCAAATGGCGCTAGGTAATTGAGGCTGTAATCTATGGGAGAGACAGGATGACCGAAGCTGCGGCACAAAAGCCGGGATTCCGAAAATTGATAGCTTCGCTGGGACAGCGCAAAACGGGGATCATGTTTGTCTTCGGCTTCTCCGCTGGGCTTCCCTATGCGCTACTTTTAGGGACCCTCTACGCATGGCTGTCTGACGCGAAAGTCGATCTGGAAACAATGGGCGTATTTTCGCTTATTGGTCTTGCTTATGCCTTTAAGTTTCTATGGTCTCCGGTTGTTGACCGGTTGAAGATTCCGGGTCTGCATAGATTGGGCAGACGCAAAAGCTGGTTGATACCTGCGCAATTTGCGCTCGGGGCGATTTTCATCGCGCTCTCGCTGATGAATCCGCAAACATCGCTCGGCTGGTTCTCGCTTTTGGCGGGGCTGGGGGCCTTTGCTTCGGCAACACAGGATGTGGTGATCGACGCATGGCGTGTTGATGTCGCTGACGAGGTTGCAACGGTGGAAATGCTCTCGACCGTTTATCAGCTTGGCTACCGCATCGCGGCCCTGGCTGGCGGCGCATTGGCGCTATTCTTGGCTGACGAGTATAACTGGCCGGTCGTTTATGCATTGATGGGCGGGTTGATGCTCGCTGTTGGCTGCGTGACCTTTTTCGCCCCCGATACTGAGGCCATGGATGTTGCGGAAAAACGTGACGAATTACGCGAAGCCGGTGCTTTACAGCCTAAAGTGCGCGCAATAGCGCTGGCCATCGTAGGTGTATTTTGGGCTTGGGCATTGATTACCGTCGGCGTGTTCATGGTGCAATCACTGGGCTCTGACCCTGATGCGCGGCCAGACTCCGTTGCTTTTATCCGAACGATGGGGCCTCTTATCGTGATCGCGACGGTCATTGTGCCATCGGTGATTGCGGCGATATTGGAGCATTGGAGGCGAAGCGGCCGGTACGTGATTGAAAAGGCTGTCGATGTACAATCGGCATCAGATAGAATTATCGATCATGGCTATCGTGCTTTGTTGCTGCCGCTTACCGACATTATGGGACGGCTCGGATGGGCGGCGATATTGGTGCTGGCTTTGGTGCTAAGCTATCGGATCACCGATAATATCTGGGGTAGCTTTGCTTACCCGTTTTACCTCGATGAATTGCAATATACCAAAAGCGAAGTCGCGGTTGCCTCCAAATTTTTCGGTGTGGGTATGACGATGCTGGGTATTGCGCTGGGTGGTGTATTGTTCACCTATGTTGGGCGGATGGCGACATTGTTTTTCGGGGCGGTGACAGCAGCAGCGAGTAACCTGCTCTACGCTGAACTCGCCGCTGGCGGTGCAGGTATTGACTTGGTTGCGAAATATTCCGGCTTTAGCTGGCTCGTTGGCCTGTTTGGGGCAGACGACAGAATGGCAAGGTTGATGCTTGCTATCACTGGTGAAAATTTGGCCGGTGGTTTGGCAGGGGCAGCCTTTGTGGCCTATCTTTCGGCCATCACCAGCCAGCGATACAGCGCCGTGCAATATGCGCTGCTATCCTCGCTGACCTTCCTTGTGGGGACGCTTGGCCGCGGGGCTTTGGGTGAGATGATCGCGACGCAGGGTTATTACACGGTATTCCTCTTTACCGCTTCGATTGGTCTGCTCGCTGTCATATTGGTGGCGTTTGAGTGGATTCGCCAAAAGCGCGCGGGCATTGCCGATGCGCAGCCTATAGAGTTGATAGAGAGTGAAGCAGACGCAAAGTCAGCCTAGTCGGGTAGCTGCCCATTGGCTTCTAATACCTCGCCAGCGAGATAGAGCGAACCTGCGATCAATATAGGCGCGTAATTTTCGCCCGGACGCGCTCGTATTTCCGTTTCGGCTATTGCGACCTCGACATTTGGCGCTGTTCCGGTTTCT
>CAKZNA010000163.1 GCA_937129355.1 uncultured Sphingomonadales bacterium | reverse complement strand
GTGCGCCTCTCCTCAAAGAGCCACTGGAACGTTCCAATTAACGTAAATGGTAAAATGATCCATGTGCTGGCCAGCCACCCCACGCCACCGGTGTTTGATGGCAAAGAAAGACGTAATGCTTGTCGTAATCATGATGAAATTCGTTTTTGGAGTGACTATATTTCTCTGGTTGAAATTGACCAGCATTCTGGCAATCTTGTCGAGTTTATGACCAAACTCAATCGATCGGTTGCTGCAGAAAATTTGGAGATTATTGTGACGTTACTTCACACTAGAGGCAATCTGTCGCGGACCGATGAAAATGGGATCGCTCCCACTTCTGTTTGCCGAGCACTTGTCCGAGCAGGAGTACTAGAACTATCCACCATGAGAAACCGAGGCTCCCAGTACAGATTGACGGCGCGGTATCGCAACATGTTTGACCATCTCGACCAAACGGGCGTTAGCAATGAACAGGAAGGGTTAGGCTAATAGCTACTCCATGGTGCTACACATGAGCGACGATCTCAAGTGTAGCGAGGAATTTATATTTATATTTATCAATAGGATGTGTGAGCAGTCAGATTTTCCCACCGTGTCCGCCATTAAAAAAAAGGCTCCTTCTATGGAGCCTTTTTTGTGGAGATAGGCTGGAGACGAAGAACCCACCGTTCGGGGCCGGAGCCCGCAAAGCGGCGTACGCGAGCGAGCGAAAGCCAGCACAATCCCGCCATATCCGCTCCAATCTATACAAAAAAAGGCCGGAGATTTCTCTCCGGCCTTCCTGTGTAGCCATCCCCCAATGGCCAGAAATTCTAGATCATGAACCCAAGATCAGAATTCGAATTCGAGGCTAAGGCCATAAGTAGCCGGATCACCATAGATCACCGAACCGAACCCAAGCTGTCCAAAGTCAATGCCGCGGGTGACATATTCTTTATCAAGGATGTTTTTGCCCCAAAGCTGTAATGATACGGATTTATCGCCGCCCAGCTTGATACCATCAAGGCGAAGCTGCGCATCAACCAATCCGCGTGCATCGCCGCGCGTCGAGTCTTGGAACGGAGCCGTCAGCGGGTTGCCGAAGAAGGTAACGCCGGAAACATAACTCCAACCAACACGTGCAGTCAGACGGGTATCACCGCCGCCGAGATATTGGCTGTATGTGATGCCTGCATTGGCCGTCGTGCTTGGCGAGTTGCCTGGAGTGTGAATGGATGCGATATTCTGGATGACACCATTAATATCGGCGCTTGGGAACTCTTTTGTTTTGGTATCAACATAACCGAATGAACCATCCAGCGTGAAGTTATCGGTAACTTTCCAGCGACCTTCAACTTCAACACCCAGATATTTGGTCTTACCGGCGTTGACCACCTGCGTACCAAAGCTTCCACCGCCTTGGATCGGAATTGGCACGGTTGCCTGCTGGTCTTCATAAATATTGTAGAAGACCGCACCGTTAATTGTCAGACCATCAATCAGCTGTGTTTTGATACCATATTCATATGAAGTGATTTTCTCTTCATTGAACGGGATCAAACCAATATTGTTGGCAACGCTTGTCGACTGACGAAGGTTGAAGCCACCTGAACGATAACCGCGCGCAGCGCGCAAATACATATTCACCGCATCACTCGCACGATAGTCGATGGTCACATGTCCGGTTGGTTCATTAAATTTCGCTGACTGCTGATTCAGAGCGATTTCTGCGCCAGCGAAAGGGGCAGCACCATTCTGGGTACGATCAACTTCTTTCTTGTCCCAAGTGTAGCGAAGGCCGAGTGTGATGCCGAGTGGGCCATCCTCACCGCCTGGGCGGAATGTACCCTGACCATATACTGCGAAAGATTCGCCTTTGACCGAATAGGCCAATGTAGAGTTAACCGGAACAACCCGGAACTGTTCAGGATTGTTCGCCCGCAGATCAGCTGCAAAGCCAGGTGCTAGGAAAGCAGCCGCTCCTGCTGGGAACATGAAGCCAAGCAAAGTAGCCTCGGCGGTTGCCGTAGTATAAACCGCTTGGTTTGTATCTAGAACAAAGCCAAACCGCTGCGGATTAACCTCGCTTCCTTTTTCTTTGAAGTAGAAGCCACCTAAGACCCATTCAAAGCTGGTTCCCGATCCGCCAATAATTTCCAGTTCCTGACTGAACTGGCTTTGTTCGCGTTGATTGGTCGCTTGGAACAATGGCTGCGTGATTGTCGGTACTGGACCAGCATTTGCAACAAGGAAATTTGCAGTAGCAGCGGGGATACCAACATTCGTCAGAACAGAAGCTGGCATACCAGAGAAGAGTGCCAGCGGGTTTGGACCGCCAATGGCCATCAATGGACCATTGAGCGAACCCATGCCGTCAAGATCGCTGCCGGTGATCGTGTTCTTCCAACCCCGGAAAGCTGTGGTTGAACGGATCGTCACGGTATCAAGGTCGAGTTCCAGCCGTGTCATGTTGCCGCGAATGGTATCTTCCGAAGTTCCGGCATCGTTGAGGCAGATCGGATCCAACCGTGCGCGTTGCACATTGGATAGCGGAGTGCCGCACCCGGCTTCCAGAATGGTTGAGTTAGCAAGGAAACCGGCTACGTTGGACGGTTGAACTTGCGCAAATGTATTGCCATCAATCGTTACATTCGGACGGAATGTGCCGTCGCCAACTTCTGTAAGTTGGTTGGCATGCGGAACCCCACGAATTTGGGTCCAATCGGTTACGTTAGTTAGCTTCAAATTGTCGGTAATATCAATTTCAACCGCCAAACGTGCACTATGCGTTTCGTTGCCGCCTGGGTCCAGGCTGTCTTTTGGCTGAAGGAGATTATCAACCACACCGTTGCGTTTGCTGTAAGCATAGCCGCCGGTGATGCGGGTTGAATCGCCAATAGTACCGCTATTCAAAATGACACGGGCTTGCTTTTGATTATAGCTGCCATAGCCCAGTTTAACGCGAAGACTTGCTTCGTCGCTGGGTGATTTTGTGATGAAGTTCACCGCGCCGCCCGTTGTGTTCCGACCAAATAATGTGCCCTGCGGTCCGCGAAGAACCTCCACGCGCTCAATGTCAGCAACATTGAATGACGAAGCGGACGAACGAGCCAAATACACACCATCAAGATAAACACCGATTGGCGAGTCAAACCCCTGCG
>CAKZNA010000162.1 GCA_937129355.1 uncultured Sphingomonadales bacterium | reverse complement strand
TGCGGCACTGTTTCCGGCGTGATGCCGCAGGCTTCCATAAAGTCTAACGCTTCACCAATACGGTCGGCAGTTTCGCGATATTTCTTTGTCCATTCGCTGCGCCCCATGAAATCATGGGTCCAGGTCTGAACTTCCTTCAGATTGGCGTAACCGCCATTGCTGAATGCGCGCAGCAGATTGAGCGTTGCAGCGGCTTGGCTATAGGCGCGCACCATGCGTTCCGGATCAGGTTCCCGCCCGGCAGCATCAAAGGCAATATCGTTGATGATGTCGCCGCGATAGCTTGGCAATTCAACACCATCGATTGTCTCTGTGTCGGACGAACGCGGCTTGGCAAATTGTCCGGCCATGCGGCCAACCTTAACGACAGGCACCTTACCTGCAAATGTCAGAACAACTGCCATTTGCAGCAACACGCGAAATGTGTCGCGTATATTGTTGGGATGGAATTCGGCAAAACTCTCTGCGCAATCACCGCCCTGAAGCAGAAACGCCTTACCTTCGGAAACTTCCGCAAGATCCGTCATAAGATTGCGCGCCTCGCCTGCAAAAACCAGCGGCGGATAATTGTGCAACGTCTCTTCGGTAGCGCTCAGCTTGGCAGCATCACTATAGGTCGGCATGTGAATGCCTTTATGTTTGCGCCAGCTTTCGGGCGTCCATTTCGCCGCCATTTTTATTCTCCGTGAGATTCTGTTGGGCCGCGCCTTCTACGCGCGGAAATACTGGTCTTGCAAGCGGCAAAGGTGATTATTTCGAACCGGTTTCAGCTGTAACTTTTTTAGGAATTCCCCGCTTGCTAGTCAGATAGGTAGCGAAACTTGCAAGCCAATGGCCGCCAGCATAGTTATCGCTAGACACACTTGCCAAACCTGTCGCCGAATGTGCCTTTGCAGCCGCCATCAGCGATGCAATTCGCTTGTCCCCTTCTGGTAATGCGCTGGCGATACCTTCTAATGCCCATGCGCGTGACAGGTTTAAGCCATCAAGATGCACAAGCTTTCCATCAGTCGGGTCATTCACAATCCCGGTTTTGAGCCAGCCTGCCTTTCCATCTTCTGGAATATCGGGAAGAAATGCGCCAAGCCATTTGGCAAAAGCATCCGGCCCCAAAATGCGCCGCATCAAATCCGCTTCCATCAGGCAAGGCGACAGAAAATCTTCCCCAGATGGCTCGTAACCAATCGGGCAATTTTTATCACCGCTATGGAAAGCCAGCGACTTATCCCGCACAAGCTTTTCCAATCCTTCATCGCCGCCCTGACGCGCCCAATCGATCATCAGCCCAAAGGCAAATGCGGTTTGATTATGGGTGCCGAGCCGAATGGGATAAGCCAGCTTAGGCAGCCAGACCTTCAATTTTTCAACAATCGTGCTTTCCAGCGGCGCCAAAATTTCAATGAACTCCGCCGCTTTCGCACCCTTTGCGCCGCCCTGCTTCTCGATAACGCGCAATTCGGCCATCAATTGCAAATACCAGGCCATTCCGTAGGGACGCTCAAAACTTCCTCGGCCCTCTCCCTGAAAATAGCTCCGCTCTGCAGCGATATTTTCTGCGGTAAAGCTCCGCGCCAACGCTGCCTCTATCTCTCCGTCGAGCGAGGTTACGTCTCCACTGCCCCAAAGCCGCGTGAGCAGCCAATGGCCGTGAACCGAACTATGCCAATCAAAACAACCATAGAAAGCGGGAAAAAGCGCTTGCGGAGCTTTCACATCTTCGGCGCTGTTCAACACATGGCTGATTTTATTCGGATATTGCTTGTTCACGCATTCCAAAGCCATCGCGGCAAAGCGCGCGTTTGGGCTATTTTTGGCATCATCCGGCAACGTTGCATTTTGTCCAGAATTGCCTTCAGGAAGCTGCTTTTCGGCAACAATCGGGCCATCGTCCGTTGCCATATCGCAAGCCGCCAGAAAGAAAATTGCGGCTGTGCAAGTTGCAAGGGAAACAAGCTTTTTGGGTATATGCATGTTTTTTGATCACTCCGTTATATGCCTCTAATGCGCAGAATATTGCGATTTATGCAACAAGCAATGGTCAGGCAGAACAGCAAATCGCGCATAAAATTAACCATTAATTCAAAAAGCTAGCCACGTCCCAAGCTGGCACATGGCCGAAAACGGGCAGGCTACAGAGCCGTGATGCGCGTATATGCGTGGGCATCGAGCAAGTTGCGACCATTTTTTAAGCGGGTATATGATCCAAAATAAGATCACGAAACTAGAGGCAAATCCTTCGGAAGCACCTGCTCCCGCCGCGAAAACCCGCGCGCCTCGCAGACGCCTGATCGGCGGCCGGGAGATTATTCTGGTTTTGCTGGCATTTGCTCTACTCGCTATCGTTCCCAGCATGGCGCAGCGCGTCACCTTATTCGAAGGCAACCTGGATTCTGCACGCCCGGCGCTGGGTTCGGCAGAACGCGCGGACGAGAATTTTGCTGGCTCTGCCTTTTATTTCATGGAGCCCAACTATTCCATTCCCGACGCGCCAGAAATGACGACGGGTCTCGGCACCGGTTCGGAAATGGCGCAGCAAGCAGGGGTCGACACAGCCACTATCGGCGGGTTTAGCGGAAAAGCGCAGTCTTTGTTCGTTCAGCCCGGAACCACCAATTACAGCCGCGCGCTAAAATGCCTATCCGATGCAATCTATTATGAAGCAGCAAACGAGCCGGATAGCGGACAACGCGGCGTTGCGCAGGTGATCATCAACCGTATGCGGCACCCGACCTATCCGAACAATATTTGCGGCGTGATCTATCAAGGATCAGAGCGGCGCACTGGTTGCCAGTTCAGCTATGCATGCGATGGGTCGACCGCCCGCCGTCCCAATACATTTCTATGGAACAAGGCGAGCCGCGTCGCTGCGCAGGCCCTTAACGGCTATGTTCATCAGCCTGTCGGCATGGCAACGCATTATCACGCAACCTATGTCTATCCCTACTGGGCGCCCAGCCTGAACTTCATTGGCACCATCGGCGCGCACCGCTTCTATAAATGGAAAGGCAGCGCCGGACGCCCGTCAGCATTCTTCCGTAAATATGCAGGCAGCGAACCATTCCCGGCACCTAAGCCGCGCAAATGGACACCAAGCCGCGGAAACGGCAGGGCCAAAGCGCTTGACCCGATCCAGTTGCAGAAGAAATATGAAAATGAATATGCTGCTGCTCGCTTGAAAGCCGAGAAGGAAGCTATCGAAAAAGCCAGACGTTCGGCATCGGTTGCACCAAAGCCAGCGCTGTCCGCATATGCGGCGATTACACCTACACGCCAACGCGCCGCGCCAACATACTCCACACCGGACTATTCAGCGGCAGCAAAAAGCAAAGGCGGCGACAGCGCCTATGCTGGCGAGCGTTTGCCTGATGCAACCAATATCAAGCCCGCATTTCAGAATAGCGGCACTTGGAAAAAGCGGCCAACTGGCTAGCATATCCGTTCAAACTGGACCATTCTTCGCGTCCTAAATCGAACGCAGGTTAACCCTCTACCTCTAACTCCTCCTTGCTCCGGTCATCAGACAGGCGCGCTGAATCTTTGCGAAATATCGCGGGGCTTCTATTTTGAGCGAAGGGGAATATTGGTGCTTTACGAAACCATGAACATGTCGGCAGCGGCCACATCAAACAATAACGGACGCATCGGCATAAGCCTTATTGGCCAAAGCGCGCCAGCCGCCGCGTTGCGGCGTATGATCACATTGTCAGCAGCCACCGATGCGCCGTTGATGCTCACCGGCCCAATCGGCAGTGAAAAGCGCGATATCGCGGCGACGGTCCACGGCCAATCGGACCGGTCAGCGGCCGGTTTTGTCGCTATCAATTGCGCAACGATCGACCATGCGGTGCTTTCTGGGAGTCTGCTTGATGGAGCGCTTGGGGGAAGCGTCTTTTTCGATGAAATCAGCGAACTCTCACCCTCGCTGCACAATCATCTCTACCATCTGCTCGAAGCGCGCAACGTGCGCATCATAAGCGCCACCAGCGAAACAGCCGACGGTTTAAGGGGGAAATTTGGAATTCCCGCCGAGTTATATGCCGGACTATCTGTCTTGGTGATCCCGATTGCACCGCTTGCGAACCGTAGGGCAGACATTCCGCTATTGCTGGAAGCACATATTCAACAGCTTCCAAAAGAGAAACGATACACTTTTGATCAACCAGCGCTAAACGCGTTATGCAATTATGATTGGCCTGGAAATTTTGATCAAATGCGGGACATTGTGGGCCGAATGGCAAAGCGTCATGCGCGCCAACGCGTTTCTGCACGTCAGCTACCGCCGGCAATGCAGATACGCGATCTTAACCCGAAGGGCTTTGATGCGGTCAAGCAAGTCTCGGCAACCATAATTATCGCACCCGGATTTGACCTGCAACACCATCTAGCCGAGGAAGAGGCAAAGTATATTGTCGCTGCACTCGACCATAGCGGCGGCGTCATTCAACGCGCGGCGAACGCGACAGGAATAAAGCGCACTACATTTCTTGCAAAGATGAAGAAATATGGGATTGAGCGGATCACGGCGACGGACCGGATTGGCTAGACCGGAAGTTTCAGCGCAGCTCGCAGCCCGCCTTCTTCACGGTTGGTCAACATAACATCGCCGCCATGGGCCCTTGCAATGGCGCGGGCAATCGTGAGGCCTAGCCCCGACCCACCACTTGCTTTGTTGCGGGAAGCTTCGGCGCGGTTAAACGGTTCGAACATCGCTTCGATATCCTCCTCTGCAATGCCGGCGCCATTATCGTCCACGATGATCGAAACAGATTTTGCTTCTCTTTCAAGGTGAATTTTCGCGCTTTCGCCGTAACGAAGCGCGTTACTTACCAAATTGCGAAGCGCGCGCCGTATTAGCATGGGCCGAAGATTTACCCGAACAGGCTTGCTGGGCAGTGCGAGTTCCAACTTGTCGCTTTGCCCTTGAAAATCATCGAGCACGGTTTCGACCAACGAAGCGATATCGGTAAGCTGTTCCGCCTCGCCGCTCTTGCCCATCCGCGCAAGCGTTAGAATATCGTCGAGAATGGCCTTCATTTCGTCAATGCTGGCTACCATCTGATCACGCTCTGCATCATCATCGACCGTCTCAACCCGCACCCGCAGCGAGGCAAGCGGCGTTTTGAGGTCATGTCCGATTGCGCCCAGCATTACATCTTTTTCGGAAAGCAATGCGCCCAAACGACCCTGCATGGCATTATAGGCCGCAACCAGTTCGCGTATGTCCGATGGGCCTTCCTCCACCAACATGGCAGCATTTCCGCTTTTACCAAAATCCGCCATGCCCGACTTAAGCCGCGATAGTGGCCGGGAAATCCGGCGTGCAACAAGGGCCAGCGCCAATAAAACTATAAGATAAAGCAGTAAGGTCTGGACGAGCAAAACAAACACGGAGCCGCGCTCAATTGGACGGATCAACGTCCATGCGTTAATCCAGTTGCCATCGGCCCTCTGTAGAGAAAATACGAGCGTACGTTCTGGCGCAGGGCGTCCCTCCCGCAACAATCGCCGCACTATCGGTCGATCCATCGCCCTGCGGCGCAAATTCTCCGGCAAATTGACGGTTGGACCAATGGCAATAACCGGACCGGCCCGGTCATCCGCCAGCAAGCCGAGAAAACCAGCGGCACGCTCGCTCAATTCGCGATTGGGCTGAAACGAACCTGGGCTAATCGGCTTGTTGCCGATTGCATAGGACACTGGCCTCCGGCGCAGCCTTGCGCCTCTGTCACGCCCATTTTTTGGACGTTCGGCACCGTCTATTCCACCACGCGCCATTACCGATCCAACCACGAATGTCGCAGCCTCCAACTCTGCGCGATTGCGCAAGCCGTTTAGAAGCATCGCTGCATTGATAATCTGTGCAATCAGCAACGCCAATGCAGCGGCGGCCAGCAACTGCGCATAGAGGCTCTTTGGCCATAAACGGGCAAGCAATGCCTTCAAAGCTTTGTCACCTCCGCCGTGAAGCGATATCCGCCGCCCCAAATGGTTTTGATGATTTCAGGTTTTTTGGGATCGATCTCAATCTTGCGTCGAAGGCGGCTGACAGCATTATCGACAGCGCGATCAAACGGCCCGCCCTCGCGTCCTTTCGTCAGGTCCAAAAGCTGATCACGATCAAGCACCTGCCCCGCGCGTTCGACCAAAACTTCCAGCAATTTAAATTCACCGGATGAAAGTGATATTAGTGCGCCTTCCGGGTCATGCAGGCTTTGCTCGGCTGATCGCAATGTCCAGCCCGCAAATCCGTAATTTTGGTGCCCACTTTCACTTACACTGCCGGTATTTCCGGCGCGGCGAAGAA
>CAKZNA010000161.1 GCA_937129355.1 uncultured Sphingomonadales bacterium | reverse complement strand
GAATTCTAGCAACCGTGCGGCAATCGATGAATCGTCCAAAATCTTGCAAGGAGATCGTCAAGTTGCCCTTATAGTAGTTTACCGCTTCATAAGGCAAAGCTCCGCGAAGTGACTGGCGAGGCTTTGTGTATCCCCACCCATTGTCTGCTAAGACCGTCGTCTGAACGTCCAATTTCGGGCTCACGGCCTGCATGCACAGACCAACGGCCTCTACAAGCTCTTTGGTGTCGGAGGGAGGTGAGACCTTTTCGGTTTGCGACTCTTTGGAGGCTGTGTCTGCGTGAATGGATGTATTGTTGGTTGGGGCTGGCATCGGCACCTTGGCACCGCCTTTCGGCGTGTAAGATGGGTGGATACGACTTCGCTGCTCCACAGACCTTTGATCCGCATTATCGGTTGTCTGCGCATATGCAAAACTAAAGCTACCACTGAGCGGCACCGCAACAGAACATGCAAAGAGAAGCGAGACTTTACGCAAGCGAGCTATCCAAACCCTTACACGCTTCCAGCAATTCTTTCACCGCATCAACAGACACGTTGAAATTGCCCTGCGCTTCGTCGCTGAGTTCGATTTCGACAATCTTCTCGACACCGTCTTTGCCGATCACCACAGGTACGCCGACATATAGGCCATCGACGCCATATTGGCCGGTCAGGTGAGCTGCGGCAGGAAGCACGCGGCGCTTATCTTTTAAGTAGCTCTCCGCCATCATGATCGCGGAAGTGGCGGGCGCGTAATAGGCGCTGCCATTGCCCAGCAGCTGAACAATCTCGCCGCCGCCGCTGCGTGTACGCTGCACGATTGCGTCGATATTTTCCTGTGTGGTCCAGCCCATCTTGATGAGGTCAGGGATCGGGATGCCCGCGACGGTGGAATAGGCCGGAACCGGAACCATTGTATCGCCGTGGCCGCCCAGCACAAATGCCGTGACATCTTCGACAGACACTTCAAATTCATCGGCCAGGAAATGGCGGAAGCGCGCGCTATCCAATACGCCAGCCATGCCGACGACTTTCTGATGCGGCAGGCCCGAAAATTCACGCAAGGCCCAGACCATCGCGTCGAGCGGGTTGGTGATGCAAATCACAAATGCGTCCGGCGCGTTTGCGGCAATGCCTTCGCCTACGGCCTTCATGACTTTCAGGTTGATGCCCAGCAAATCGTCGCGGCTCATGCCCGGCTTGCGCGGAACGCCTGCGGTCACGATGATAACGTCGGCGCCAGCGATATCCGCATAGTCGCTCGTGCCTTTGAGCGTTGAGTCGAAACCCTCAACCGGAGCAGCTTGCGACAGGTCGAGCGCTTTGCCCGCTGGCATACCCTCGGCAATATCAAACAGGACAACATCGCCCATTTCTTTCTGTGCCGCCAAATGCGCGAGCGTGCCGCCAATCATGCCTGCGCCGATCAGCGCTATCTTGTTACGTGCCATGTGGGAGGGTTCCTTTGTCTAACTAAAATAGAATGCGAAAAATGGATAATATACGCTTTAATAAGGAATATGCCGCGTCGATACGCCCGAATTGGTTAAAATTCAACAGGTGAAAGCAACTATCTTTGCAATCAGTTCGCAATAGCATTATCGCTAGGTCGGAGCATGTTATTCTGCCGCTTCTTCAGAGCCATGGCCCAAAGCCAGATACTCTTCCGACTGCATTTCCATCAATCGCGATACAGTACGCTCAAATTCAAACTTCCCGTCACCTTCGGGGTAAAGCCCGTCCGGCTGCGCGTCCGCGCTGACGAGCAGTTTGACCTTATATTCGTATAATGCGTCGATTAACGTGACAAAGCGCGCCGCTTCGTTGCGGCTTTGCGGGCCGAGCACCGGAATGCCGACAATGATCACCGTATGAAACCGCCGCGCGATGGCCAGATAATCCGATGCACCGCGCGCTTCTGCGCATAGGCGCTTGAATGAAAATACTGCCACGCCTTTTAGCGCCTTTGGCACCGTCATGCTTCGCCCTGCGCCCACATCAAGCCCGACAGACGGCACATGATCGCCGTCGCTTGGCGGATAGTCGGTCAGCCGGAAAAATGTTTCCGACAAGGCTTTGGTTGCGGCCTCGCCATTTGGATGAAGCCAGGTTTCCGCATTGCCCAGACGGTCGCGGCGATAATCGGTCGGACCGTTAAGCGCCCGGATATCCAGCCGCTCCTTTACCAGATCAATGAAGGGCAGGAATAGCTGACGGTTCAGTCCGTCTTTATACAGATCATCAGGATGGCGGTTCGATGTTGTTACCACCGTGACACCTTGTTCCATCAGGCTGGCAAACAAGCGCGACATAATCGCGGCATCGGCCATATTATTGATCACCATTTCGTCAAAGCATAGCAGCCGTGCGTCCCGCGCAAAATTGGCCGCAACCGTGGGTATCGGATCGCCGGGGTCAGTTTCCCGCGCCCGCCGGATATGCGCATGCACATCCAACATGAATTCATGAAAATGACGCCGCTGCTTTCGGGCAATATCGACGCTGTCATAGAATAGGTCCATCAACATTGATTTGCCGCGGCCGACATCGCCCCACATATATATGCCGCGCGGGGCTTCGGGTTTCTTCCCCGCCAATCGCCACAATATCGACCCGCGCGGCGGTGGTTCCTCAAGCTGCGCCTGCAAACTATCCAGCTGCGCTACGATTTCTTTCTGGAACAGATCGGGCCGCAGCTCGCCATCCGCCAACATGGCTTCATAGCGCGCGCCAACACTCACTTTTGCTGCCGTATTTTGGCGGATGCTTTGCGCACGATAGCGGTAAAGCTTGTCACCAGATGGTCGCCTTGAACGACCTTACCGCGCAAGAATAACAGCCTGCCCGTCTCGCGCATCAATTCCACCTCGGCATCCAGCGGTTCGTCAACCTTACCCGCGCCGATAAACTGTGTGGACATATCCAGCGTCAACGCGGCCGAGCTATCGCCCAATCCGAAATATCGCGCCGCACCAAACAAGGCGACATCGATAAAGCCCAATGTGGCGCCGCCATGCACCATGTTGAGCATATTGCCGTGCCGATACTCGGGGAACATGCGGACAGTGGCCTGTGTCTCGCTATCCTTGCGCACGAGCAGACGGCCAAGTGCGGCATGGTTGAACCGCTCGGGATCGGACAGATGCCAATCATCCCATCCGGGATGGTCGGGCGCTGGTTCAAACCGGAATATTGGCTCTTCAAAATCGGCCATTGTCAAATTAGCTGCCAATCAAACCTGACGCTGGGCGGTCATTTTCTTGGTCTCGGCAATCGCTTTTGCCGGTGACAGGCCTTTCGGGCACGCATTGGAGCAATTCATAATCGTGTGGCAGCGATAAAGGCGGAATGGGTCTTCCAGTTCGTCAAGACGCTCGCCCGTCATTTCATCGCGGCTGTCGGCGAGCCAGCGATAGGCTTGCAGCAAAATCGCTGGCCCCAGAAACTTGTCGCTATTCCACCAATAGCTCGGGCAACTGGTCGAGCAGCAAGCACATAAGATGCACTCATACAGCCCGTCGAGTTTCTCGCGGTCTTCGGGCGATTGCAAACGCTCTTTGCCCGATGGCTCTGGCGTCACCGTCTGCAACCACGGTTTGATCGACGCATATTGCGCGTAGAAATGGGTGAAGTCCGGCACCAAATCCTTGATCACTTCCATATGTGGAAGCGGCGTGATCGTGACGTCTTTTTTGCAATCCTCAATCGCTGTGGTGCAGGCGAGGCCGTTTTTGCCATCGATATTCATCGAGCATGATCCGCAGATGCCTTCGCGGCAGGAACGGCGGAAGGTGAGCGAGGGATCCTGCTCGCTCTTCATTTTGATCAGCGCATCAAGCACCATCGGGCCGCATTCTTCGGTATCAACCTCGAATGTATCATAACGCGGATTTTCGCCGCTATCGGGATCATAGCGATAGACTTTAAACTTCTTGGCCTTGCCCGATGATGTCGCGGCGTGATTTTCGCCCTTTTTCACTTTGCTGTTTTTTGGAAGCGTGAATTCGGCCATCTGCAATACCCTGTTTGAAAATTATGCTTGCTGCGTTAGCCAAGCAGTTAAATAATCACAAGGCTTTCCCGCTTGCATTTTTCGCTAGGGCTAGTGTGTCAGGGTGAAGCGTCAATGTGGGTGTCGCGCGCCGCCCCTTTGCTTGACGCAGCACGGCGCCAAGTCTAAAGACCGCGCCGTATTTCAACCATTTTGCGGGTATTTATGTATCACAAGGAATTGGCCCAAAGCGGCCACCGGCTCTTCTCTGTTCGCGGACTGAATATCCATGTCGCGATTATCGGTGCCGCCATCATCGCATGGTATACCGGACGCACAGGCCCGTTTGAAAGCGAAGCTGCAAATTGCTGGTGGCAGGTTGCGGCGCTTGCGACGGCCTTTGCAGGGGCATTCTGGCGCGTGTTTACCAGCGGTTTTGCCGCGCTCGGCACCTCTGGCAATGCAAAGAAAGAAGCCGAAGCGGCGGAGCTGAATACCACCGGGCTTTATTCGCTCGTGCGCAACCCGCTTTATGTCGGGCGCATTGTGAATTTCACTGGCATCGCCATGCTATCGGGCAGCTGGGTTTTCGGGCTGCTGACCTATCTGGTTTCGGTCATGATCTATGTGCGGATTTCGATGTATGAAGAACAGTTCTTGATCGAAAAATTTGGCAAAGCGCATGAAGAATGGGCCAAAGAAGTACCGTCGCTGCTCCCCCGCCTGCATGGCTGGGTAAAGCCGAAATATAAATTCTGGTGGAAGCGTGCGATTCGCCGCGAATATAAGAAATTCTTCCAACTCGCGACGGCGATCATATTGGTCGATTTCGCACGGCGCGGATTTGAACTCCCCGAAGATATGACATGCTATTATATCTATGGCGGCATCGTTGTATGGCGTGTGGGCATGCTTGCGCTGACCCATATCTTTAAGGTATTTGATGGTGTCAAATAAGGCCGCAGCAGGCCTTGCACCATTAGTGGCAATCGTCGGTAGCGACGGTTCCGGCAAATCGACCATCTCCGCCGACCTGATCGATTGGCTGGCGCAAAGCCGCCCAGTGGAAGGTGCATATCTCGGCCTTGGCACTGGCGATATGGGAAACCGCATCAAAGAATGGCCAATCGTTGGCCGCTGGTTGGAGCGCAAGCTCACAAAAAAGGCGGGGCAAGCGCGCGACAAAAAAGCGAAAATCCCCGGGCTTCCAACGGCATTGGTAATTTACACGCTGTCGCGCATTCGCTTGCGGCGTTTTAACCGGATGATGGCGCGGCGGCGGCAGGGTATTTTCATTGTCACGGACCGGTATCCACAAACCGAGTTTCCCGGCATATATGATGGCCCTGGCCTATCGGCTGCGCGCGCAGAAGGCCGCCCGCTGCAAAAACTGGTTAAGCGGGAGCGCGCGTTGTATGAGGAAATGGCATCGCATATCCCCAGCTTGATCATCCGTCTGAATATCGATGCGGACACAGCGTTACAGCGGAAACCAGACCACAAACGCGCATTACTGGAGACCAAAGTTGCGATCACGCCGCAGCTGAAATTTGGTGGTGCGCAAATCGTTGATCTGTCGTCGCTCGACCCTTATGAGACGGTATTGGCCGGGGCAAAAAAGGCGATTTTGGAAATGCTTCATACTCTCGGCGAAGAGCCGAAAGCCATTTGAGGGAATAGCTGCTGCCTTCTGCAAAACAAATTTGGGCCAACTTCCGCCAAAGCGAAGACCCGCTCGTTCGGGTGCTGCGCAATAGTGGCTGGATATTCACTTCGACTGGGGTTGTCGCGGTTTTGAGCTTTTTCTATCTCGCTATTCTCGCCCGCTCGCTCGGCCCGGCGGGCTTTGGTTTATTTGCTATGATCATGGCTACGACGCGGTTGATGGCGGCATTTTTGCGGTTTGAAACCTGGCAAACCATTGTCAAATTTGGCGTGCCGCATTTGTTGAACCAAGATCGCGAG
>CAKZNA010000160.1 GCA_937129355.1 uncultured Sphingomonadales bacterium | reverse complement strand
GTGGACCGCGCGCTCGAAGAACTCGCCTTCCATTGCAATAGTGTTCGTTTACTTGGCACATATCAGCAGCAGCGCAAACGCGGATAACGACGCACAACCTCCAGAATTTACTTGCCTAACTCCTGCTTTCGCGCTTCATTGACGCTACGAAATGCAGGATTTAGGGGGAAGAGATTATGCGCACCGGATTTACGTTACTTCTGGCAGGGCTATCTTCCGCCGCATTAGCACAAAGCGGGCAAGGCGATGTTAGCATCACCATTTATAGCGAATTGGCACTGGTGGAGGACACGCGGAATATAAACCTACCGTCGGGAACAACGCGGCAGGAATTTCTCGATGTATCCGCCGCGATCCGGCCCGAAACGGTCACGCTGGAAGGCGACAATATAGAAATTGTCGAACAGAATTTTGACTATGATCTGCTTTCGCCAGCGAAGCTGATGCAAAAAGCCGAAGGGCAACAAATCACCATCATCCGCCGTAATCCGGCAACCGGCGCCGAAACCACGCAAAAAGCAAAGGTGCTTGCGGTTAATGGCGGCGTAGTGATGGAAGTGAATGGGCAGATCGAAGTGCTGCGCGACGACGGGCAACCAGTCCGCGTGATATTTGACGACATTCCGCCAAACCTGCGCGCGCGCCCGACGCTGTCGGTCACGCTCGATTCTACCCGGGCAAGCCGCCGCCCGGTTACCCTGAGCTATTTAAGTAGCGGTCTGGGCTGGACGGCCGATTATGTCGGGCTATTTGATGAGATGAAGCAAACCATGGATTTGCAAGGATGGGTCACGCTTACCAACAGCAGCGGCACCGAATTCAAGAATGCCGACCTGACGCTGGCGGCGGGCGATGTGGTTAAGTTAAACCAGCGGAAGCGAAACCGTTATAATCGCAACCGATATAACAGCTATTCCAGTGCCGGCACCGAGGATAGCGACGAGGAGAAAGTTGGCGATCTGTATCTCTACCCCATCGGCGTGCGCACAGATATTGCCACCAATCAAAAGAAACAGATCAGCTTCATCGATAGCACGGGCGTCGCGGCAAAGCGCGCCTACCGCTATACATGCGATTGGAGTTGCCGCACCGAAGAAGCCCAAAGCGCAGAAAGCATTGTCGATTTTTCGACGGGCAAAAAAGGCGGACTGGGAAGCGCGCTTCCTGCCGGGACCGTCCGCGTCTACATGCGCGACAAAGCTGGTAAAGCGCGGTTTGTCGGCGAAAGCAAAATCAAGCATACAACCGCCGGTTCGGATGTGAAGATGGTGACAGGCTTTGCATTCGATGTGAAGGTGCATCCCAAGATTGAAAGCCGCAAGACGCTGACCGAAGATAAATGGAAAGAGACCGCCAAATACCGCGTCTATACCGAAGGCGGCGCGCAAGTGATGACGGCCAGCCAATTGCGCCAACGAAGATTTACGCAGACCCAGATGCGCTATACCGTCAGCAATGCAAGACGGCAGCCGGTGGTGGTTGAAGTCCGGCAAAATGGCCTCCAGGGTTGGGCACGCGGAACCCGCGTAACCGATGAAAGCATAGAAGGAACACAACAAGGCAGCGGCACGCGGGTCTGGCAGGTTCCGGTTGGCGCGAATAGCAGCAAAGACCTGACCGTCACCTTCGTAACCGACTTTTAAGCCTATGCTGCGCTGGCTCCTCGCCATCTTGCTATTGCTACCGTGGTCGGGTGCCGCTGCGGAAACGCCAATTGTCGTTTCAAAATTGGCAGATGACCTTGCCGTCACATTCTATCGCGACGGATCGCGTAGCCCCGACGAGTTTCTAACCTTCGATGCTGATGATGAAGACGAACCTCTCGGCGGATTTGCAATGATTGCAGAAACACGGACGATCACATTGCCGCCCGGCGAAGCGATCGTCCGTTTTGAAGGCGTCGCGAGCGGGATCATTCCGCAAAGTGCCATCATGATCAACGGAGATCTGAAAGAGAAGAATTTCGACAGCCGGCTCCTTTCAATGCGCGGTCTGGTCGATGCGTTTACCGGGCAACGCGTTACCATCCGCCGCACCAATGATGTCACCGGAAAAGTCACCAGCGAGGCTGGTAATATCGTGACGCGGCCCGATGGCGCGATCCTACTGAAAACTGCACGCGGTTATGAAACGGTGGCATGCCAAGGCAATCTGGACACGATCCTGTTTCCCGGCCTTCCCAAAGACCTGACAGCAAAACCGACGCTTTCAATGACGACACGGCCGGATAATCCCGGCGGAACAATGACCGTTACTGTCGCATATCTCGCGGATAATTTTGACTGGCAAGCCAACTATGTCGGGACATTCGCACCTGATGGTCAGTCGCTGAAACTATCTGGCTGGCTGACATTGGCGAGCAAAGACAAAACGAGTTTCGCCAATGCCGAGGTGAACGCCGTTGCCGGCCATGTCTTGCGCGCCTTTCTGACCGATGAGGAAGAAGATGCGTTGGAAGATGAGAAAGAAAATAACCCCTATGCTGAAGACAATATCGATCTAGATTATGCCTGCTGGCCGCAGGGGCGCACCGCCAGTGGAAAGCGATATCCTGTTCTATTCGGACCGGGCAGCCTGCCAACCAAAACAAGTCCGATATATGTGCATTATAGCGGTTATGGCTTTGGCGGATGCGACGATGATGGCGTTTGCGATGATGCGGTCATAGTCGTCACCGGGTCGCGCCGCGTAACGGTTTCTGATTTGGGTGATTTGAAACTCTATTCCCTGCCCTTCAAAACCAATGTGCCTTCCAAGAATATGAAACAGGCTCAGTTTTTGAGGACAACAGAGTTGAAAGGCGAAACGCTTTACCGCGGCGAATTTAGGGCTGGCGACGGTTCCGGCGATGATATGGAGCTTGTCTTCAAATTCGAGAATAAAAAGAAAAACGGAGCCGGTAAGCCCCTGCCGTCTGGCCACATAGCTCTGTTTCAGCACACCCGCGCCGGGCGCCAGCTAGTCGGGGAAACACATATCGCTGACAAAGCCGTGAATGAAGAAGTGAAGATCAAAATTTCGGACGATGATATCGATGTCGATTTTGATGTCGACGATACTGACAAGGAAGGAGAGACCAAGCAAGTAAACGGCCTAGATATTGATTGGCAGCAAAAAGAGCTGACCATCGAGAATGACTTTGAATTTCCTGTAACCGTTGAAATCGAATTTAGCGACAACCCAGGCTATGACTATAACTACAAACTTTCGCGCTTTTCCCGCCGATTGAAAAAGAAGGACGGGAAACGCATCTGGCGCGTGGTAGTCGCTGCCGAAAGCGAAGCCAGCAGCAAGTTTCGTGAAACCGAATTTGAATTACCAGAAATTGATAACTGACCATTCGAGAATTTTGCGTGCTTAACTAGGCTTTTACCTTCCAACGCTATTACCGCTCCTACGTTTCCACTTTTTTGGAAAACAAGGGGTTATCATGAATCTATCGAGGCGGAACTTTCTGTCCGGTACTGCTGTTGCCA
>CAKZNA010000159.1 GCA_937129355.1 uncultured Sphingomonadales bacterium | reverse complement strand
CTTTCAAAATCTAACGCAATTTTACCATTAATCTGCGTTTCGCGCCTTGCCCCCGCGATGCCGATGGTCATATTTTTCCGGGCGATAAAAGAAAGCGGCGCATAAGCCGTCTCGATAGCCGGCCTCTCCGCTGCATTGCCCGCCAGCCAGTTGGCCATAGCGAGTGATACCGGGTCGGCTGCTCCGGCCAGCGGCATGCCGATATGCCTATGGCCGCGATAGGGCGTGCCTTGCACCATTGTGGTGAGGCCGGGGTTCAGCCATTCAATTGCCACAGGAGAATTGAACCAGTTGACCCGGTGATAGCAGGGCGGGGGCTTTGGTGTTTTCTGGGTCGAATAGCGTTTCGCTAACCTTCCCGATAATTGGCCAGCCGCCGGGGCCGTCGAGCGAATAAATGCAGGCCTTTCCGCCGAGCATGCCGATGCTGCCAGCCGCAACAAGCTGACGAGGGGTTTCGAGGCGGGAAATTACTGGAAAATCGTCGCCGCCCACATCTTCCAGATAGGCAAAGCCGGGCTGAAACCCCATCATGCTGACACGGTAGCGCCGTGCAGACAACCACAAGGGGAGTTCATCAACCGCGATGCCAAGCGCGCTGCAAACCATCGCGGCGTCAGGAGCAAATTTGCCATCGCTGCTGGCTGCCAGCAGGATAGGCGAGGGTGGTTGCTCCAGATCAACTCCATATTCGCAGGCCGCCAACTGCTCTTCAAATTTTTGCTTCGCGTTGTCAGCGGACATGCTGTCTGGATCAAATTTAACGGTGATATCTGCCATACCCGGCACAACCTCTTCCCACGCGCCGCTTGATAGCAGCCGCGCCGAAAAATGCGCGATGTCCGCTCCATTGGCGGAGGCGGTTACGGTATCTTCGCCGATGAAGAAGTCGCTGGAATTCATGCAGGAGCCGTAACCTCTATACCAGCACCTTCCAGCGCACGGCGGACAAGTCGGGCTGTTTCCAGCGCGCCATCACTGTCCGAATGAAGGCAAAGCGTTGTCGCATCGATTTGGATTTCTTCGCCATTGGAGGCGATAGCCTTGCCTTTTTCGGTCAACATCAGAGCCTGCGCGATGCGTTCTTCATTGCTTTCGACAACGGCACCCGCTTCGCTGCGCGGTACAAGCCTGCCTTCAGGTGTGTAGAGCCGATCAATGAAAGCCTCTCGGATGAAGCTAAGTTCCATGTCTTTGGCGGCAAGCCCAACCAAAGTAGCATTTGGAAATACCTTGCGTGATGCGCGTGCGATAGTTTGCATAAGATCGGGATTTTCGACCATGTCATTATAGAGCGCACCATGCGGTTTGACATGGCATACCGGAACA
>CAKZNA010000158.1 GCA_937129355.1 uncultured Sphingomonadales bacterium | reverse complement strand
ATGACTGGACGCTTCGGCAAGATAGCTTGCAAGTTGACGCCCCACCACGCGCAGCATGTCCAGATCTTCCCAATCCAATTCACGCTTAAGCTGAGGCCGGGCCAAAACGGCAAGGCCAGCCAGCTTGCCAAAATGCATCAGGGGAACCACGGCCCATGCCTGCGGTTCATCATATAGCCATTGCGGAACCGCACGGGGATCACAACGCTCGTCTTCACCTGCACGAACATCATCCATTGACAGGATATGACCGGTTGATTCAAAGAATGGTGCGGTCTGTGAGGTGACGCAGTTTGAAGGAATTTCCACCGTTGCCCAGTTCCAGCGAGCCTGCAACGTAAGCTGGCCTTGTTCGTCGGGCACAAGGAGCAGTCCGGCCGAACATCCGAAAATATCTGCGAGCGATTTGATAACCCGCTCATGAAACGGAGCGGCTTCTTTGCTCGGGAAACCGATAGTGTCGGCAAAGCGCATCCATTCGGCGCGATAGTCATAACGATGCTGAAAGAAATGCTTTGCAACAACGACATTCAGCCACGCCTTGAATCTGCCCGATGGCAAGATCAGCAGGGCCGCAATCGACATACCAAAAATCAACGAAATTTGAGCCAGCCGAACATAGGTACCGCCGACCAATTGCATCGCGGTAGCCAGCAGCACCATGGCGCCGAGATAGCCGCCGATTGCCAAAAGCGACACGGATTGGAAAGCAACAGATCGCGAGAGCCGCAGCCGCCAGCTGCTGTTACGTTTCGACGCCATCACAAAGATTGGCGCGAGCAATGACATGGCAACGCCGCGCGTTGAAATAAGTTCGCTTGAAACTTCGCTGGTTAGATAGCTGATCGTGTAAAGATTAAGGTCAAATGTCCACATCGCCGCCAATGCCGCCATCGGCAAAGCAATGCCCCAGCGGGCTTCCGGCGCGGAAACGGTATAGAGGTTATGGACCAGCACCAACGCACCGACCGCAAAGATCATATGCACCGTAAGTGCGCCGCGCATCAACAGGAAACCAGCCGTTTCGGACCCAGAAAATGCGATGTTAAACAGATCAATAACAGGTTGCAGAACCAATATGATCGTAAGCACGAGATAAATCAGATTTACCGTTTTCGGCTGGTTTTTGCCTTCCCCGCTTCGCAGCAGCAGATACATAAATGCGATCCACATGAAATTGCGAATGCTCTCACCAATCAAACCGGCCGCAGAAACGGGGCCTTCGATTGTCGACAGAAATCCCCACACCGAGGTGGCAACAAGTGCACCAAGCAGCATGATCTGCTGCCTGTTACTGCTTCCATATTTGTGCCAGATCCATGCCGCCAGAATTGTGTAGATAATTCCAACCGAAGCATGGCCCCAGAAGCTTATTGCGGGAAGAAATGCATCCATATCAGCGCGCTCCTTCTGGCCACAGAACGACACGGATCGTTTGTAGCAGGATCAATATGTCCAAAAACGGTGTATAGTTTTTCGCATAGTAGAGATCATATTCCAGCTTGTGTCGCGCATCGTCGAGCGAGGCACCATAGGGATAGTTGATCTGCGCCCATCCGGTTATGCCGGGTTTCACCATGTGCCGTTCGGCATAATAAGATAGCTTGTCTTCCAGATCGGTGACAAATTCCGGGCGCTCAGGACGCGGCCCGACAAAGCTCATTTCACCCTTCAGCACATTCCAGGTTTGCGGTAATTCATCGATACGCACTTTGCGCATAAAACTGCCGATGCGGGTGATGCGCGGATCGTCTTTCTCCGCCCATTTCGCTTTACCATCCACTTCGGCATCGCTGCGCATGGAGCGCAGCTTGTTCACGAAATAGGATTGCCCGAACAGGCCAACGCGTTCTTGCCGGTATATGGCCGGTCCCTTGCTTTCCAGCTTCACCAATATGGCGAATAGGGCAACAATCGGCGCTGTCAGCAGCAGCAGGACCATGCTTGCAACAATATCGAAAAGGCGCTTTGCAATGCCAGAAAGCCGGCGACCGGACGAGAATCCGTCGGAAAAAATCAGCCAGCTTGGGTTAACGCTATCCAAATCAACACGGCCTGTTTCCCGTTCGATAAAACTCGACATGTCATTTACATGCACACCGGTGGTTTTAATGCGCAGCAAATCGCCAAGCGGGACGGCATTACGCCGTTCTTCGAGCGCCAAGACAACTTCGCTTGCGCCCATTTTAACAACGAAATCGGAGAGATTGAAAATCGCATCGCGCGCAATTGCCTCTGGAATTTCACGCTTATTTTCGTTCATGGCAATATAGCCAACGACGATAAATCCTGCCCCGCGCTTTGCCTCAAGATCCTTGATCCGCTGTGCACGCTTGCCCGCGCCCAAAATTAACAAACGCCGTTTGAATGCTTCTCCGCCAATCAAGCTGCCAAGCACAGCCCGGCTGCTGGCCAAAAAGACGAAAGCGAGTCCCATTGCATAAAGTAAATTCGACCGCCAAAGCGTCAGCCCGGGGAAAGCGAAAGCCAGCACGGATTGAAGAATCACGCCGAGCGATACAGCGACCAACAGACGCGCAATCGAAAATCTAAGCGATTGTAGCGCGTCGGGGCTGTAAACACCCACCGCCATTGCAGCAGTTTGCACGGCGATCGCGAAAATAAGAAGCGGCCCGAAACGGTTGCCGACATAGTCAACTTCCATGCCAATTTGATTGGCGCGAATGACCCAAGCGGCTTCCGCAGATGCCAAAAGCAGGCAGAAATCTACCAGCGCCAGAAACAGGACGGCATGCGGAACATAATGTTTAAATAACCTAATCACTGATTGGCCCTAGGGTCCTTACAATAAACTGTTAGGCAAGCCTTACGGTGAATTGGTAAACTGTCGATTAATTTTACACATCGGCAGTAAAGCTTTGTTTGCGATTATGTTATAGATGGCAGCGAACATATTCACGCGGTGCGTTTCAACCAGATAACCGGAAACATAAAATGACCAAAATCAAACCAGTCATACTTTCCGGCGGCGGCGGCACGCGGCTTTGGCCTATGTCGACCCCTGAACACCCCAAGCAGTTTTTGGCGTTGACCAACGACGAAACGATGTTTCAGCTTACGTTGGGCCGCACATCGGATGCCGGAAAATTCTCCGCGCCATTGGTTGTTGCCAACGCGCGGCACCGCGAACTTATCAATACGCAGCTAGCCGAAATTGACGAAAACGATGCCACGCTACTGCTGGAACCATGCGCGCGAAATACCGCACCTGCCATCGCCTTGGCGGCTTTGGCCTGCGAGGATGGTGCAACGCCGCTGCTGGTAATGCCAAGCGACCATGTCATTCAGGATGTTGGGGCATTTCATGCTGCCATTTCCGCCGCGCTTCCGCAGGCAGAAGATGGCTGGTTCGCGACATTCGGGATCAGCCCGACCGGACCCGAAACCGGATATGGCTATATCGAAATGGGCGAGCAGCTCGACAGCAACATCCGCCAAGTTTCGCGTTTCGTGGAAAAACCAGAGCTTGCCAAAGCCGAAGCGATGATCGCCGACGGCAACCATGTCTGGAATGGCGGTATATTTCTATTCCGCGCAGACGCTTATCTGGCTGCTCTGAAAGAATTTGCGCCCGATATGTTAGCCGCGTGTCAGGACGCGATGGCCAAAGCCGAACATGACGGCAACGCTATCCTCCCCGATGCAGATGCCTTCGCGTCTAGCCCGTCCGACAGCATCGATTATGCCATCATGGAAAAGGCAGCCCGCGTATGCGTCGCGCCCGTATCGATGGGCTGGTCCGATGTCGGCAGCTGGGATGCGCTTTATGAGTTAGGCACAGGAAGCGATGCCGCGAGCGAGATTGAAAGCAGCGGCAACCTTGTCCGCTCTGACGGCCTCAACATCCATCTTGCTGGCGTGAGTGACATGATCGTCGTCGCCAGCGGCAAAGACGTGTTGATCGTCCCGCGCGGCAAAAGTCAGGTTGTGAAGAAGATTGTTGAGGGGTTGGAGAAACCGAACGGTTCCTAATCCTCATCTCCCGTAAATGAGAATGGCGTCGGCCCACGTTCGCTATCGTTGAAAACCAATGTCCGCCCCGCCGGCGGCGCGCTTCTTTGCACGCAATTTACGCGCGTGCATCTGCTGCAGCCAAGGCCGATGGGCATGGCTCCGCCGCCTTCCATATCGATACCGCGTGCTGCCGATAACCGGTCGGCTTGCGAGGCTTCGATCCCCAAGCCCACAACAAATTCGGCTGTGACCAATCCTTCGCGTCCGGCTTTCGGTTCAACGCCTTGTGACAAAGTGAACCAACGTTCACCACCCTCCAGTTCGACAAGCTGCGTCTCAAGCCTTCCCGGTCTGTCAAACGCATGATGCAGTTGCCACAAGGGGCAGCGCCCGTCGCTTTGGGCCAATGGAGACTTGCTCGCGCCGACATACCGTTTTGAGCTTTGCCCCGCGCGGTCCACGCGGATCATGAAAAAGGGTAGCCCCCTCGCGCCGACGCGTTGCAAAGTGGTGAGCCGGTGTGCGACCTGTTCAAAGCCTGCTCCAAAACGGCGTTGCAGCAGCTTGATGTCATACCCGCTGCCTTCGCATGCCCGCAGGAAGCGCGCATAAGGCATCATCAATGCGGCGGCGAAATAGCTGGTCAGATGGCGGTCATAGAAACGCTCGCTCGCCCGTTCGGCGAAATCAGCGCCCTTGACCAGCGCCGCAATCTCGTCCTTCGCCTCCAGCTGCGCCAATTGATAGGCGGCGGCGAAGCTGCGGCTTGCCGGATCAAGCATTTCGGAAAGCTGCAACTGCCGCGCATGCAGATCGAGGCGGCGAAGATGGTTGGGCAGCACCTCGCTCGGCAGGATACGAATGGATAGCTGATGCTTTACGCGGAGGCGTTCGGTGATAGCACCGTACAGATCGCCGGATTGCAGCCTGAGCTCATCGGCCAGCTTCTCCGCTTGCACATCGAGGTCGGCAAAATGGTTGCGCCAACGTTCTATCTCGTCGCGCACGGCGGCCAGCGCATCGGCCTCGCGGTGATCCGATTTGCCGCCTGTAGTTAGCCGGTCAAATGCGCGCGCGAATGCTTCGGCCGCATCGGGCGCGGCGGCAATCCAATCCTCGATCTGGGTTTTGTCGATACTAAGGTCGCCAAAGACAGGGTCGGACAGCCGCCGTTTAATAGCTTCAACCCCGCCGCCGGGCGTAGCGCCCGTTAACGTGCGTGCATCAAAATCAAAACGCTGCGCCAGACGCAGCATGATCGGTGCGGTAAGCGGTCTTTGGTTGCGTTCTATCAGGTTCAGATAGCTGGCGGAAACCTCTAGTGACTTCGCCATGGCAACCTGCGTAAGCCCGTTTGCCCGCCTTATTCTGCGGATGGCGTGGCCAGCATATAATTTTTGATCGGCCATAATATCTCCAGCGGCTTCAATTCTAGCTCGTTCCTTTTTGTCAATTTTGTGACACTATGACAAGATAAATCGCTCTACGTCGCACCAAAACACAACAAATCTTACAAGAATGACTCGCTTATCCGCGCCAAATGCGGCATTTTCTAACCATTAACTGAAAACAAATTTACATGAATTGAAAAGAGAGCAGCATGACCTATCAGGACAAAATCAAATCAGCAGGACATTTGATCCAGGGCCAAAATGGCCGTTGGAGCGGAATTGATGCTGAATCGGTTGCGCGCATGCAATTGCAGAACCGCTTTCGCACTGGGCTAGATATCACCAAATATACCGCGAAAATCATGCGCGAAGATATGGCGGCTTATGATGCCGATCCTTCAAAATATACGCAGTCACTCGGCTGCTGGCATGGGTTCATTGGTCAGCAGAAAATGATCTCCATCAAGAAACATTTCAGCACTACCAAAGGCAAGTATCTATATCTGTCTGGCTGGATGGTTGCGGCACTTCGCAGCGAGTTCGGCCCCCTCCCCGACCAATCGATGCATGAAAAAACATCGGTTCCTGCGCTGATCGAAGAGCTTTATACTTTTCTACGCCAGGCAGATAGCCGTGAGCTTGACGAGCTTTTCCGCGGGATAGACGCGGCGCGTGAAGCGGGCGACAGAGCCACTGAACAGAAATTGCTCGACAAGGTTGAAAATTTCCAGACCCATGTTGTTCCGATCATTGCGGATATCGACGCTGGCTTTGGTAATGCAGAAGCAACTTACCTGCTCGCCAAGAAAATGATCGAGGCGGGCGCATGTGCGCTCCAGATAGAAAATCAGGTGTCTGATGAAAAGCAATGCGGGCATCAGGACGGCAAAGTCACCGTTCCGCATGAAGACTTTTTGGCGAAGGTGCGCGCTTGCCGCTATGCCTTCCTGGAAATGGGCGTGGAAGATGGCATCATCGTTACCCGCACGGACTCGCTGGGCGCTGGCCTGACCAAACAAATCGCGGTGAGCAAAGAACCGGGCGATTTGGGTGACCAGTATAATAGCTATATTGACTGCGAAGAAATTGATCCGGCAACGGCGCAAAACGGTGATGTTATCCTGAACCGTGACGGCAAAATGATGCGCCCGAAACGCCTCGCCAGCAATCTTTTCCAATTCCGCCCCGGAACCGGCGCCGACCGCTGCGTCATGGATTGCATCGCGAGCCTCGATAACGGCGCCGATCTACTTTGGATCGAAACCGAAAAGCCGCATGTTGAGCAAATTGCCAGCATGGTGGACCGCATCCGCGAAGTTCATCCCAAAGCAAAGCTGGTCTATAACAACTCACCCTCCTTCAACTGGACACTCAATTTCCGTCAGCAGGTCTATGACGCAATGGTTGAGGGCGGATTGGATGTTTCCGAATATGAACGCGATGACCTGATGAATGCGAAATATGATGATACCGAACTTGGCGAACAAGCCGACAAGCGTATTCGCACTTTCCAGGCAGATGCCGCGAAACGGGCCGGAATATTCCATCACCTGATCACGCTGCCGACTTATCACACAGCCGCATTGTCTACCGACAATCTGGCCAAGGAATATTTCGGCGATGCAGGGATGCTGGGTTACGTACAGAATGTTCAGCGCGAAGAAATCCGTCAGGGTATCGCATGTGTGAAGCATCAGAATATGTCGGGCAGCGACATTGGTGATGAGCATAAAGAATATTTTGCTGGCGATGCCGCGCTAAAAGCCGGCGGTGCTGACAATACAATGAACCAGTTTGGATAAATGAAAGGAATTTAAAATGGCCGAACCAACCAGAGCGAGAGCCGTTCTTTCTACCGAAGATCTAACGCTGCTACGCGAAGCCGTGTTGCATTATCTGAAAGAGATTGAAGATAAGCCAGAAAGCGTAAAATTCGCGCAGCTTTATCACCGGCTGGGAAGCGCCGGAGGCAAATAGCCTAAACGGCAAACACGAAATTTCGATATTTTCCGGGGAGGAAAATAACCCACTGGCCGTCAGCAGCAATGCTGGCGGCCATTTTTTGTTTGCGAAATATTAAGCACGGCCAACCTATATTCTCGCAGTTTCCAACGAAAAGGCTCTGAAGCAATATGGATAAGGTTTCGAAATCTATACTGACCATGATGGCTGGCGGCATATTCTTGATAAGTGTGATAATCACCGTCGGAACAACTGGCGAGCTATCTGCGATCAAAGATAATGCGACCAAAATTGCTTCATCTTCAAAAAAGAAAGAAGCCGAAGCGTCGTCTGCAGCTACGCACGAGGAAGAGTCACCAAATGAAGCCGAAGAAGATGATGAAGATATCGAAGAAGATTTTTCGGACTATGGCGAGCCCATCATAGAATTGGCCGGAGATGACCAAGACGGTGATGATGACAGCGGTGATGACGACAGCGGTGATGACCGAACTGAAGACAAAGAAGCTGCTGCCGCGGCCGACGTTGCCGCCGCCGAAGAAGTTAAGGAAGCCGTGGGTAGCTCATCCGCTGCCGCAGCTGAACAAGCGAAGGTTACCGCGACACCTTCCGGTGATTCCAAACCAGCACAAGATACTGGAATATCCGGCAACGCCGAATAGACTTCCAAGGGGGCTTCGCTGCCTCCATTTGCAATTAATTAATTCTAGTTTGCTAGAGACTGATAGAAGTAAAAATGGATTGGTAGGGCGCGATGGATAATATCTCAAAGACAGTTGCAGGCGTCCTTTCATTGGCGGGGGCTTTGGCCTTCATCACGCCAAGCGGCACCCCTGTTGCCACCGACAAACATCAGCCTGCAAGCCCGAAGCCAGCGCCGAAAAGCGCAGACATTTCAGACGATCTCAGCGATGATGACGATGATAATGAAGTTTTCGAAGATGAAGATGATGTGGTTGTAGATGACGACGAAGATTCGGATGATGGCAGTTTTAGCGAGCCAGATTTAGACAGCTATGGCGAACCGAGCGTTAGTTTGACCGGCGGAGATGACAATTCACCTTCCGAGAGCGCAATAGACGATGACGACGACAATGATGCGGATAACGGTTCCGGCTGGGCGGAAGAAACACCAGAAAGCCGCCCGGCAGGGTCAGCTAACGCTACCTGGCAGGGTCGACCACCTCCTCGGTAACAATTTGTCGTTTGGCCTGCACCTAGCCAAAATCGCGAGCTAGTTCCAATCGATGTGCTTCATCAATAATTGCGGCATGGCCATATTCAGAATGATCGATCCGGATCATCGCCGTACCGTCACCTGACAGCCATTTTTCTACCTGTGCGGCTGTGAAAGCGAAATGCAGAAACTGGACCGCGCTTGCTTTGCCGTCACGGCTGGTGCGATCAACATCCTGTTCCGGTTCTGCACCGATGCGTTCACCATCCAGATCAATAAAGATCAACTGCTCGACGCCGCCCATTTTGGACAGGAAGGTTTTGCGGCGGTCTTCGTCGTCAATTTCAAACATCAATGTCGCGGTCAGCTCACTGCCATTCGGCACCATCGGGCTATAGGCTTCGAGCTCATCAGCCAGCTGTTCATCACCACCTTTTTCGATGCGCAGCATTTCCTGCACCTGCATCCACATGCTGTCCCAGCTTTCAAAGGTGATCATAGCATGCGGACCGATTGCCATCTGGCGATATTTTTTGCGCAATATGCTCTCTTCCCGCTTTTCCTTGCGGATGGACTCATAGTCTTCCAGCGAGAGTATATCGTCGGTAGTAATGGTATGTTCGGAACGCGGCATGGGGAAATATTCTCTCTAAAATTCTGCTAAATTTATAGCCCGTAAGCTTTGGCCATTATTTCGATCGGATGGCCAACACGCTCTGGAATTTTGGGCGCGTTTTGGGATTCCATGATCTGCTGCAGATGCGGCCCTGCCAGCGGGCATTCACTGACCATATAGTCCGGGCTATCTTTTGCCATATTGCGCGCAGCGGGGCGGCCAACTTTCACTGCGGTATCATAATTTTCTTTGAAGATGCCCCATTTCCCGCCGTGCCCCGAACAACGCTCTGTCATTTGCGGCTTTGCCTCGGGAATCAGCTTAAGCATCTGCATAGCTTGCGGTCCCATATTCTGAGCGCGGCTGTGACAGGCGAAATGTACGCCAATGCTGGCATCCATGGCCTCTATCGGCGCTAGCCCGGCATCCTTTGAAAGTGCCACCACATATTGCGAGAGATCATACGTATGCTCGCTAAGCTTGATGACATCATCATTACCGGTTTGGATCAGCGGCCATTCGAATTTCAGCATCAGCGAACAGGATGTCGTTAGCGGAACAATATCATATCCCTCGTCGATCAATGGTGCAAAATGCGCCGAAATGCGGGTCGCGGCATCGGCAACTGCGGGAAGGTCACCATTTTCAAGCTTTGGCATTGCGCAGCATTCAGGATGTTCGATCCGTACCTCGACACCTTGATGCGCAAGCACTTTCATCGCCGCTTCACCGGGCGTTTGGTCGTTAAAGTTGCCATAGCAGGTGGCGTAAAGCACCACTTTCTTGCCAAAGGCGGGGCCATCAGGATTTGGCACTGGAATTTCGTTAGAGCGCTGTGTCAGCGGTGTATCGGCAAAGCTCGGTAAATGCGCGCGCTTGTCAAT
>CAKZNA010000157.1 GCA_937129355.1 uncultured Sphingomonadales bacterium | reverse complement strand
GGCAAACCAATTTGATAATATTGCGAACCGCAAAGCGCATATCGAAACAACTGCTCTCGAAATTTGGGAACAAATGGACGGGCGTGTTGATGGCTTTACATGTGCAGCCGGAACCGGTGGAACGATCGCGGGTGTAGGGCTCGGCCTGAAAGAAAAAGACGAGAAGGTTACGATTGCGCTTTCCGATCCGCATGGAGCCGCGCTCTACAGCTACTATGCCTGCGGGGAGCTGAAAGGCGAAGGCAATTCGGTGGCCGAAGGGATAGGGCAGGGGCGGATTACTGCCAACCTGGACGGCGCACCTATAGATACGCAATTTCGTATTTCTGATGAAGAGGGTCTGGTCTGGATGCGCAGGCTCTTGGCGGAAGAGGGGCTTTGCCTTGGTCTTTCGTCGGGCATAAATGTGGCAGGTGCCGTGCAGCTCGCGAAGCAGCTTGGCAGGGAATCGCGAGTGGCTACAATCCTTTGCGATACCGGCTTTCGCTATCTTTCGACACTTTATAATCCGGAATGGATGGCGTCGAAGAATTTACCCGCGATGCCATGGCAACTGGACAAATGAATCCTGCGGCGCGATAAGTATCGTCCAAAGGAGACCCGCATTGGCATCATTGCAAAGACCCCCACGCGAATCTGCGCTGCAACGTATTCAGGTCGGTATTTTCGGACTTGTGGTAGTGCTCGTTGTCGTCAGCATTGCCAATATGATGTACCAAGGGCCGGAAGCCGAAGAGGCCGCGATCACACAGAGCGAAGAGCCTGAGTTACAGACCGCTGAAACGGATGAGGTTGCTGATGAGCCGCTTGCCGAACTCGGTGTAACGCCGACGGTAGAGGCGGAACCGAAGGAAGCGGATGGGGCACCTTTGCCTGATGCGGAACTTGACGGACCGAATACGGCGCCGATTGAATAGGCCGGAAGGTTAGGCAGAAAAATGAAATTGCAGGAAATTGATGGGCCGCTGCGTTGGCGCGTGGCGATTGGTGCCGCGGTGCTGTTTGGCGGAATTCTATTTCTATTGTGGATGTCGCCCGGGCAAACGGGTGAAAGCGCAAAACCCAAATTGGCTTTGATGACCAGCATGCCGCTGATTTGGCCTGAGGGAGAGGTGGCTGATGCAATAAAAAATGCTGATGAAGTCCCGGCGGTCAAACAGCGTTTGGAACAGAAATTCGAGATCATTCCGGCAGATGATCTGGATGTTCTAAATAATGCTGACATCAAAGTGATGCTGATGGCGCAGCCGCGCGCGTTGACACCGGCGGAATTGGTGAGGCTTGAAGATTGGGTCGGCGCTGGCGGTAATGTTGTTATCTTGGCCGACCCTGCGTTGCAGTGGGAGAGTAGCTTTCCGCTGGGCGATCCGCGCCGTCCATTATTCACATCAATGCTATCGCCGCTATTCGCGCATTGGGGCCTCGCGCTAACATTACCGATGGATCAGCAAGATGTTCAAAAGGCTGTCGAGGTCGATGAGATGCAGCTTCAGCTCGCGGCCTATGGCCTTTGGCAAAATGCGGGCGCATCCAAAGTCGCCGATTGCAAGATTGCAGACCCGGCTGTTCTGGCGAGTTGCGACGTCGGCAAGGGAAGGGCGATCCTTCTGGCCGATGCAGATTTGCTTGCTACGGAACTTTGGACGGGCACAGGGCTTGGTAGTTTCCTTGGCAGCGATGGTTCGGCAAACATGAACTGGTTGGAAGAGCGCTTGCTCGATCTCGCCAAATAGAATCGGATAGGGATTTCCTGGATTCGCCCCTCCATTTGTATTGAAAAGACACTGAAACAGGCCAAAATGGCCGGAAATCAGTCAAAAGGTTAACGCGCGGCCTTGTACGAAAATGAAAAATTGTGGAAATATAATGTTTAATAACAGTACTTTATGGATTTCCTTTCATCTATTCCCATGATTACCCTCTTTTAATCCATAAAATCCCTTGCTAAGCCCAACACAACTTGGGGTGAGTTCCTTTCTTACTGGCCGCTTAAAGCGACCATGCTGCATTCAGGCGATTGCGGCGACGGAGAAGTCTTGCCCGGTTTTGGAGGGATGCTGGGATAATGTCATCTGGGGTGGTTTATAAAGGTTCGGGCTTGTCGTCTATCGACGCCAAGGGCCGCACGACCATACCTTCGGTTCTTCGTGACAGCGTTCAGCAATCAAGCGGCGGCAATACTCTTTATGTAGGACGTCACTCTTCGCTTCCCTGCTTGGTTGGCATCGGCTTGGAAGAGCTCCATGAGATCAAGAGCGATATCCAGGAGCGTCGGAGCGCAGCAAATGCCCGCGCTGATGAGTTTGACAAGGAAGTAGCAGGCGCGTCGGGATCTTCAATCTTCGATGTGAATTTTGAAGCCAGCGGCCGCTTTGTTCTGCACCCGATGCTAAAATTCTTTAGCAAGCTTGAAGATAGCGCATTTTTCTTCGGAACAATCGGCAATTTCCTGATCTGGAATCCGGAAATCTTCTTAAACGAAGGCCCGTCAGAATTTGACGCGCAAAAAGACGAGCTGCGTTTTTGGCAGCAAGAACATGGGAGGCGCGCGAAATGAATGCGGCTCCCAAACATATTCCCGTCCTATTGGATGAAGTGTTTCACGCTCTGGCCATCACCCCTGGCGCGGAGATTGTGGATGGTACCTTTGGTGCAGGCGGATACAGCCAGAGAATTCTGGCTGGCGGCGCGAATGTTTATGCATTCGACCGCGATCCGCAGGCGTTAGCCATCGGTGCCGAACTTGCGGGCCGGAGCGAAGGCGCTTTGCGTCTTTATCCGGCCCGCTTTTCTTCCATGGATTCTAGTCTCGCAGATGATGGTATCGATCAAGTTGACGGGGTTGTCCTCGATATCGGTGTTTCATCGATGCAAATTGATGAAGCGGAGCGCGGTTTTTCGTTTCAGAAAGATGGCCCGCTTGACATGCGAATGGGCGATAGCGGCGAAACGGCCGCCGAGTTCGTCAATACAGCAGATGAAGCAGAGATCGCAGATGTGATTTTCCGTTATGGCGAGGAGCGCCGGTCCCGCCGTATCGCGCGTTCGATTGTACATAGTCGTCCGATTGAAACCACGGCAGAGCTTGCAAGAATTATCCGCAAAGCCGTTGGGCACCGTGATGGTGCGCCGAAAGATCCCGCCACGCGCAGCTTTCAGGCGATCCGCATTCACATCAATCGCGAGCTTGATGAATTGAAGGAAGGCTTGGAAGCCGCTGAGCGCATATTAAAGCCCGGTGGAAGATTAGTTGTTGTGTCTTTTCACAGCCTCGAAGACCGGATCGTGAAGCAGTTTCTGCGCAACCGCAGTGGCAGTGATGCGGGTGGTTCGCGCCATATGCCGCAGATTGCGAATGATGGCCCGGCGCCGACTTTTCTAAAGCCGGGAAAGGCAATTCGTCCATCCGCCAGTGAAATAGAGAAAAACCCGAGAGCGCGTTCCTCCACATTGCGATCAGCAATTCGGAGTGAAGCAGCCGCTTGGAATGTCAGTGAGGTAGCAGCATGAGTTTGGCAATGAAGCGGCTAAAGAATTTGGGCTGGATGGCGCTGGTTTGCTTCGTCGCAATTCTGCTCTACCCGCTCTCGCTCAATGTTGCCGCTCTACATAGTGACCTTGTTAGCATTGATAGGGATATATATGAAACAAAACGGGAAATTGACTTTCTCGAAGCAGAAATGCGGACCCGTGCAAACTTGTCTCAGCTGGAGGAATGGAACGATCTTCTCTATGGCTTTAAACCGCCAACTGCAAAGCAGTTTCTAGAGGGCGAAGATGCGCTTGCAAGCCTCGGCGGCGCCAAAAACAAGTCGGCGCCTGTCTCCGTTGCCGTTGCAATTGACGGTTTGGCTCCGGCAGGAATTATCGGTTCGGGGCAGCCTGTTGGAAATGCAGGTGCAAAGCCGCTTACCAGCGAAGAAGAGGCCAAGCTGAAAGAGCTTAAACCCGTTATCTCCGGTGACGAAGGTCGCACGGAACGGCTTTCCAGAATGGATGAGCAGTTATTGTCCGATGATGTCATGAAGAAAATTGATGCACAAGCGAAGCGGGAGAAAGAAGGCCGGTGACCACATATGTTGCCCGAACTGTAACGCGCCGTAGCAGCCGTAATAACGAGTCTTTTACCGCATTTGCTTTCTGGCGTCTGTTGGTGCTTGCTGCCCTATTTTCCGCGTTCGTTATTCTGATAATTGGCCGCCTCGGTTCACTCGCGATATTTGAAGGTACGCGCGCTTTTGGGGCAACGACCACTACCTATGTGCCGCCCCGCGGCGATATTGTAAGCCGCAGCGGTGTGCCGCTAGCGCGCAGTATAAAGGGATATGCCGTTTGGGTAAGGCCAGACAAAATATTTGGCGACAAGCAAATATTAGCCAATCAGCTGGCCGAGATTTTCCCCGAAAAAACCAGCGAAGAGCTTTTTGCGAAACTAACGGCGAAAAAGCCCGGTTACCTCGTAAAGAGTGCCGTGCCAGCACAAGTGCGGCGCGTGCATGATCTGGGTGAAATCGCCATCGAATTTCCGCGTGAGGAAAAGCGTCTATACCCTCAACATGATCTGGCCGCGCATGTCCTGGGCTTTGTTAATCGCGATGGCAAGGGGCAGATGGGTATGGAGAGCGTGATGAACGCAAGGCTCTCCGATCCGGCCACGCGTTCCAAGCCGGTTGAGTTGTCTATTGATGTCCGCGTACAGGCTGCGCTGGAAAGCGAACTTGCCGCGGGTATGAAGAATACCGGGGCGAAAGGTGCTGCTGGTGTAATATTGGATGTGAAAACCGGAGAGGTAATGGCGATGGCGACATTGCCGTCCTTTAATCCAAACCGCCCGGTATTCGCAAATATCCCGGATGAAGGGCATACCATCATAGAAGGTCGCTATCCGATCAGTCGTCAGGTCAATAATGTCACCAATCGCGTCTATGAGCTTGGTTCAACCTTTAAGCCGCTAACCGTCGCTGCTGCGCTGGACGCGGGTAGTGTGCGTGATCTTGCCATCCGGTATGATGCTACTGCACCTCTCAAGATTGACGGCTTCAAAATTCGCGATACCCATTCCCTCGGTCGCTGGCTGAATGTTCCAGAAACGCTTGTACATAGCTCGAATATCGCAACTGCGCGCATTGCCGATAATCTGGGCAAGGAACGGATGGAGGCAATGCTGCGTGCGCTCGAATTTGATAAGCGCCCGAAAATTGAATTGGGCGAAGCAGCTAAAACGTTGTGGCCCAAAAACTGGGGCCGCGTTACCAATATGACAGTTGGATACGGGCACGGTATTTCAGTGACGCCGCTTCATTTGGCCACCGCTTATTCGGCAATGGTCAATGGTGGTATCTGGCGTCCCGCAACTTTGTTGAAGGTTCAAAAGGGTGACAAGCTAGAGGAGCGCCGTGTATTTACAGCGGCTACCAGCGCCAGAATGCGGCAATTGCTGCGTATGATTGTGGTTGATGGCACGGGTAAGAAGGCAGATGCGCCGGGTTACCGCGTGGGCGGAAAAACGGGCTCGGCAGAAAAACCGGCAGAAGGCGGTTACGCACGCAATCTCGTGGTCGCTACATTCTCGGCTGCATTCCCGATGGATAATCCGCGCTATGTAATCGTGGCGATGGTGGACGAGCCAACCGGAACCGAAGCGACGAGCTTTCAAAGAACCGCGGGTTGGACTGCTGCGCCGATTGTCAAAAAGACTGTAACGCGCGTCGGGCCGCTGCTTGGTATCATTCCTGATACACGCCGCGATGTTGATGTTTCGGAACTTACTCCGCTTCTGTGGTCACCCAAAGGATAAGCTATGCGTTTGGGTGCCTTGATTGATAACTTGCAAGAACCGGTGGCAGCGCAAACTGTTACCGGTTTTGCGATTGATCACCGGAAGGTTGCGCAAGGCACAATTTTCGGTGCCTTTTGCGGGGCCAAATTCAACGGCGAAGATTTTATCGCCGATGCGGTTGCCGCGGGGGCAGTCGCCATTGTCGCGAGCGAAGATGCAAAGGTCGAAGGCGCACGCCACGAGACGCGAACTGAAACACGACGCGACAAGCCCGCCGCTGAGCGCAGGCCTGCAGGCAAGAAGAAATGGGACCCGCGCGAACGGCCCGTTTTTTCAGTGGAGCCAGATTTTCACCCCGATGCCGAACGGCGTGAAGGCGGAAAGCCGAAAGGCAAAGGCAAGTATGAAGGCAAGCCAAAATTTGAAGGCAAGCCCAAACGGGCCGATAGACCTCAAGGTAAGCCGGAAGGTAAACCGGCTACTGGCGACGCGCGCCCCAAGCGGCCCGTCGGCGATGTGCGTGATCCCAGTGCGCGGTTAAGCTTTTCAGAGCGCCCTGGTCGCAGCGGCAAGCCAGCTTCGAAAGGCAAACCAAAAGCCGCGAGCAGGCCCGCAGGCAAGAAACCCGGCGGCAAGCCGGATTATTCCAAAAAGAAAAAACCTAAAGCCATATTTTTGGAAAATGTAAAAGGTTTGAGAAATCATGATAAGGGAAAAACCTTAGCTACAATTTTAAATGTTTTACGGGAAGATTTAGGATATTTTATTCCAGAACCGCAAATCATAAACGCAAAAGAGTTTGGTGTTCCTCAAAATAGAGAACGAATTTTCATCGTTGGATTTAGAAAAGATTTAGGAGTTACAGAATTTGAATATCCAAAACCTGTTAAGAAAAAAGTAATCCTTGAAAACATTTTAGAAAGCGAAACAGTTTCTG
>CAKZNA010000156.1 GCA_937129355.1 uncultured Sphingomonadales bacterium | reverse complement strand
CGTTTCATGGCTTGATAGACATTCAAACGACCACCAGTTGCTGTAATTCCACTCAAACTCGCATTGGGTGCAACCGTATCAAATATATAATCGCTAACCAATGCTGCGCATGATATTTGATAAACCGATCTTTTTCTTTATCTGAAGCATGGGTCTTTTGTCGCAAAGCGGAGAATAAGTTCTGCGATTTTTCCAAATTCCCGTTTACAAAAGTCATATACGCCCGCTGGGATCGAGAAATTAAGCTTAACGGCGCGTTCTTTCCTCGAAATAGTTTTGATACTGCGTGTTTTTGGAGGATAATTGAATAGAGCGTATCGGCATCGTCTTCATTCCAAGCCTTGACATGCTGTAAGCCCTTATAAATCACGTAAGGCAGGATTGGGAAAAATAGGAGGAGAATCAAGAGCCGACGAAGCCATTCAGATCTTTGCGGCAAATCTTGCTTAGCCTCTGTCTCGAGCCGGTCTAACCTCAGTTCAACTTTCTCTGCTTTTGAAAACAAGGCGTCCTCCTCACTCCCATTCAATCGTGCCGGGCGGTTTGCTGGTATAATCATAAACCACGCGGTTGATGCCTTTCACCTCATTTATGATCCGCGTAGAAACCCGCGACAGGAATGCGGCGTCAAACGGATAAATATCGGCGGTCATGCCGTCGGTGCTGGTAACCGCACGAAGGCCGCAAACGCTGTCGTAAGTGCGGGCATCGCCCATAACGCCGACGGTACGGACGGGGAGGAGTACAGCAAAGGCTTGCCAGATGGCGTCATATAATCCGGCGTTTCGGATTTCTTCCAAATACACAGCATCCGCCTTGCGAAGAATGTCGCAGCGTTCGGCGTTGACTTCGCCCGGGATGCGGATGGCGAGGCCGGGGCCGGGGAAGGGGTGACGGCCGACAAACTGGTCGTTGAGGCCAAGCTCACGGCCCAGATCGCGGACCTCGTCTTTGAACAATTCGCGCAACGGCTCGACCAACTGCATGTTCATGCGCTCGGGTAATCCGCCGACATTATGGTGCGATTTGATTGTTACCGATGGGCCTCCGGTAAAAGAAACGCTTTCAATCACATCGGGATAGAGCGTGCCCTGCGCAAGGAAATCCGCACCGCCAATTTTGCCGGCTTCTTCCTCAAACACATTGATAAATTCGCCGCCGATAAATTTGCGCTTTTTCTCTGGATCAGAAACTCCATCGAGGCCCGCCATGAAGCGTTGCTCTGCTTCAACCACCACCAGCGGAATATTATAGTGATCGCGGAACAGCGTTTCCACCTCTTCGCGTTCATTCATGCGGAGCAGGCCATGATCGACGAAAACGCAGGTCAATTGATCGCCAATGGCTTCGTGGATTAGGATGGCCGCGACGCTGCTATCGACGCCGCCAGACAATCCGCAAATAACTTTTCCGCCGCCTACCTGATCGCGGATTTCGGCAATCTTTGTGGCGCGGAATTCGGCCATCGTCCAATCGCCCGCCAGTCCACAAATCTGATGCGCGAAATGCGAAATCAGTTTCCCGCCATCGGGTGTATGCACGACCTCGGGATGGAATTGGATGCCGTAATATTTCCGGGCTTCGTCGGCGATGAAGGCATAGGGAGCGCCTTCGGATGTGGCGACAGTTTCAAATCCTTCGGCCAGCGCCGTGACCTTGTCGCCGTGGCTCATCCACACTTGATGCTTTTCGCCGCCCGACCAAAGTCCGTCATAGAGCGCGCATGGTTTTTCGACCTCAAGAAACGCGCGCCCAAATTCGCCGCCCGCTTCGCCGCCGGCCTCTACCTTCCCGCCAAGCTGCTCCATCATCGTCTGCTGGCCATAGCAAATACCCAAAATGGGAAGCCCGCTATCAAACACACATTGCGGTGCGCGCGGGCTATTCGCTTCGGTCACACTGGCGGGGCCGCCGGACAGGATTATGCCTTTCGGCTTGATGCGCTCAAACGCTTCTTCGGCATTATTGAAAGGCGCGATTTCGGAATAGACACCGGCTTCGCGAACGCGCCGTGCAATCAGCTGTGTCACTTGTGAACCAAAGTCGATGATAAGGATGGAATCGGAGGGCTGAATAGTCATGTGCAGCGGTTAGAGAAGCATCGCCGCGCTGTCCATATGACGGCAAGCGAAAAGCAGCGGAAAACTTCAAAGGTCACAAAAGTCACGATATGTCGAGGGCCAAAAACCGCGCCTTTTGCCAAAGCCAAAAAAGATGCGCTGTGGGCGGAAATCATATTGCGATGTCAAAGAGCGTCGGATGATTTAGGCTAGATATGGGCCTGTAGGAAAGTTGAAAATGGTCCGGCGCTGCGGCGGTTCTATTTTTCGGGCGCGTCCAACCCGAATATATCGCGCATACCAGCGCGGTAGGCATCGGTACTGTTTGCAGCATGCGTTCCGCCCGGGATGGTAATAAGTTTTGTCTGCCAAGGCGCGCCCGCCCGTCCTTCCCAATGGTCGCGCCATTCCAGCGCCAACTCACGCTTCCTTTCATGGTCGTTTTCGCCGCTAGCAACTATCAGCTTTAGATCGCCTCGCTTGGAGGGTTTTCCAGCCGAGTAGAAAAAGTCTTTGCCCGGAAAGAATGATGGGTTTGTAGCGATACGCCCCCAAAAAAGATCTGGTTTTGTGAAAGCTGAGTAGAGGATCATGTAGCCTCCTCTGGATTGTCCAAATAGTATCCGCCGCGCAGCATCGATGCGATACTTATTCTCGACGGTTGGCAATAATTCATTTTCCAAAAACGCATGAAACTTAGGTGCGCCGCCTTGGCCTTCACGAGCGTCGTCGGCTGGCGCGGAAAAATCATAGCCGCGTTTATTCACCGAAGGATCAAAGCCGCCATAGGCTATCCCGACAACGATCGCTTCGGGTAACTCGTCGTCATAGTGGAGGAAGAGATGGTTAGACGCCAAAATTGGAAACAGTGAATCGCCATCGAGCAGATAGACGACGGGATATTTTTTGTCAGTGTTATCGGCATATCCCTCTGGATAGCGCACATAGATATGGAAGGGACGTCCCACATGCGCGGAATCAAATTTGAAATAATCGCCTTTCAGGGCGGGTAAATGGTCGAGCGGGGTGACACTGGCTTGTCGCTGCGCATTCGTCTGACATCCGCAAAGCAGTGCGAAAGCGAGAAATGTTAGAAGGCTGCGCATTTGATCTTCCTTTCTGGCCTTAATTGCCTGCCGCAAAGGCCTTGATCACCGCCGCCCCATGCGTGTTACCACGGTCACAAAAAAGGCAGTCGACCAGCCGAGCAGCAACAAACCGTTGATGCCTTCGATCGCACTTATCAGCCGCCAGCCTTCGGCCATATAACGATCGTCAAAGCCGACGCCGGAATAGCTGATGGTGGAGAAATAAACCGCTGTTTCAAGGTTTTCGACCGCGCCTAGAAATTCGTAGAGAAGGGCATAGGACCAGATTTCGATGCCGTGCAGCACGAAAAGCCCGAACATCAATGCAAGCGTAAAGGCCAGGGCGCGGAACGAAAATGCCCTCAGATGATGTTCGCGCTCTTCCCGCAATTCTCCGCGAAGCGTCTTGGCGAGGATTGCGATGCCAAGGCCGTGTGTTATCGCGGTTATCAAAACCATCATCGTTGAAAGAGCCAGCTGCAGGATCATCGGCCATCTCCAAATAAATCCTGCTGGTTTGCGCTGTCTTCCTTCTTGCGCGTCTTCGGTTTTGTGCGCGTGGGCGGCGCTGTGCCCTCAACTGCGGCGCCGACTTCGCCATCCGCAAAGCGCAGGTTCACAGCATGGGCAGCTTTTGCCGCTGCAACATTCACCACTGTCTTGCCCTTTCCATCAGTCACTCTTGCAAAGCCGCGTTTTAGAGGAGCTTCGGGGTGGAGGCTAGCGGTGAGGCGGGATAACCCATCCAGCTTGTTTTGCGCATTGTTCAACAGCCCATGAAGCAACTGTGGCCGCAATGCTTTTGATGGGGCCGCAAAGGCAATACGTGCGGCATCGACCCGGCGTTCCAATACGCGCTGCAATCGTTCGGATAGCTCGTCGGCACGTTGTTGCTGCGGGGCCGTGAGTTCGGAGAGTTTGGGGAGTAGGCGGCGCTGTGCCTCCAGGCGCTCCTCCAAATGCGTGACATTTCGCCGCACTGCGCGGTCGAGGCGCAATGCATTCTGCCCGATCCGGTCGGCGAGTTCCGCGCGAACCGGAACCGCCATTTCGG
>CAKZNA010000155.1 GCA_937129355.1 uncultured Sphingomonadales bacterium | reverse complement strand
CTCCATCGCCACTCAAAATATCCACAAGGTTCTTAAGGCGCTGAATGTCGATCTTTACACATGGGTTGTCAATAACAAGGAAGCTGACGATATTTTTTGCGCATTTTTCCGGGCGGGCGTTCCCGAGATTGAGGCTTCAACCGATCTTGCACTTTCGGAAGTAATGTACCGTGCTGCCAGTGAGAATGGCGTAAAATATATCCTGGAAGGACATAGCTTTGTTACCGAAGGTATTACGCCGGTAGGGAAAAACTATTTTGATGGACAATATATCAAAACTATCCACAAACGGTTTGGTAGGCGACGCATGGAAACATATCCGCTGATGACCTTTTGGCGATTTATGCGCTGGACCCTTTTTGGCCAAATCAAGAAAATCCGTCCTTTCTGGTACCTTGATTATAGCAAAGAGGAAGCGCGCAACTTCCTTGAACGCGAATATGGCTGGGAATATTACGGTGGTCATCATTTAGAAAACCGGATGACAGCGTTCTTTCATTCCGTCTATGCACCGCAAAAATTTGGTTCCGATTTCCGAAATAACACTCTTTCCGCCCTTGCCAGAAATGGTAAAGTATCACGCGAAGAGGCATGGAGGCTTTACATGCAGCCACCACATGTAGAGGATGAATTGGTAGATTATTTCAAGAAACGTCTTAATATCTCCAGTATGGAATACAACGAAGTAATGTCGTCCAAGCCGAAATGGTGGACGGATTTCCCGACATATAAGACGCGCTTTGAGGCACTTCGACCCCTATTCTATATTCTAGCTAAGGCCGAAATTGTTCCCATGAGCTTCTATCTGAAATACTGTTTTCCGGTCGAGCAAGAGAAATGATCACTATTCTTGACTACGGGGTCGGCAATCTTGGCTCAATACACAATATGCTTCGCAGAATTGGTATTGAGGCCGAGATTTCGGGTGATCCGCAACAGCTCGCTTCGGCTGAGAAAATTATTTTGCCAGGTGTGGGCGCGTTTGACCACGCGATGCAACGGCTCAATGATAGCGGATTGCGAGAAGCTCTCGATAAAAAGGTAGCTGATGGTAAAACGCCGTTGCTCGGGATATGCCTTGGCATGCAGATGTTAACTAACGGCAGCGAGGAAGGTAAACTTGCAGGACTGGGCTACATTGACGCTCAAGCGCGAAAATTCCCTGCTAGATCGAACCTGAAAGTACCGCATATGGGGTGGAATGTTGCTATGCCGTCTAGGCCTTCTCCGCTTACAAAAAAATTTGACACCGAAATGCGCTTTTACTTTGTTCATAGCTTTTTTGTGAAGGTTGAAAACCAAGAAAACTCAATGTTGAAATGCAATTATGGCATCGAATTTGATGCTGGAATTCAGGACTGCAATATCTACGGCGTGCAATTCCATCCAGAAAAAAGTCACCGGTTTGGTATGACATTGCTCAGCAATTTCGGAGCGCTCTAGTCATGCTGCGCTCACGCCTCATTCCTTGTCTTCAGATCCGCAAAGGCTCCTTGGTCAAAACTCGTCAATTCGGTGAGTTCAGTTATATCGGTGATCCAGCCAATACGTGTCGGATATTTAACGAATGTGAAGTCGATGAGTTAGCTGTGGTCGATATTTATGCCAGCGTCGAGGGGCGCGGGCCAAATTTCGACCTGCTGAATGAATTGGCCGAAGAGTGCTTTATGCCGGTTGCCTATGGCGGGGGTGTTACAAATGTCGGACAAGCAGAAAAAGTTCTGCGGTTGGGTATGGAAAAGATCATTGTCGGTACAGCGGGCTACGTTAATCCTGAACTTTTTGCTGAAATTGCGAAATCATTTGGTACACAATGTGTTATCGCCGCCATTGACGTAAAGTCGGGGTTTTCGGGATCAAAAAGCTGCCGCTCGCATTCTGGTCGAAAATCTACCGGTCAGCATGCCGTGGAATGGGCACGCCGGGTGGAAGGTCTTGGGGCAGGTGAAATCCTGTTAACTTCGATTGATCAGGAAGGGACCTGGGAGGGCTTTGATATTGAGCTCATACGATCGGTTTCCGACGCAGTTTCCATTCCGGTGATCGCGCATGGAGGGGCGGGCACCCACGATGACATTCGCGAGGCTGTAAACGAGGGTGGCGCGTCGGCCGTGGCGCTTGGCAATATGGTTGTGTTCCAGAAAAAAGATATGGGCGTTCTAGTGAATTTCCCAAGCGAAGCTGAGCGGGAAGCGATGGGATTGCACCCAGCTCTGGTAACTGATAGCGAAATTGCCGGGCAGCGTTGATCAGGGAAGGGAAGGGAATGAAACTGGATTTTTCTATGGAGCGCTTTAGTCCCGAAATAAGGGATTCCTATCTGCATCTGCTCCCTAACCAGCAGCAAGCCGTTGAACGCGGTAAGCTTGAGTGGAAATTTGCAAAGCAGCCGACAGCGAAAGGCCTGATTGCGGTCTGCCGGTCTAACGAGCACGGCATTGTTGGCCTAAATGCTTTCATGCCCAGCAAATTTCGCATCGCCAGCGGTGACAAGATTCTAGGCTATCAGTCAATGGATACGATTGTGGATCCGGTCGCTCGCGGAAAAGGCGTTTTTACGCGGCTAATCAATGCCTTTTACGACGACAATGATGGCTCTTTTCTCTACGGTTTTCCGAACCTCAATTCGTCACCGGGATTTTTTGGAAAGCTCGGTTGGACGTATTTATCTTCGGTACCAATGCTCATTAAACCTCTCCGGACTGGTTATTTCTTGAAGAAGGTGGCTAGATTCCTACCCGATTTTCCTTTGCCCGAGCTTTCCGTACCATCGTTAGACGCCAGCGAAATCGATGCATTCGATGAAAATGTCAGCGACGCTTGGGATGCTTTTGCAAAACGGCACGAACTTGGTTTAGCGATCCAACGGGACTTGGAATATCTAAACTGGCGCTTGAACGCCCATCCGAGCGAAAAATATACGTTACTAAATTACCGTAACCGGTCTTTTACCGCAGGTACGGTCGCGGCAAAACATGGGGGAAATGTCGGTTATGTAATGGACGCCTTTGGTGAAGATAGCGATTTGCCGGGGCTTATCCGCGCGCTCACGGACAGTTTCAGGCAGAGAAACGCAGATGTTGCGCTTGCCTGGTGCCAGCCGCATTCACCCAATTACGGCGCTTACCGCAAAGCTGGATTTCTTCCCTTTCCCAATCGTATCCGACCGATAAAGCTCAATTTCGGCGCGCGGCCACGCGATGTAGACATGCCTTTCGTGACCGATCCCGCCAAATGGTATATCAGCTACCTGGATTCAGATACTGTTTGATGGCCGGTAGGTTTATTCTTTCGCTGGATTGTGAAGGCAAATGGGGCGTTGCAGACCATTTGACACCCGAGCATCACCGCGACCTGAACGAACGGTCACTGGTCCAAGCTTACCGCGCGATCATGGACATATTAGATCGCCATGATATCAAGGCAACTTTCGCCGTCGTAGGCTGTTTTGGTTTAGACAAGAAGAGCCTGCTGGCGCTGCCGTATGACGAGATAACAGTACGCCTACCCTACACCAAAACTGCTTTTGAAGATGCCGCCTCAGGCGGTGAGGGTTGGTCGGGTTCTTGGATCTATGACATGATTGATGACCGGCACGAAATTGGCTTGCACGGAGTTACGCACACGCCTTTCAATCAGATGAACGAAAGCGATGCTCGGTTTGAATTTTCACTGTTGCCTATCAAAACCGGGCAGACCTTCATCTATCCTCGAAACAAGGTCGCGCATGTGAGCGTTCTGGAGGAATTCGGAATTGCCGGTTACCGCTTGGCGAAACCGGGTGGAGCAATAAAGCGCTTCGCCGACGAGTTCAACACGACCATCAAGCTGCGCGAGGTCAAGACCCTCGCGCTCCAGCTCGACGCGGACGCTCCCGAGAACAAGAAGCTCAAGGACTCCAAGAAGTAGCGCAGAGCGCGACTCGTCCGAGTCGCGAGCGCTGACTGACTGAGATCAAGATTCTCCGTGGACCCCGACTATTGTTGGCTAGCCGTCGTCGCTTCGGCGCTCGGGATCGCCTTCCTGTCC
>CAKZNA010000154.1 GCA_937129355.1 uncultured Sphingomonadales bacterium | reverse complement strand
AAAAACTGGCTCGCCGCCCAAAGATCAAAACTTTCCCAAGCCGCGCTAAAACCCATCTATCGCTTTGGACGCGCTTTCAAGCCGATCATCACTCTTGCTGGAATGACGCATATCGTGCGCGATAGCGAGGTGAGACAGGTCTTAGAACGCACGGAAGACTTTCAGGTTCCCTTTGGCCCAGAGATGCAGGAACTTGCAGGAGGCTCCACCTTTGTACTCGGCTTGGAAGGCACTCAGCATGAGCGTCAAAATGCAATAATTCACAAGATTGTCCGGCGCGAGGATACCGCATTTATTGCAGAAACGTCGAGGCGTTTCAGCCGCGGACTTATTGAAAATAGTGCTGGCCGGATTGATGCGATAGATGATTATTTTAAGCGGATCGCTGCTGAAGTTTGCATACAATATTTCGGTTTTTCCACTTCGGACTCCGATGCCTTTGCTGACTGGACCATCTCTTCTTCTGCGATACTTTTTGCCGACCCATACGGTGATCCGAAAATTCGCGACGTCGCCCTTAATGGTGCTGTGCGCATTCGCGCTGTCATTGATGATACGATCGCTCGAATGCGCCGTCAGATCGACCAATATGGTGTGCCGGGCGAAGGCCCGCAAACATTAGTTGAACGACTGCTGGTTCTGCAGGATGAGCAACGCGATAGCGATCCCATTAGCAATTCGGAAATTCGCGCCATTCTTTATGGATTAGTCGCCGGGTTCATACCCACAAATACGCTCGCGGCAGCAAAAATTCTCGAAGAACTCTGCCGGCGTCCAAAGGCTTTACAAATGGCCAAGCAGGTCGCTGCCAATGGCGAAAGAGAGGAGTTGAAACGCATATTGCTGGAGGCAGGCCGGCTCAATCCCGCGCTTGCTCCTGACCAATGGCGCTATGTTCCAAAAGATACCCATATTGACGTTGATGGCAGGCCAAAAAAAATAAAGGCCGGAAGCCTGCTAATGGTGTCAACCATGTCGGCCATGCGTGACAAACGCGTCATGCCAGAACCCGGCAAGTTTCGCCCGGACCGGAAAGATGCAGACGGCCAGTGGATTGAGCCTGATTTGATATTTGGCATGGGCGCTCATGTCTGCATCGGAAAATATCTCGCTATCGAACAGATCACCGAGACAATGATGGCGTTGCTTGGCGCCAAAAACGTAAAACCAGCATCCGGAAAAGCGGGTCGCTTGAAAACTGTTGGCCCGTTTCCTCGCCATCTAGAAATGACCTATGATAGTGTGGCGGCGAAACAATCCATGTTCATCATTTTGGCCAATGCAAATGATGGATTGGGAAAGCAAGCTATCGATGACGAAATAGCGCAGCTAAAAAACCCTGCTTCCCCCGCAATTCGCAAAGCACTGGATGCAACAGGAATTGTTCATTTTTCCTCCCTTTCAACGATTAAAACTGAAAAAGAATTGAAGATCGCTTTTGAGCTTAGCGTTGATGGCGACCCTACCGAGGCTCTTGCAAAAATATCCGCCGAAGCTGGCGAATATCTCGCGCCTGTTTTTCGCATGGCCGGGCTCCGTGATGATCAAGATTTGGCAGCTTTCATGAAAGCCCATATGGTCAACCTGCACAGCAAGCCCTGGGGCGCAACGGGCGTTGACTAAAACGGGCTTGGTGAATTTCCTGGTCGAAAAGTCGAAAAACAGGCGCGGTTTGCGGATTTTGCCGACCGTGTTTTGCGCAATTATGTGAAAACCGAAACAGCGCGGGGAAGCCATCCGACGTTGATATTGTCGCATCTGCGCCGGATTTTGCGTGGCGACCCGATCCTGAAAGCAGAAGCCACGCAGGAGCAACTGGATTTAATGGCGGAAGCAAAGCAGGAATCCTTTGACGCTTTTTCCTGTGTTACAAATGAAATGCGTCTGCAGCTAACCAACTATCGGGAAAATTCACATTCCCAAAAGGCAATAGCGTTTGCTCAATCACGCGATGCCCGGCCATTCTGGTTCGGTCTGCTAGCGCTTTCGGCTTTATGCGGCGCTCTTTTCTGGCCATCATTTGGAGGGTCGTTAGCGTCAAAAATTCCCCTTGTGGCTCTCTCGGCTTTGCTGACCGCTGCAACAATCGCGCTGCTTACATTGGTCAGCCTGATGGCAATCGTTCGCATCCACGAAAAGCGAGAGAAAGTGTATGAAAGGGACGCACCGCTTACCAAGCTGAAAGATATTGTTGCTGCTGAAAATCCGCCTGGATATCAGCAAAACCACGTTATGGCGGTTGGGCGCCTGAAAAAAGGCTTGTTCCGCAAGTTGCTCCACGCCTTCTCGCTTTGGAGCATCCGGATGGCGATTGTCCACTGGTTCCGCCCCGGCCTGATCAACCATATGGGAACAATCCATTATGCGCGCTGGTGGCAAGTTCCTGGAACTCAAACGGTTTCGTTCTATTCAAATTTTGACGGTAGCTGGGAAAGCTATCTCGAAGATTTCATCATGCGTAACCGCTGGGGACAAGCCGCCGCGTGGAGCAATTGGGAAGGTTTTCCCGAAACCAGGTTTATGGTTTTTGGCGGCGCGGGTAATGCAGATGGCTTCAAACGCTGGGTACGGGTTGTCCAACAAATCGCCCCTTTTTGGTATTCGCGCTTTCCAGATCTAACAACCGAAAGAATCCGGAATAACGGGATCATTCAAATCGGAGTAGGCCTAGCAGAAAGTGCCACAGAGGCCGAAGAATGGCTCCGCTGCTTCAGCTCCATGCCGCGCACCGAAAACCGGATTGAAAGTGACGAGGTACAGGCACTGGTTTTTCGGGGCATGAAGCGATTGCCCTATTCCACATGTCTCACTGTAAAATTGCCCAATGCATCTGGCGACCTCGGCGAATGGCTGTGCTGGCTTCGCGGCAAACCGATGAAAGCGCAGGGATTGGTCGGGCCTGGAAATGAGGCTGCCATTCAACTGCTTGTTGACGAGGGCATATTGGTATCCGTGCCGCGCCCTGATGGACGAGAAGATGAATATGCACTCTCGCACGCGATGACTATTGCCTTTGGCGACCGTCCTCTTGATGGCGGCAACATCGCTGCTGACAATCAGAGCTGCACCCATAATAGGGACGCGCAAGCCGCCATGGCGCAGGCGGTAATTCTTGGCCTGTCTGCTACCGGTATAGAAAAATTTGAAGCCCCCAACAGCGCAGAGGGTGCATTATTTTCCGAATTTCCAGGCCCCTTCCGGATGGGCATGTCGGGGCGTAGCCGCATTTTGGGGGATGAAGGGATCAATGCGACAGATAGCTGGCGTTGGCATGATGGCGCGGATGGCGACGAGGCCGTCGAGGCAGTTCTTATGTTATATGCAGCCGATGAGGACGCCCTTGCCCGGATGGTTCAAACACATCAGGCGCTATTGGAAAATCATGGCGGCAAGTTGGTATCGCAAATCCAATGTGCCCCCGCATGGCCGGAACCGGAAAAAGCCGATTTTGAACATTTCGGTTTTCGTGACGGAATTTCTCAACCCGTGATCAAAGGAAGCAGCCGGACCACCAAGGGCATGCCGAAGCGTGATCTGGCCGAGCCTGGCGAATTTATCTTAGGTTACCGCGACAGCATGGGATATTTCCCTGCATCGCCGAAGCTTCCGAAAGAGTCTGACATGGCCGGTGCACTGCCAGTGGCGGTCGACGAAAATCTGTCCAAATATCCCGATTTTGGCAATCCTAACTTGTCCGATTCGCCGCGTGACTTTGGCCGAAATGGAACTTTTTTGGTCATCCGGGAGCTAAAACAAGATGTCGACGGGTTTGAAAATTTTGTGGATCAAGCCGCAGGCGAGCTGAGCGAAGGCGGGTTGAAGGATTTGTATAAAGTTGTTGGACAGATACCTGACCGAGAATGGGTCAAAGCAAAACTCATGGGCCGCTGGACAAATGGACGTCCGTTGATCGGCAACCCGGTATTCTGTCCTGCACATGCCGACAATTTGGCAGCAGAAACGGAAAATGACTTTATCTATGGAGAGGATGATCCGCATGGGCTGGCTTGCCCGTTTGGTTCACATATCCGTCGCACCAACCCGCGTGACAGCCGTTTGCCGGGCAATGAAGGTGCGTTGGATATTTCCAATCGGCACAGAATATTACGTCGGGGCAGACCATATACGCGCGACCAGAATGACGAGAAGGGTTTGCTCTTTGCCTGCTTCTGCACGGACATAGAAAGACAGTTCGAATTCGTGCAGCAATTTTGGTCCAATGCATCATCTTTCCACGGGCTTGAAGATGAACCTGACCCCATTATCGGAGCCAGTTCGGTGGATCCTGATGCAAACGAAGAAAAAGACCGGGTTTTCACAATACCAACGTCCGCGGGGCCAGTGCGCCTAGAGGGACTGAGAAATGTCGTTCAGGTTATGGGCGGAGGCTACTTTTTTGTTCCAAGCCGTTCGGCACTTAGCTGGCTTTCTGAAACGGCCCTCCACGCCGAACCGGAAAATGCGGAGGTAAGTTCATGAACCGGAGAGAAGTTGACGCATTTTATGCCTTACTGCCCGAATATGTGAACGGTAGTTTGAATGATGCCGATACAGCCAAATTGGAAGCGGCCCTACGGCGCTCTCCCGAGCTAAAAGATGCATTGGCGCAGGAGCGCCTTTTGCATACCCGCCTTAAAAATGGAGTTGATGCCATGATAGATGACGCCGAACAGAATAGCGAAAAACGCTTGGCTGCTTTAAATGAGAAAACAGATCAAAGCGGGACGGCCGCGGCTAGCAAGAAAAGCGGGCTAGCTAGCGCACTAGCGTTGCTCAATCCGCGCCGATGGCATCCGGCGATTGCACTATCCCTCGCGTTGGCAATTCCTGCGCAAGCAGCGGTTATTTCAACGCAAGCTACAACGATTGCCTCCTTAGAAGATGAAAATTTTCAGCTTGCATCCGAACCTTGTGCAAAAGAGCATGGCGAAAGCAATATCCTTTTGGAATTCAAGCAGCAAGCAAGCTGGGTAGACGTAGCAGCGCTGCTCGATCAGGAAGAGTTGACCATATTTCGTCAGGGCAGCTTTGGAACCCTCAATGTGCGTAGCAAGTTGAAGGCAGATGAATTGGGCGCTCTGATTGAAAAATTGCGGGCGTCACCAATCGTGGTCAGTGCCGCCCAGGCCAAATGAGGAAACTCCTGTTTCTAACTGTGCTGGGCATAATGGTGGGCCTGTTAATGCCTTTCCCAGGAGCTCAGGATTTAGGCGCGACAAGAATGGCGCAACAAAGCAGAGGCCAAATATGCAAAACTGTTGAAAAATGCTCTGCTCCCATTTGTCAACAAAGCAAGCAATGTACCCCTTCAAAATGCAGCAATATCAAACGTTGCGCGCCGCCAAGTTGCAGCTTTGAGCGGAAATGCATTCCCGGCAAATGCAAGATGGTGGAAGAATGCGGCCCTGCCGGTTGCGTTTCCAAAAGGAAATGCGAACCCGAGACCTGCCGGAAGATACGAAAATGTGCGCCGGGAAAATGTACGCAGATAAAAAGATGTTCTCCTCCAGTTTGCAAACCGGTCACAAAATGCGCTCCGGCAAAATGCAATCGGATACGAAAATGCGAACCCGTTAAAGTTGCACCGGTTAAAACTTCCAAAGCCAAGCCTATAAAAGCCCCAGTTAGGAAACCGGCGGGGCCCGTTAAATCAACCAAAAGCCCCGAACCGGATTTGAACCCATTGGAAATGACGGATCAGGAAATTCCGGATTTTGTCGCCGGGCAAGTGTTGTATTTTTCGGAAAGCAGCGCAGCGCGAGTAGCTGAAATTGCAGCGGCTGCAGATGTCACTATCATCGAGACTGTTCTGCTCGATCAGATCGGTGTTTCGATGGTAACGGCGCGGTTAAAGCCGGGTGACACCCTTCACGCCGCAACAGCCCGGCTGGAAACTGAAAAGGATGTATTATGGGCTCAGCCTAACCATTATTTTCAGCTATTGGGCCAAAATTCACGCAGCCGCGGCTTAGCGCTGCATGGCATTGATAGGTTGGATAATACTGATCAATCTGGCAGCATCGTGATGATCGACAGCTTGGTTGATATCTCCAATGCAGCGCTTGCTGGCGCGAAAATCACGCAAAAGGGGTTTGGTACAAGCGGAACGCCCGACGCACATGGAACAGCGATTGCCGAATTGCTCGTCGGGACGGGCGATTATGCGGGCGTCGCGCGAGGAGCCAAACTTATTAGTCTTGCTGCATTCGAGCCGACAAAAAAACGGACATGGCTGTCGCAAACGCGTTATCTGGCGCAGGCGTTAAATGAAGCTTCGCGTTTGCGCCCAAATGTCGCCAACCTGTCGTTTGGCGCCAATAACAGCGACAAGATTTTGACACGGATGTTGAACAAGCTGGAAAGTAGAGGAATCTGCGTTGTCTCCGCTGCCGGTAATGGCAATGGTGGCAAGGTGCTCTTTCCTGCGCGCCTCAACACGACGCTGGCAGTCACCGCGATTGATGGCCGAAAGCGGGCCTACCGCTATGCGTCCAAGGGGCCAGAAATCAATGTAGCGGCCTGGGGTGTCGATCTTAATGCCGCCGTACCAGGTGGCAGACGATCAGTCTCTGGCACTTCATTTGCAACCGCGATTGTTTCCGGGTCTTTGCTCGGGCTTGATGCTTGTTCAGGCGCATTCAACCCAAAGGCTATGCGCAAATTTACAATGCAACACGCACAGGACCTGGGCACCAAAGGCCATGACGAGATTTTTGGTGCTGGTCTCTTCCGATTGTCGGAAGGGAGCATAGACGAAGCCCGTTCTGACAAGGAAAGCTTGGTTGAGACAGATGGTAAAGACGACACTGGCGGCTATGGCCTTGCAGCAATAGTGGGTGCCGGATTAGTTATTCTGTCCGGGCTCCTATTTTTCTTTCTTATCGGCAGGCGAAGAAGGAAGCGAGCCTAGCATCCAACAAGCCTGGCGGTAGCAATATCTTTCTCCACATGTTTCGCGCGGCGATCATTTTCTATTTGGCGGCTTAGCACGGTGCTGCCGCCTTTTATCGGTCGGCAATCGCACTTTGTCGGGAAGGGCATGGCCAATAGACTGCTCGCACTAGGTGCGGGATTTATCCCCGTTTTGAAGCCGTGCAAATTTGCACCTTCATCGTTTGATCGGATTGCCGGCTGCATCCCGTTCGACGTCACGATCAGGTTTCGGCTTCTGGCCCTTCTTCCGTTTGCCACCGAAGATGCCGCCTATGCCAATTTCCACCCGAATTTTGGGCAGCTTGAACTTCTTCTTTTTCTTTCGGACCTTCTTCATTGCCTTCTCGGTTTTTTTGATTTTCTTTTTCAGGTCTTTGTCGAGTTTCCGGCGCAAGCCCTGCCACCCCAGCGGCCCCACTGGCACGCATGATTTGCGCGCGGGCTGAAAGCTCATCGCCGAAAGCGTCGCGCAATTTTGCATATGCGTTTGCTGGCCTAGAGAAGCATCTATTGTGATTTGGAAGCTGGTCACATTCGTGTTTTGAAACGCTGGCCCCGGATGGGTGCAATCCATACCGATATTTGAATTGCGCGGCTGACAAGTCCAGCCGTTTCCACCAGCGGAAATGATCGGGCTCGGCATAGCAGTGTTTACAAAGGAATAGACGTCATCGACGGACAATGGTCCGGTATGCCGATACATTCCATTCTCGGTCAGGGTGATCCGAAAACTGCACTGACGATTGCCGGTCACGCTGCAATTGGGATTGGATATCAGCTCTTTCTTTATCGATATCTGGGATGGTTCGACGCAGCTATCCGGACCAATACCGTTAGTGCCAACCAGCCGGGCGCAATTTCGGCGAGCAGAAAACTGGCCGCCATAGTTGAATATTACATCCACATAACTTGTCGCACCGGCGGCAAGTTGAAAGGAGCTATTGGTGAACCGGTATACGCTGCCGCCAAAGGTCGAGTAGCTCCAGCCGCCAGTTACCGATTGCACTGACAGATTTGAGAATCCAGAAAAGGCATAGAATTGATCCTCAAAGCTGAGCGCTTGGTTGTAGGGTGATGAACCGGTATTCGTGATTTCAAAACGGAAATGGCATGTCTGTACCCCCAGCTGGCAAGGCGTGTTTGTGACCTTGATCTTTTTCAAACTAAGTTCGGGGGTTCCGGCGTCAAAAATGTTGACGCAACTTTTTATAAGCCGTCCAAATCCATCAACCTTGCCTACAGAAGCACAATTCTTCTCTGCCGGCAGCGCAAAATTCAGGTCCAGCGTTAGGTCGATT
>CAKZNA010000153.1 GCA_937129355.1 uncultured Sphingomonadales bacterium | reverse complement strand
GATGCAGGCGGTCTGCTGCTTTGCGATGCGGTGCAGGCATTCGGACGTATGGATATTCCAGATGGTCCGGACATGATCGCAATATCATCGCATAAAATCCACGGCCCCAAGGGTATCGGCGCGCTTTGGGTGCGAAATGGCGTCGACTTGGCGCCATTGATGCATGGCGGTGGGCAGGAGCAAGGGATACGTTCCGGCACGCTGTCCCCCGCGCTTTGCGTTGGCTTTGGCGCGGCGGCCCAATTGGCGCAGCAGCAGATGGCGCAGGATGCCGTGCATGTCGAAACGCTCTGGAATCGCGCGATTCAGCTATTCGCGCATTGGACCATCAACGGCAGCACTACGCAGCGCTACAAAGGCAATCTGAATATCCGCTTGGATGGGCTTGATGTCGCGCGCCTTATGACTGACGTCCGCGAAGTCATGTTCTCTGCCGGTAGCGCCTGCGCCAGCGGCTCTGGCCGTCCTAGCCATGTTTTGGAAGCCATTGGGTTAAGTGATGCACAAGCCAAATCATCCATCCGCCTTGGTTTCGGGCGTTACACGACGACCACAGAAATCGAAGAGGCAGCAAGATTGATCAATGAAGCAGCGGAGAACCAACTAGCATGACACGTCGCGGATTGATTGGATTGTTGGCTGGCGCCGCGGTGTTGACGCTTGGCGGGTGTAAGAAGGCTGGGCAGCCTGACCCGAATATTATGCGCTACAAGATGACGGTGGAGGTAGAGACGCCTGACGGTCCGCGCACTGGGGTGGCCGTTCGTGAGGTCGAGTTGAAAGAGGGCGGCGGCTTCTGGTTCGGCGAAGGCCGCAGCCAAATAAAAGTTCGCGGTGAGGCGGTGGTGGTTGATCTGCCGGATGGCCAGACGCTGTTTGCATTGCTTGCCAGTGGAAATGGCCAAGTAGATTATGCAGGGCGCGATATTCGTTCCCTGTTCAAACAGCTTGGCGGTAACAGGATTCAGCTATGGCCAAACCCGCCCGAGACCAACCGCCCGATCATCCGTGATCCGCTACCGATGCTGGTAACGTTTAGGGACATTGACGATCCGACTAGCGTGGAGAAGGCGGAGCCCGATGATCTCGCTGCCAGCTTGGGTAACGGCTATGCGCTTAAATCTATCACTGTCACCATAACCGATGATTCCGTGACGAGCGGGATCGAGAAACGGTTGGGTTGGCTTCGAAATCATAGCAATATGTCTTTTGCCGGAAACCGCTTTCCAGTGAGCTCAGAGTTACCCGATACATTAATGGCTGGTGCATTCACAACGGAGTTATCTAAATGAACCGTGATCTCTTTCTCGCAATTCTTTCGATGGATTCTTATAATCGCGGTTATGGCGAAGGTATTAGCAATCTACCTGTTGTTTTGAACTCGACTAAGATCGGGAATGCCAAAATCGTTCGCCAGTCGGATGTTTTGCCAGGCTCTGATGGTGTAGCTTCGGGCTTCTACGCGATCGCCTATGACATGACGGGCGTTGCCGGTTTTGCTGCTGGCGAGCGGGTGATTAGCTTCCGTGGTTCGGATAATATTGACAAGAGCGAAGCATTTTCGAATTTTATTTTGGGCGGCATTTTCGGCTCCCCGACCGCCGAAGATATTACAAATGGCTTTGGCGTTGCCTTCGGCGTTCCAAATGGCCCACAAGCGACATTGGCCATAGAATTCTACCGCGCTGTTGCCGGAAGTTCGGGGCACGCACAAAGCTTGAACCTAGCCAATATCACTTTGACCTTGCACTCACTAGGCAGCGGGCTCCCTGGTTTGGTGAGTGCGGCGAATGACAATCTGCTGCCTTTAGCAATCAGGGCGGCTGCATGAGCATCAGAATCCACTTTATCAGCCCCGATGGCGAAACCACGCAAAGCGTCGAGGTGGCGGATGGTGATAACCTGCTTGAAGTCGCCCAGGCCGCCGGGCAGCCGCTCGAAGGCACCTGCGAAGGGCAGATGGCCTGCTCAACCTGTCATGTGATCGTCGCGAAAGACTGGTTTGAGAAGCTGAAGGCGGCAAGCGAGGATGAAGAAGACATGCTCGATCTCGCCAGCGGCGCACGCCGAACAAGCCGTCTCGCTTGCCAAATTGACCTGAGCGCTGAACTGGATGGCCTCACGGTGCATATTCCCGCGGAAAGCCGGAATATGCAGGGCATATAAAGAAATAGCGCCACCTTCACTTCCCATTCACGCAAGATCGCTTATATAGGATCTGTCCGTTTCGGCGGACTATGGTGATAAATTGTTCTGTGTAATAAATGCAGCGGACCCGGGGGCAGTACCCGGCGGCTCCACCAAAACCCGCATTTTCTGCGGATATTGACGGGGCCGAACTAGGATCGACGTGTATTGAAAAGCAGTGCTTTTGCCCGGCCTGAATAAGCCGTGAAAATTTTCAAACTTTATAAGTGCAAACGATAATGAAGCACTTGCTCTAGCAGCATAATTCGTAGGCCTTACGGCCTTGAATTAAACTAATAGAACGGGGTTCTGAACCGAACCTGGCAACAGAATCGGAAACCGGCGGTCCGGAGCGCACCGAGCAACAGAAGCGCTCCATTTATTTTTTGCGTTGAAGCGCGCGGTACCAGCCCTCTCCTCCAACCCGGCCATCCAATGAGTTTACCCTGTGAGTGGCCGGGTGGGGGAGAGGGCCGGAGCAGCGATTGGCGTTAGCCAATTCTGACAAATAGACCTAATCCGTCCCAAATGCCCTCTGATACTCCACGGCTTCCAACATCTTGGCAGCCGCCAGAAATACCGCGCCGCATGTCAGTGCAAAGAAGACCCAGCCTAATTTACCGGGATATTGCAGCAGATAATCCTCACCGCGTTTTGTCGAACCCATCGCGAGAGCATAGGTAATCAAATAGACCTCAAACTTGGTCTTAATCTGGAACAGGCGCTTTATTTTTTTCAGTTTCGACATGTTAACGATTATCTAAGCAAAGCCCGTGCCAGTCCAGCTTCTTAACCAGTTTTGATGGTTAACAGTCAGGCGGATTGTAAAGGATCTCGACGGTAAGCTAAACAAGCTCACCCAGCGCGCATATGTCCAGTAATGCGGTGCGGGCCGTCTGCACTTGGGTAATCAGGGCCGCATCGCCAATTTGATCGACGGCAATTTCTTCGGGCCAATGTGCGGCGATAACCTCCGCTATCTTATCCAGTTTGGCTTCATCGGCAATAAAACGCGGATCAACAGTTGCCGGATCGCACACCACGCGCAAGCGAAGGCAAGCAGGACCGCCGCCATTGGCCATGCTTTCGCGGACATTTACGGGAACCAGCTTCCGGATAGGGCCATTGCCCGCGACCATTTCGGATAGCCAGCCCCAAACGGCATCGTTTTCTTTGGCCTCCATTGGCAATGTCAGCGCCATTCCCGCGCCACCGGGTAGTGTAACCAGCTGCGCATTGAACAGATAGCTTTGGATAGCATCGGCGAGTGAAGCGCGGTTTGCAGGCACAACCACGATCTCTGCTTCGGGCATTGCGTCGCGGATGGCAGCATAAGTTTCTTCGGGTTTCTCAAATGCCAGTTCATGCGTGAAAAGCACATGTTCATTCGCCACAGCGACAACGTCATTATGGAATGCGCCCGCAGCAATGGCTTCTTCGGCTTGCTGCACGAAAAGTACACGGTCCGGGCTTAACTGATGCGCGCGCGCAATGGCTTTCGAGGATTCGATATGCTGACGGGCAGGGAAGGGGCCGCCCGATTTGCCGTAGACGAAAATTTCCAGGCCAGAAGCGTCGTGGCCCGTGCAAAGCCGCATATGATTGGCCGCGCCTTCATCGCCATAGGGTGGCGGTACGGCATCATGGACCGCGAAATACGCTTCATCGGCGAAAGCCAGCTTAAGCTGAGCAACCGTTCCCCGCCATTCATGGCTGCGATGGGCCATAGTGATCAGGTTAGCGACCGACAGGTGACAGCGACCATCCTTCGTGTCGGCGGCGGGAGATACTGTCGCGGCATTGGCCGCCCACATTGCGGAAGCGGAGAACGCAGCCGCGCGGATATGCGGCTCAGCGCTGATCATGTCCGTTGCCAATTCGGCGAGCCATTTCTGGTTCGGGCGATCAAGTGGCATGAAAAAGCCCTGCGCCAGACCAAGCCGGAGATTGGACCGCATTTTCTCAATACCTTGCAGCGCGGCGGCGCGCGGGTGCGATGATGCGCCTGCATTGTTGGCAGACGCCATATTGCCGGGACTCAGGCCAGCATAATTGTGGCTGGGGCCAATAATGCCGTCAAAGTTGATCTCGGTAACGGGCATCAATCAACTCCGCGGAACATAGCTTAGCGTTTCGCCGACCTCGATTTTCAACGCTTTGGCAGCTGCCGGATCAAGAGCGATACCGTCATCTTTCTCGTTTACCCATCCGTAACCAGCGCGAAAATCGGTCAATTCGCCAATGCTGATGAGCATCTTCTCACCCGATTTATCTTCGCCAAGCGCCTCGTCTATTTCGATTAACTTGGCATTCTTCGCATTTTTGATTGTCGCAATCTTGTCTGTGTGCGCCGACATTGTTGGACCGCCATCAAAAATATCGACATATTTTTCCCAAGCAAACCCTTCATTTTCTAACATGCGCATAGCTGCGCGTCCGGATGTGTGCGGCACGCCGATTACATTGCGGGCCTTTTCCGGCAGCATGGCGATATAGACAGGATGTTTGGGCATCAGGTCGGCGATAAACTGATTGCCGTGCATGGCGTTGAATTCATCTGCTTCCTGAAAGCTCATCCCAAAAAAACGTCCGGCAACGCCGTCCCAGAAGGGCGACGAGCCCGCTTCGTCAATCACACCGCGCAATTCCGCCAATGTCTTATCGGCAAATCGTGCGCGATGGTTACGAATGAAAAGATAGCGGCTGCGCGCGATTAATAGGCCCAATCCGCCCGAGCGTGCCCCTGGGTGCAGATATAGCCCGCCGACTTCAGTTGCCCCTTCCAGATCGGTCGATAGGTTGAGGATGTCGGCGCGGAAGGTTCGGTCCAGCTCCTTGGAATGCTGGGTTAGCGCACCGATACGATAGCTGTAGAATGGCCAGTTCTGGCCGACTTGCGCGAATATTTGGCAGGTACCGCGCACTTCGCCTGTTTCGGTATTTTCCAGCGCAAACATGAAAATATCATCAGCGACATCATTACCTTCGCGCGCAAAGCCCGCCGCCGAACGTTCAAGCTTTGCCATTAATGACGGTTTGTCGGGCGGCAAGTTGGTAAAACCGCCGCCAGTGCTTTTCGCCATTTCGTAAATTGGCTGCACATCGTCTGGCCGCACAGGCCGGATGATAAAGCTCATAAATCCCCCTTTTGAGCAATTCGCATTATTGTAAGAGCAGATAGCTTGGCGCGTTCAGCGAGGCTATCGACGATTAGAAATTCATCGCTGCTATGTATGCTGCCGCCGCGCACGCCCATCGTGTCAACCACGGGCACGCCGCAGGCAGCTATATTGTTTCCGTCGCAAACACCGCCAGTTGATTTCCAACCGATATCAAG
>CAKZNA010000152.1 GCA_937129355.1 uncultured Sphingomonadales bacterium | reverse complement strand
AGGGATGGAAGTCTGGGGTTTTACGGGCACAGTTCATGATAAAAAATCAGCAGAATCAAAGTTAAAAAAGGCTGGGGCGAGCCAAATATTCGACGATTTTATCCACATAGGGAAGGCGTTAAAACTTTGAAACTATTACTTAAATTATTGAAAGACTGCTATAACAACGAAATAACTTGCAAAACAATGGCGGCTTGGTAAAGTCCGCCCGATTTGGACAAGTTTTTAAACAGCCAGATTTTATAAAAAGTTTTATTATTAACTAACAAAGGTAAGGGAAATCCCATGAGCGATATTGCAGACCGCGTAAAAAAGATTGTTGTTGAGCATTTGGGCGTAGAAGCCGACAAAGTGACCGAAGAAGCATCGTTCATTGACGATCTGGGCGCTGACAGCCTCGACATTGTTGAGCTGGTCATGGCTTTTGAAGAAGAATTCAGCGTCGAAATTCCTGATGATGCGGCTGAGAAAATCTCCACCGTCAAGGATGCTATCGAGTTTATCGACAATCAGGGATGATCCCTGCCGGCGGGCTATGGCTCGCCGATAAATGAATTTCACGGCTTTCCGGTCCATAAGACTGGAAAGCCGTTTGCATATCTGCGGTAAATTCCGCTAATGAATACCGCAAATATTCGCGCAGAAAAAGCAGGAGATAATGCATGCGCCGCGTTGTTGTTACAGGACTGGGGTTAGTTACGCCATTGGGCGGGGATGTGGAGACCAGTTGGTCAAATATCCTTGCATCCAAATCGGGTGCCGGAAAAATCACCCATTTCGATACTGAAGGGCATAAATGCCATATTGCCTGCGAGGTTAAGCCCGCAGATCATGAATATGGATTTGATCCCGCCAAGCGCGTTGATCATAAAGTGCAGCGGCAGGTTGATCCTTTCATCGTTTTTGGCATTGATGCCGCCGGGCAAGCATTGGAAGATGCTGGCCTTGACGAAATGGACGACGAGCTGAAATTGCGCGCTGGTTGCTCCATTGGTTCAGGCATTGGCGGATTGCCGGGTATCGAAAGCGAATCAAATGTATTGAGAGATCGCGGTCCAGGCCGTGTTAGCCCGCATTTTGTGCATGGGCGGCTGATCAATCTGATCTCCGGTCAGGTGAGCATTAAATATGGCCTTATGGGTCCGAACCATGCAGTTGTGACGGCTTGTTCGACCGGCGCACATTCGATTGGCGATGCCGCGCGTATGATCCGCGATGATGATGCTGATGTTATGCTAGCCGGCGGTGCGGAGGCAACAATTTGCCCGATTGGCATTGCCGGATTTGCGCAGGCCAAAGCGCTTTCCACCAAACGCAATGATGATCCCGCTGCTGCCTCTCGCCCCTATGATCAGGACCGCGACGGTTTTGTGATGGGTGAAGGCGCAGGCGTCGTTGTGCTCGAAGAATATGAACATGCCAAAGCGCGCGGCGCAAAAATCTATGCCGAAGTTGTTGGCTATGGCCTTTCCGGCGATGCGCATCATGTGACGGCACCGCATCCCGAAGGTTCGGGCGCATATCGTTCGATGGAAATGGCGCTGAAAAAAGCGGGTATGACCACTGCGGATATCGATTATGTCAACGCACATGGCACATCGACAATGGCCGATACGATCGAGCTAGGCTCTGTAAAGAAGCTGTTTGGCGATAATGCAGCCGGCATGTCGATGAGCTCCACCAAATCAGCAATCGGACATCTGCTCGGCGGTGCTGGCGCTGTCGAGGCAATCTTCTGCATCCTCGCGATCCGTGATCAGATCGTCCCGCCAACGCTCAACCTTGATAATCCCGATGAAGGCACTGACGGCATTGATCTGGTCCCGCATAAGGCGAAGAAGCGGGAAGTTAAGGCGGTTTTGAATAACAGCTTTGGCTTTGGCGGCACCAACGCCAGCCTGATTATGAAGGCGGTGGACTAGCTGATGAGAAAGTTAGGCATGATTGTCGTAGGGTTGGCGGCTTTGCTGCTGCTGATCGTTGGCGGAAATTTTGTCTATGGCTGGAATGCGCAAGGACCGTCACAGCGTGACGTTACGGTCGTGATCAAAGCCGGATCAAGCCTACCTCTTGCAGCAAAGTCACTTGAAAAAGGCGGCGTTATCAAATCGGCGGATGCTTTTGTAACGCGCGCGAAAATCCTTGGCGGATCGACCAGCATCAAAGCAGGCGAGTTCATGATTCCCGCTGGCGCATCAAACGCAGATATCATGTCGATCTTGCAGGGCGGAAAAGCCGTTCAGAAAATGGTCACGATCCCCGAAGGAATGCCCTCGATTCAGGTGCATGAACGCCTGATGGCGAATGACAAGCTAACCGGCGATGTCGCGGTTCCTGCCGAAGGTTCGTTGCTTCCCGATACTTATGCGTTCGATAACAAAGAGCCGCGCGCCGATGTGCTCAAACGCATGCAGGCAGCTATGACGCAAGCGCTGGGCGAGCTTTGGCCAAAACGCAGCAAAACTGCTGTTGTCAAAACCCCGCAGGAAGCTGTCACACTCGCGGCCATCGTCGAAAAAGAAACCGCCAAGAAATCCGAACTTCGCAAAGTAGCAGGCGTATATTCCAACCGCCTGACCAAGGGCATGATGCTGCAAGCCGACCCCACGATCATCTATCCGATTACCAAAGGCAAACCGCTTGGCCGCCGCATCCGCCAGTCCGAAATTCAGGCGGTGAATGACTATAATACCTATTCGATGACGGGCCTTCCCAAAGGGCCGATAGCAAATCCATCGCGCGCAGCGATTGAGGCTGTTCTCAATCCGGAAACAACTACTGCGCTATATTTTGTGGCAGATGGAAAGGGCGGCCATGTGTTTTCGGATACTTTGAAAGAGCATCAGGCCAATGTCGAAAAATGGTACGCCATCCGCCGCGAACGAGGCGAGATGTAGGTCAGGCGTCAAACCTGATAATAATCACGGTACCAAGCCACAAAACGTTTTACGCCTTCGCGAATGTCGGTTTGTGGTTGATAGCCCGTAAGTTCTTTCAATAGCGTCGCATCGGCCCATGTCGCGGGGACATCACCCATTTGCATATCCATATAGTTGCGCACGGCTTCACGTCCGCATTCGGCCTCGATCGCTTCGACAAAATCGAGCAGCTTTACCTTATCGCTATTGCCGATATTGACCACGCGGAACGGTGCGGCGGCGGACAGGCTGTCATATTCGGGAATATCTTCGGGGCTTTCGGGGCGCACTGGCGCTGCATCAATTAACAGCCGGATACCGCGCACCAGATCAGTCACATATGTGAAATCGCGGTACATCTCGCCGTGATTATAGATATCAATAGGCGTGCCATCTAAAATGCCTTTGGTAAATTTGAACAGCGCCATATCAGGCCGCCCCCATGGGCCATAGACGGTGAAGAAGCGGAACATCGTCGTCGGCAAATCCCACAGATGTGCATAGCTGTGGCCCATGCTTTCATTGGCTTTTTTGGTCGCCGCATAAAGCGTCAGCTGGCTATCCGCCTTTTGCCGTTCGTCGTAAGGCATCTGCGTATTTGCGCCATAGGCGGAACTTGTGGATGCCATCAGGAGGTGATCAACCTTCAATTCGCGCGCGCATTCCATCACATTGAAAGTGCCGACGATATTGGTATCAATATAGGCGCGCGGATTTTCGATAGAATAACGCACGCCAGCCTGTGCCGCCAAATGCACGATCACATCGGGCTTTTCCGCCATGCAAAGCGCATGCAGCTTTTCCATGTCTTCCAGTTGACCGATGGTGCAATTGAAATGCTCATTCTGCAGCAGCATCTGATGGCGTTTCTCTTTGATCCGCACATCGTAATAATCGGTCATCGCGTCATAGCCAATGACGGCAAACCCTTCATCGAGCAGAAGCTGCGAGAGATGATAGCCGATGAAACCGGCAGAACCTGTGACGAGAATTTTACGCATTTGTTTGTCCTGCAGAATAAACAATGGCGCACCCGACAGGATTCGAACCTGTGACCTCTGCCTTCGGAGGGCAGCGCTCTATCCAGCTGAGCTACGGGTGCTTTGCTAATCCGGCGGATCAACAGAGGCGGCGTTTAGCAAAAGGGTTGTCATTGCGCTAGAGCTTTTGCGTGGCTTTTCGCGGTGGTGATTGCCTGGGCGCAGATATGCTTGCGCAGCGCGCGATTCCCGCTAAAAACGCGCGATGGACAAAATATTGGTACGCGGCGGCAATCCGCTCAAAGGCAAAATCCCTATTTCTGGCGCGAAAAACAGTGCTTTGACGCTGCTTCCCTGTGCGCTGCTCACAGATGAGCCGCTGACTTTGCGCAATTTGCCTAGGCTTGCGGATATTGACGGGTTTCAACATTTGATGAACCAGTTTGGTGTGTCGACCAGCATCGCCGGCGCGCGCCCCGAAGATTTTGGCCGCGTGATGACGCTGCAAGCGACGCGCATGACCAGCAATACAGCGCCTTATGATCTGGTACGCAAGATGCGGGCCTCGATCCTTGTGTTGGGCCCGCTGCTTGCGAGAACTGGCGAGGCGACCGTGTCGCTTCCCGGCGGCTGCGCGATTGGTAACCGCCCGATTGATTTGCACCTCAAAGCGCTGGAAGCATTTGGCGCGGAGATTGAGGTTGCGGCTGGCTATGTGAAGGCAAGTGCGCCGAAGAGCGGCCTTCCCGGCGGGAGCTTCAGCTTTCCGGTTGTGTCTGTCGGTGCGACCGAGAATGCGCTGATGGCTGCGGTGCTTTCGAAAGGTACGTGCGAGCTTAAAAATGCAGCACGCGAGCCGGAGATTGTCGACCTGTGCAATCTGCTCGTGGCGATGGGCGCAGAGATAGAAGGCATCGGAACCGCCAACCTGACAATCCACGGCAAAGATCGCCTGCATGGCGCAACATATCGCGTCATGTCGGATCGCATTGAGGCGGGCAGCTATGCCTGTGCTGCGGCGATGACCGGCGGCGATATCGAATTGCTGGGCGCGAATGAGGATGAAATGGGCGCGACCGTGGCGGCTTTGCGTGAAGCAGGCGTGACCGTTGAAGCCACCAAAGGCGGGCTGCGCGTGGCATCGGATGGAAAGATGCAGGCGATCACGCTGACCACCGCGCCCTACCCGGGTTTTGCCACCGATATGCAGGCGCAATTTATGGCGATGCTCTGCATGGCCGAAGGCTCCAGCGTGCTGACCGAGACGATTTTCGAAAACCGCTATATGCATGTGCCGGAGCTGAACCGCATGGGCGCGAATATCGAAACCAAGGGAAGAACGGCAATTGTCCACGGCATCGACAAACTAACCGCCGCGCCCGTAATGGCCACCGATCTGCGAGCCTCAATGAGCCTTGTTATGGCGGGATTGGTAGCCGAGGGCGAGACCGAGGTTAGTAGGCTCTATCATCTCGACCGCGGTTATGAGCGGCTTGAGGAGAAGTTGCAGTTGGTTGGTGCAGATGTTGAGCGGGTTGGGGACGATTGACGGCAGCAGCCTTCACATATCCCCGTCATCCCGGCGAAAGCCGGGATCTCCATCAGTATAGTTTTCTGGAGATAACCCGATAGCTGCCTTTGTTTATATAATGAACAACCGAAAGGGCGGGCAGGTATATATCGGTGTGACGTCCGATCTAATTCGCCGCGTCTGGCAGCATAAGAATGGCGAAGGCAGCAAATGGGCGAAGCGATATAACTGCACGCGCATTGTGTATTACGAACGTTATGACCGGATTGAAGATGCTATCGCGCGTGAGAAGGCGATGAAGGAGTGGAACCGTCTCTGGAAGGATGAGTTGATTGACAAATTCAATCCGAGGTGGCGGGATTTATATGATGAATTGAATGGATAGGGCAGTTTTTCGGCTGAGGGAGATCCCGGCTTTCGCCGGGATGACGTAATTCTTCACGCGTCACAATCCAAAGCCGTCATTCCGGCGAAAGCCGGGATCTCCATCGGCTTAGCGGAGCCCTCAAACGGCGACTTCCAACTTCTCACTAACCGCGAGCCAAACCTCTTCCGCCGCGTCCAACGCACCTGAAACATCCGCCCGCCGCTTCGCCAGATCACCCATCGCCATTCCCGCAAGCTCGCCTTCTGCCGACGCCGGATCGGCCAACGCCGCATCAATCGCTTCAATCTGCGCTTGCAATTTCGCCATCGTTTTTTCGGCCTCCGCAACCTTCGCCTTCAAGGCACGCGCCGCCTCGCGGTCTTTCTTGGCTGCCTTCTTATCCTTCTTGCTGACTTTCGCGCCGCCGCTCTCTTTGGGCTGGTTTCGGCCGAGGACGAAGTCGATATAATCTTCCATGCTGCCATTATACTCACGCGCGGTGCCATCATCGACCAGCACCAATCTATCCGCCGTCAACTCGACCATATGGCGGTCATGGCTGATCAGGATGACAGCGCCGTCATAGCCGTTTAACGCCTGCACCAATGCCTCGCGCGCATCGACGTCGAGATGGTTCGTTGGTTCGTCGAGGATCAGCAGATGCGGCGCATGGCGAGTGACCAATGCAAGCGCAAGCCGGGCACGTTCGCCGCCCGATAGTTTGCCGACGCGCTGTGTCGCGCGTTCACCCGAAAAGCCAAACCGCCCCAATTGCGCGCGCACTGCGCCGGGTGTGTCCTTCTCCATCGCGCGGGTCATATGCTCAAGCGGCGTATCGTCGCCGGAAAGCTCTTCCACCTGATACTGCGTGAAATAGCCAACCTGCAATTTTCCCGACGCATTCATGGCGCCCTCCATCGCGGGCAGTTGCGCGGCGAGCAGGCGGGCGAGGGTGGTCTTACCGTTGCCGTTGCGGCCAAGCAGCGCGATCCGGTCATCCGGATCGATACGCAGGTTCAGCCGTTGCAACACGGGCGTTTCGGAATAACCGACCGCCGCGATATCAAGCGTGATGAGTGGTGGCTTCAATTCCTTGGGATCGGGGAAATCGAAGCTAAGCGATGGGTCTTCCATCAGCGCCGTTATCGGCTGCATCTTCGCCAGCATCTTGGCGCGCGATTGCGCTTGTTTCGCGGTGGAGGCACGGGCGCTATTGCGGGCAACATAATCTTGCAGCCGCGCGCGCTGTGCATCTTGGGAAGCTTTGGCGGCTTCCAATTGTGCGGCGCGTTCGGCGCGGAGTTTTTCGAACGCATCATATCCGCCGGGATAGAGCGTCAACCCGCCGCCTTGCAGATGCAGGATATTGTCGACGACATTATTCAGCAGATCGCGTTCATGGCTGATAACGATGAGCGTGGCGGGATAGCTTTTGAGGAAATTTTCCAGCCACAAGGTTGCTTCGAGATCGAGATGGTTTGATGGCTCATCGAGCAGCAACACATCGGGATGCGAAAATAGCAACGCGGCCAGCGCCACCCGCATTTTCCAACCACCGGAAAAACTATCGAGCGGTTGCCCTTGCATTTCTTCATCAAAGCCCAGCCCGATAAGGATACGCGCCGCGCGTGATGGCGCGCTCCAAGCATCAATCGCCAGCAGCCTTTCATGCACATCGCCCAGCCGGTCCATATCTTCGCAATTTTCCGATTCCGCGAGCAGCTCTGCGCGTTCGACATCCGCCTCCAGCACAGTGTCGAAAGGTGTGGAGTCGCCCGCGGGTGCTTCCTGCG
>CAKZNA010000151.1 GCA_937129355.1 uncultured Sphingomonadales bacterium | reverse complement strand
ACGCATCGATACGTCTGCTAGAGAATGTGAAGAAGCATGACCCGTCCATTTTCACCAAATCCGGTGTTATGCTTGGGCTGGGGGAAGAACGGCTCGAAGTCCATCAGGTGATGGATGATATGCGCAGCGCGGATATCGATTTTCTAACCATGGGGCAATATCTGCAGCCCACGCCAAAACATACTGAGGTGATCGATTTCGTGACGCCAAAGGCTTTTGATGCTTACGCCGCGATTGCGCGCGCAAAAGGCTTTCTGCTGGTTGCTTCCAGCCCGCTAACCCGTTCGAGTTATCATGCCGGCGATGACTTCAACAAGATGCGCGCCGCTCGTGAAGCACAGCTGGCTAAGGCCGCAGGCTGACGAGAAGGGCAGGGGCATGCCGCATCATCACGAAAGACGCGAGTTACCGTTCAGTGCCGAGCAGATGTATGATCTTGTGGCTGACGTGAAAAAATATCCTCAATTCCTTCCTTGGGTTAGTGGGATACGTATAACTTCTAATAGTGAAACTGAAATGATGGCCGACATGATTGTCGGATTTAAATCGCTGCGTGAGACATTCTCGTCACGCGTTATCAAACATCCCAAGACGCAGATCGAGGTTGATTATCTCGATGGCCCGATGAAGCATTTACACAATGTCTGGAAATTTGAAGAGAAGCCCGATGGCGGCTGCTTGATCGATTTCACCGTCGACTTCTCATTCCACAATGCCGTGTTCGAGGCACTTGCGGGTCAGTTTTTCGATGCCGCTCTACGCAAAATGACCAGCGCCTTCAATGATCGCGCTGAAGAGCTTTATGGAAGCAGCAACTCTAACGCATAAACGGCAGCGGCGAGCCGTATTTCTGCGCGGCTTTTATTGGCGCCAAAGCTCCGGCAAAAAGACAGAGGTTTGCCTCCCTTTTTTGCTACGCCAAACATGACAGTACCCACCGGTTTTTCGGCACTTCCGCCCGTGGGCCCAGCAATTCCGGTGATGGATACTGCCAGATCACATCCGCTTCGGTTCAATGCTCCAGCAGCCATGGCCTTAGCGACCTGCTCCGATACCGCTCCGTGCTTTTTGATAAGCTCCAACTCTACGCCAAGCATGTCACACTTAGCTTCATTGGAATAGGTGACATAGCCGGCGAGAAGAACCGCGCTACTGCCCGAAATTTATGTGATTGCAGCGCTTACCAATCCGCCTGTGCAACTTTCTGCAGTAGATATTGTACGTTGTGCTTTGCAATTGGCCTCGACAACCTCTTGCGCGCGTTCAACCAAAGACGGGTGGAGACAATTTTCTTGCACCTGTTAAGCGCCTAAGACGTCGCTGTGTAAGGACAAATCTTGAGGCCAGCCAAGGGGTTTTTGGATTTGTCCGGATCCTTCTTATCTTCCTTCTCATCTTCTTCCTGACTTACAATACCGCCAACCGCAACAAAGGCAGCAACCAAATTTTCAGAAGGAAATTCCGCTAGCGGGGCCCAGACATTGTTGAGCCCAAGGCAGCTTTCCTCATCCAGCTTTCCTGCTGTCCGATCGACCAACATGGCCCCGGCAAACGCAACTATCGCCGAAGGAGGAAGGCTTTCTGGAACGAAATCGCCCGCAAATTTGCGAATGGCATTGCCTGCGCTGTTCGAAACATTTTCCGCTGAGGCCTCGTATCTATTTAAGGCCGCCGGGCCTTTTTCCATCAAGGTTGCATTTGCCGGAAGGAATTTGGAGCATTCGCTCATTCCCTGACGCATAAGTCCAGGTGCTAGGGCAACCATAACATCAGTTGCCTCGTTGTGATTCAAACAATCTATGGCTGTTGATGCGATGGCTTGAGACGATATGGAGAAACATACTGTCCCTGCCGCTATATATTTGATTATTCTGTTCATATTCATCTCCTATTTGGTCAAGCAGACTGTGGCCTGCGCCTCTATTCCTTCACCTCGTCCGGCATAACCCAATCTCTCTGTCGTAGTTGCCTTCACCGATATTTGTGAAAGCTGAACGTCCATAATTTTGGATAACCTTTCTCGCATGGCCAATCGATGCGGCCCAATCTTTGGCGCTTCACAAATAATGGTGATATCCGCGTTGGAAAGGCTGTAACCCGCTTTTTGCGAAAGCTTCATCGCATGATCAAGAAACTGATCCGACGAAGCGCCGCGCCACTGCGGATCGGAAGGCGGGAAATGGTCGCCAATATCGCCAAGCGCCAATGCGCCAAGAATGGCATCTACCAGAGCGTGGACCGCAACATCGGCGTCGCTATGGCCGGATAGACCGTGACTATGATCAATCTTTACCCCGCACAGCCAGAGCTCGCCGCCCTTGACGAGGCGATGCACATCAATTCCCGACCCCGTTCTCATCATCGATATATTCCGCTCCCCATAATTATCCAGATCGCCCGGAAAGGTATATTTTGCAAGCGCCTCATCGCCCGCAACGATCGCAACCTCTTTGCCAGCAGCGGCTAGAATCCGCGCATCATCGGTCGCTTCCTGTAATGATGTCCACTCACTATGTGCCTGCGCGATATCGTAAAAGCGAAACGCTTGCGGAGTTTGAATGCGCCATAGGTTATCGCGCTCAACCGTTTCGACCATCATTGTTCCCCCACGCGCAAGGCTGTCCACCACCGGCAATGCAGGGACGGCACCAACATGATTGTCCAATGCTGCAATCAAGCGATCGACAACCTCCGGTGAAAGGCCGGGGCGCGCGGCGTCGTGGATAAGGACATTATCGATACCGCCATGCTCTTTTAATGCATCCAGCCCTTTAAAAACACTTTCGCGGCGAGTTGCCCCGCCTTGCACAAAATTCGGATGTTCAAAGCCTTCAAGCGATTTATTGGCCAGTTCTTCCTGACCAAGCCCGATCACCACAATTATTTTATTTATGGCGGGATGCTGATGAAAAGCCGCGAAACTATGGGCTATCATCGGCTTGCCGCGCAGGGGAAGATATTGCTTCGGGATATCCCCGCCCATTCGGCTGCTGGTTCCAGCGGCAACAATAATGGCGGCATTTCGCGTCATAAGGGGTTCCTAGCCAGTAGCCACTTGCTCGCCAAGCCGGAAAAGGATATGCGGCTGCTTAAATTTTAGGCAATTGCGAAATGACGACACTTAAACCCATTCAGATCGGGCCGATCACTATCCCATGCCCGGTGGTTCTGGCACCTATGACAGGCGTGACAGACCGCCCTTTCAGGACGCTCGTCCGGCGCTTTGGTTCCGGCCTTAACGTGACCGAGATGATTGCCAGTCAGGCCATGATCCGCGAAACGCGCCAATCCTTGCAAAAGGCCGCCTGGGATCCGCTTGAAGAACCAGTGTCGATGCAGCTCGCGGGCTGTACACCCCATGAGATGGGAGAGGCGGCCAAGCTGAATGAAGATCGCGGCGCCGCGATTATCGACATCAACATGGGATGCCCCGTCAAAAAAATCGTCAATGGCGATGCGGGTAGCGCATTGATGCGCGATTTGCCGCTTGCCGCGAGCTTAATTGAAGCAACTGTCAAGGCTGTCTCGGTTCCGGTCACGGTCAAGATGCGGATGGGTTGGGACCATGATAGTCTCAACGCGCCTGAACTGGCGCATATTGCCGAAGATTTGGGCGCAAAACTAATAACCGTTCACGGGCGGACGCGGAACCAAATGTATAAGGGCAGTGCTGATTGGGCGTTCATCCGCAATGTGAAAGATGCCGTTAGTGTACCGGTTATCGCAAATGGAGATATTTGTTCGATTGACGACGCTAAAGAGGCCCTCAAACAATCTGGTGCAGATGGCGTTATGATTGGCAGAGGCGCCTACGGAAAGCCATGGCTGCTGGGCCAGGTTATGCGCAGTTTTACCGATGGCGGTGAAGTGACTGATCCAACGCTGGAAGAGCAGTATCATTTGATTATCGAGCATTATGGAATGATGCAGGAACTTTACGGGCCCTATGTTGGCGTCAGAATTGCCCGTAAACATATTGGTTGGTATACCAAAGGTCTGCCCGGTTCTGCTGACTTTCGCAACCAAGTGAACCGTATCGAGGACCCCGAACAAGTCGTTGGTGAGCTTTCTCGCTTCTACGAGCCGTTTATCAAACGCATTGCTGCATAATCCAGTGCAATCGACATTCGATCAGCCCGATAGCACGGCAATAATATCGCATATTCCCATTCCACTCTTCATTTTGGATGAGGCGGGCATTGTTACATTTGCAAATGAAGCGTGCGAGGCATTTTTGGGTAAGGCCCGGCAGAAACTTCTTGGCCTGTCGATATCTGATTGTCTGATGTTCGAAGAAGAACGACTGAACAAAATTCTCGTGTCCAGTTCGAGTGATTTGACGGCGCAAAATATGAAATTGACGCATCCGAAAATCTCTTCAAACGTCGATATCACCCTTTCAAGCTACGCCGAAGACGAGGCGGAGCTACGTCTAATTACGATTTCGCCGCGCAAACCTGCCCGAAAGCATATTAACGAGAACCAGCTTATAGGAACTCACCAAGCTGTTGGTGCACCTGCAATTTTGGGGCATGAAATAAAAAACCCGTTGGCAGGCATTCGGGGGGCCGCGCAGTTGCTTGCGCGTAATGCAGATGCTGCACAGATTGGCATGACGGAATTGATTGTAGCTGAGGTCGACCGTATAGCCCGCCTTCTCGATCAAATGCAGCATTTAGGCGGCGGCGGTGAACTCAACCTAGAACCGCAGAATGTGCATATTGTTTTGGAACGAGCCATTAAATCAATACGCGCCGCAAACCCGTCAGTGCCACCTATCTCAATCAATTATGATCCATCCATACCCGAAGTATTGATCGATTCCGATGGATTGCTGCAAGTTGCGATCAACCTTCTACAAAATGCCGTTGATGCTTTGGCAGATGTGACCGACCCTCAAATCGAGATCACAACACGATATGTGATGAGCGGCGCTTTGCACGCAGCAGAAAATGATCAAAAAACTGGAAAAACCACAAAATTACCCGTTGAGATAAAGATTTGCGACAATGGACCGGGCGTCCCAGAAAATATTGCTGACGAGATATTTTCGCCTTTTGTCAGTTCAAAACGAGACGGCCAGGGGATTGGTCTCGCGATCGTTCGCAAATTGGTGCGGCAAATGCACGGTCGAATCCATTTTGAACGTGACGACGAAAAGAACCTAAAGACCAAGTTCTGCTTCTATTTGCCAACCGCTGAAACAGGAAAAAACAAATGACAACTGGACGGGTCTTAATAGTTGAAGATGATAGTTCGATCGGCCTTGTTGTCTGCACGGCTCTTGAAAGTGAGGGTTTTAAAGTTTCAATTTGCGATACCACGACCGGTAGGGATGATTTCTTGGCTAAGCAGGAATTTGACGTCATGGTGACGGATGTTGTGCTGCGAGACGATGACGGAATAGCCAGCCTTCAACCTGTTTTGGACAGTCATGGTGACATGCCAGTTATTATCATGTCCGCGCAAAACTCCCTCGAAACCGCCGTTCGCGCCACTGAAATTGACGCTTTCGAATATTTTCCCAAACCTTTCGATCTGGATGAGCTTATCACCGCGATCAAACAGGCGGCTGAGAGAAAGAAAGCGGGTCCACAAGACGCATCGGCGGATGAAAAATTCGAAGAAAAACTTCCTATGGTTGGCCGTAGCCCGGCCATGCAGGACGTTTATCGAATGGTTGCGCGTTTGCTGCGCAATGACCTTTCTGCACTTATCCTGGGCGAGTCTGGGACGGGCAAAGAACTTGTCGCAGAAGCAATTCACAATATGGGACACCGCAAAACGGGGCCTTTCATTGCCGTGAATATGGCCGCAATTCCGGCGGACCTAATTGAGGCAGAGCTATTCGGACATGAAAAAGGGGCTTTCACTGGCGCGATCGGACAATCGATAGGCCGGTTCGAACAAGCGCAAGGCGGGACGTTATTTCTCGATGAAATTGGCGATATGCCTTACCAGGCGCAGACACGGTTGCTGCGCGCATTACAAAGTGGCGCCATCAATAGGGTAGGCGGCAAAGCGAGCATCCGGTTAGATGTACGGATAGTCGCAGCGACCAATCAAAATCTGGACCAATTGATCGCCGATGGTAAATTCAGGGAAGACTTATATTACCGTTTGAATGTTGTGCCCATTGCCATTCCGGCATTGCGTGACCGATCTGAAGATATCGGCCTGCTCGCCGAACATTTCCTGACATTGGCGGTTGGCGAAGGACTTCCAAAACGGCAGATTAGCGATGACGCGATTGCACTGCTGTCGCGTATGCCATGGCCGGGCAATGTAAGAGAGTTGCAAAATTTCGTCTATCGACTTGCCTTGATATCGCGAGAGAATGTGATTTCGGACGAACTTATTTCGTCGGAAACTATGCCGGAGAAGAGACCCATCCCGCATGCTGAGAGCGCTAGCTTTGAACAGGCGATAGAGACTTTCTTTGCCGAAAATTTGGGCAAGGAAGGCCATGATAGGAATGTCTATCAACGCGCTCTCATGCAATTCGAGGCGCCTTTGCTGAAACGCATATTGCAAGACGTAAACGGAAACCAGTTACGCGCTGCAGAAATACTCGGCATTAACCGGAATACATTGCGCAAAAAACTGAATGAACATGGCATTCTCTATTCGCGATAGAGACGAGGCGAGCCATGGCTACGCTAGAACGGCACGTCGCTCCATTTTGTGCTTTTATTGCAACTTTATTGCTGCGATAGTGTCTAAATGGCCACAGTTGGAATGCAGTCAGAAAATCTAGACGCAGAAGACGCGCAGTTCGGAATAAGCTCCGGGCCGGCTTGGTCTGAACGTAGTCGTTCCATGAAATGGCTTGAGCTGGCCGTACTTGCGGCACTAGTTATCATAGCCTCTCTAACTGCCTTTGTTTTGCTAAATCAACAACCGGAATCCGAACCGCTGCGCCCATATCAAGCGGCGGCGTTGCTTATCGTCAACCTTTTGCCGGCGGCGGCTATGCTGGTCCTAATAGGTCGGCGGTTGGCTTTGGCGCGCGCGCGAAAGGCAGATATTTCGAGCCGACAATTGATCCATGTTCGCCTGGTAGCAATCTTTTCCTTGATCGCCGCCATTCCAACTCTGTTCTTGGTTATTTTCGCATCATTCCTCTTCCAAACCGGAGTGCAATTTTGGTTTTCAGATTCCGCAAGGGATATGCTCGTTAATGCAGGAGAACTCGCGACAGGCTATTACCGTGAAAAACTCGACGATGTTGGAGCCGAAACGACAACAATGGCGGGGGACTTAAGGTTTGCTTTGGGAGGATTGTCAGCTGATGATCCCGCATTTCTCGATGGGTATGTGAAACAAGTACTCGGACGCAAGCTAAGCGAATCTGCCATAGTTACTATTCGGGCCGACGAAACCCAGCAGACAGTTGCTGTTGTTTCACCGGATGATAGCCCGCGGAAAAATTGGATCGACAGTGATATGTTGAACCAATTGAACAATGGAAAGGGCCTTGTTGTTTCGGTAAAAAAAGACGGGATCGTGGCGGTCACGGTGCTGTTTGAAGAACCGGAAAAAACGTATCTTTTCACAAAACGTACAGGTGATGTGCCGTCATTCCAACTTGGAGAAAAAGCGCAATCGGTGTTGACCGATTATCGTGATATGGTTTCGCGCTCTCAGCAGTTACAATTCCAGTTCAATATCGCACTTTATGTGATTTCGTTGCTGATTATCGCTATTGTTGTTTGGGTTGCCTTGGTAGTTGCAGATCGCTTGATTAAGCCGGTTAACAGCCTTGTTGATACCGCCCAGAAGATCGCTGACGGGGATCTATCTGCGCGCGTAGAGGAAGATACAGACCGCCAAGATGAAGTGGCGTTATTGTCCAGATCCTTCAACGCTATGACGACCCGTTTGGAAACGCAGACAAGTACGCTGTTAAACGCCAACCAGCAGCTTGACGATAGACGTGCCTTTATTGAAGCGGTTCTGGAATCCGTTTCCGCTGGCGTCATCAATATTGATCGCAACAGGATGATCACGCTGGCCAATTCTACGGCTGGAATTCTACTGCCGGAAGGGGAAACAACGATCGTTGGCCAACCGCTTTCGGATGTTTCAGCGCGCTTCGTAGCTCTTTTGGAAGACGAGCAATATCGCGCTGTCGTTCAAATGGGCGATGGACCAGACCCTCAAACTTTGGCGGTAAAAATCTCCGAGCGAGAGACCGGGCATGTGATTACATTTGAAGATATTAGTCAGCAGCTAGCAGATCAACGCAGAGCTGCTTGGTCCGATGTTGCCAGACGAATAGCACATGAAATTAAGAACCCGCTGACGCCTATCCAATTAGCGGCAGAGAGGCTGCAACGCCGGTTTGGAAAGCAGCTCAAGAATGACAATGATGACTCAGACGTCTTTGGGCAGTTGACGGAGACTATTGTGCGACAGGTGAGCGACCTTCGTAATATTGCCGACGAATTTTCTTCTTTTGCCAGAATGCCGAAGCCGGTGTTCCGTGAAGAGAGCCTTACAGATATTGTGGCCCATTCGGTATTCTTGTTCGAGGTGGCCCATGACGATATCACCTTCAATTTCGAAAAACCCAAAGATGCCATCACTGTGATCTGTGATCGGCGGCAAATTGGTCAGGCCATTACAAATTTGCTGAAGAATGCTGCCGAGGCCGTCAAAGATCATATGGAGCAAGATAGCTCCGTCAAAAATGGCGAAGTTTCTATCTCACTTAATCGCGCTAACGACACCGTTACAATCAAATTTACTGACAATGGAGCAGGGTTCCCTGCAGACCGTTGCCGAATTCTTGAGCCATATGTGACAACGCGGAAAAGCGGTTCAGGTCTTGGGCTCGCCATCGTTCAAAAAATAGTTGCAGAACATTTTGGAGAAATCGAACTAGAGGATTCCGAAAACGGGGGCGCACTCGTCAGAATAGTGCTTCGCCCGGCAGTTTTGAGCGAACAAATCGGTATTGCATCAAAAGAAAAAACTTCATCAGACTTGGACCGGGAAAAGTAAATGGCACTCGATATTTTAGTTGTCGATGACGAAAAAGACATCCGCGAACTGGTTTCGGGTGTATTGAACGATGAAGGCTACGAGACACGTACAGCAGAATCTGCCGATCAGGCGCTAGCTGCGCTGGATGAGCGGCTACCTTCTCTTATCCTTCTAGATGTTTGGCTTCGCGGTTCCTCGATGGATGGTCTTGAGTTGTTAAAGGCTATCAAAGAACGTGATCGAAACATTCCAGTGATTGTGTTTTCAGGGCATGGGAATATCGACACGGCGGTTGCCGCCATTTCGGAAGGCGCGGTAGATTTTATCGAGAAACCGTTCGAGGCCGAGAAGTTGCTGCATCTCGTGGCAAAAGGCACCGAGACTGAACGATTGCGCCGAGAGAACGCTTCCATGCGTGCTGTATTAGGCCACGCAGAAGAACTCACCGGGAACTCCACGACCATAAATAATGTTCGCGCCACGTTGAAAAAAGTGGCCGCCACCGGAAGCCGGCTTTTAATAACCGGACCGGCAGGTGTCGGGAAAGAGGTCGCCGCAAGATTGCTGCACAGTTGGAGTCCGCGGCACGATGCGCCGTTTGTATCCGTCAGCTCTGCACGACTTTCATCGGACCGGTTCGAAGAAGAGCTTTTCGGAATTGAAGAAAATGGTCAGCTTATCCAAGCTGGCATGCTTGAAAAGGCACATGGCGGAACGTTGTTTCTGGATGAAGTTGCGGACATGCCGCTTACCACACAGGGTAAAATTCTTCGCGTTTTGACGGAGCAAAGCTTTGTAAGGTTCGGCGGAGATCGTCAAATTCGTGTCGATGTCAGGTTTGTATCTGCAACTTCACGCGATCTATCGGCTGAGATTGAAGCTGGCTCGTTTCGCGAAGACTTGTACTACCGATTGAATGTTGTTCCGGTTGGTATTCCGCCATTATCGGCACGCAGGGAAGATATTCCCGACCTGGTAGCACATTATGCCGCTCGGTTTTCCGCAGAAAACAGGATTAGCCCGCCAGAGATTTCCAGCGACGCTATGGCCGCGCTTCAAGCATGTGAATGGCCGGGGAATGTCAGGCAGCTGAGAAATATAATAGAGCGCACAATCATTCTTGCCCCAACCGAACGAGTAGAATTTATCGAAGCAGATATGCTGCCATCGGAGATATTGAGCAACTATAAAGGCGCCGATACCAGTGTTTCGGCACTTATGGGGGTTCCCTTGCGAGAGGCGAGGGAATCGTTTGAACGCGAATATCTTCAGGTTCAGATCAAACGTTTCTCCGGCAATATTTCGAAAACGGCTGAGTTCGTGGGAATGGAACGCTCTGCTTTACACCGCAAATTGAAACTTCTCGGTGTGGTTGTTCGCAAAAAGCAAGGTGCCGATGCCGACTGACTTGCAATTCTGAAATTTGCTTATCATCTCCGCTTAAGTTATATGAATGATGCGTTTTGGCCGCTGATATTGAAATAGATGTCGGCGGACCGTAAAAATATAACAATAAACGGAAAAACATAATGACTGACAAGAATAATGGATTGCAGGATCTTTTCCTGAATTCTGTCCGAAAATCAAAAACTCCTGTCGTGATGTTCCTTGTAAAAGGTGTTAAATTACAGGGCGTTGTTACGTGGTTCGACAATTTTTCGGTATTGCTCCGCCGCGACGGGCAATCACAGCTCGTTTACAAGCATAGTATTTCCACCGTCATGCCTTCGTCGTCACCGGATATTACGATTTTCAACGATATGATGGCAAAGACCAAACATAGACCGGGCGTTCTACAAGACGTATTTTTGCACGCCATGAGCGATCGTCAGGAATCCGTCACCGCATTTTTGGTCAACGGAGTAATGTTGCAGGGTGTTATCGCGGCATATGATCTATTTTCAGTTTTGTTGGAGCGAGACGGTGTAACACAGCTCGTTTACAAACACGCGATATCGACAATTCAGCCAGCACGCCCGGTAAATTTGGCCGAATATAATGAAGGTTTTGAAGAAACCGAGAAGGACAGCGATTGAGTGGTTTTGGGCGTGAAGACGCAGACGAATTTGCTCGCGGCGCTAGAGCGCTGGTTGTGTTTCCAGAAATTGCCGGCAAGCAGGTTGCATCTGTAGAAGCACGTATTGCCGAAGCGGAAGGCCTTGCCCTAGCAATTGGCCTGTATGTCGTAGAAAGCAAATATTTCAGAGTGCGCAATCCGCGAGCATCGACGCTGCTCGGCGGTGGTCAAGTTGACGAAATAAAGGCAATCGGCGAAGCTCTTGATATAGATTTACTGATAATCGACGGCGGGCTATCGGCAATCCAGCAACGTAATCTTGAAGAGAAAACGGGTCTCAAAACAATCGACCGAACCGGCCTAATACTGGAGATTTTCGGAGAGAGAGCAAACACAGCCGAAGGCCGCTTGCAAGTTGAACTGGCTCATTTGGACTATCAAGCCGGACGCTTGGTTCGAAGCTGGACCCACCTTGAGCGGCAGCGAGGTGGATTCGGCTTTCTCGGCGGCCCAGGTGAAACGCAGATCGAAGCCGACAGGCGACTTATCCGTGATCGTATGGCAAGATTGCGCCGCGAACTTTCCGAAGTGAAGCGCACACGCGGCTTGCACCGCGAACGCCGGCAAAAGGCACCATGGCCTGTGATAGCGCTGGTTGGTTATACAAATGCGGGTAAATCAACGCTGTTTAATCGGCTTACCCTCGGTGATGTGGTTGCAGAGGATATGCTGTTTGCAACTTTGGATCCAACAATGCGGGAGGTCACACTTCCCGGTATTGAGAAAGCGATTTTGTCAGATACGGTTGGCTTTGTGTCCGACCTTCCAACACAACTGGTAGCGGCATTTCGTGCGACATTGGAAGAGGTTATTTCTGCCGATATCATATTGCATGTTCGCGATATTTCACACGGATCCAGTGATGAGCAGCGCGATGATGTGGTTCAGATATTACAAGAACTTGGCGTAGGAAATGATCCCGAGGGTGAGGGAGGCGAAGATACGCCGCTGATGATCGAAGTTTGGAACAAAATTGATCGCGTATCACCTGAAATCAAAGAGAGTTTATCACATTTGGCATCGCGGCGCGGTGACGTGCGGATTATATCGGCGCAAACTGGGGAGGGCGTTCCTGAACTGTTAACCTTCGTATCCAAAGCTATTATAGCTTCAAATGAGGAACGCCAATTTTCACTGCCTGTTACGGCAGGCGCCGCACTGGCTTGGCTTCACCAAAAGGGGCATGTTATAAATTCATCAGACAATGGAACCGAGATACAAATTCAAGCCTCGTTGACCGCCCAAAGTTGGGGACAGTTTGACAAACGGTTTGGTAGCTTGATTGGTCACGACTAGCGGACAGTGACGTTCACACCTTCTTGGCGCGACGCCACAATTCTTCTTTCTCATCAAGGTTTAGGTCCACAAACTTCTCACCGGCCATTTCTTCCATAAGGCGGAAGCGTTTTTCAAATTTTTGACTAGCAGCCTTTAATGCTAGCTCAGCATCGATGCCTCTGTGACGTGATAAATTCACCGCGGCGAACAATAAGTCACCCATTTCTTCGAAGCGATCATCATCGCTTTCGGCTTCGTCAAGTTCGGCCAGTTCTTCTGCGATCTTGGCCTCTGGACCAGATTTATCGGGCCAATCAAAACCGGTTCGCGCAGCACGTTTTTGGATTTTTTGCGCACGCAATAGGGCAGGGAGGGCATTCGCTACACCTGATAAGGCGCTATCACCTTTGCCGCCTTGGGCCCGTTCGCTAGCCTTTATCTGCTCCCAATTTTGCACAACCGCCTCTGCAATCCCGATGCTTGCATCACCAAATACATGCGGATGACGGCGGACCATTTTGTCGCAAATCCCGTCTATGACGGCTTGAAGGTTAAACGCATTTTCTTCGGCCGCCATTTGGCTATGGAACACGACTTGCAGCAGAAGATCGCCAAGTTCATCCTTTAAATCCGCCATATCTGCGCGTTCTATGGCATCGGCAACTTCATATGCTTCTTCTACGGTATAAGGTGCAATCGAAGCAAAATTTTGTTCGACGTCCCAAGGGCAACCCGTTTCTTTGTCGCGTAACCGCTGCATAATGTCGGCAAGAGGTGATATATCCGGTTTAGCCAACATTCCCTCCGCTGGTTCCAAGCACCGATTCTACAGCATTAAACCATCCGCTCAGCCGCAATTGCCGCGCGGAATCTGGCATTCGCGGATTAAATTTTTGAATATCGCCGCGCATCACCGATGCGTCCGCTAGTGAAGAATACATGCCCGCTCCAACGCCAGCGAGCATCGCCGCTCCCAATGCAGTGGTCTCGACAAATTTCGGCCGCTCGACGCAAATGCCAAGGATATCCGCGATATCCTGAACCATCCAATCATTTGCCGCCATACCGCCATCTATGCGCAATTCTTTCCAATCGGAACCGTCCGCTGCATATGCAGCTTTTAGATCATGCGCTTGGTGTGCCATCGCTTCCAAAGCGGCCCTCACAACATGCGCCTTCTTTGCCGAAAAACTAAGCCCTGAAATTGCCGCGCGAGCATCTGGTTGCCAATAAGGTGCGCCTAGTCCCGATAGGGCGGGAACAATATATACACCGGCATTGTCATCGACGCTGCCCGCCAGCATTTCACTATCGGCTGTATCCTTCAACAGTTCCAAATCATCACGCAGCCATTGCATCAACGAACCGGCGACAAATACCGAACCCTCCAAAGCGTAATTCCGTTCACCGTTTAGCTGCCACGCGATTGTAGAAAGCAATTTATGTTTGGATTTGGGTTTTGTTTTGCCAGCCTGCGTAAGAATAAAGGCACCCGTTCCAAAGGTTGCCTTTGTCTGGCCTAACTCCAAACAGGACTGCCCAATCGTAGCGGCCTGTTGATCGCCAGCCATTCCGGTAATCGGAATTGGTTGCCCGAATATTTCGCGCTTGGTTGAGCCAAGCGGGCCAGCGCAATCAACAATCTTTGGCAGGATAGAGGAGGGGACACCGAACAAATCCAACAGATCATTATCCCATTCGCCGCTCTCTATATTCATCAAAGCGGTCCGCGAAGCGTTGGTCGCATCGGTGATGTGAGTGCCGCCTGTTAGGCGGTACACAAGGTAGCTCTCCACCGTCCCAACAGCGAGATTATCTCCGAGTTCTGCCAATTCCGGCCAATTGGCGAGCGCCCATGCTATCTTACTGCCAGAAAAATAAGGGTCTAAAAGCAGCCCCGTCTTTTCCTGCACCAAAGTCTCGTGGCCGTCCTCCTTCAGACGAAGACAATCACTGGCCGTGCGGCGATCTTGCCAGACTATGGCCGGCGCAACGGGTTCACCTGTCCTTCTATCCCAAAAAACTACAGTCTCGCGTTGGTTTGTAATGCCAATCGCCGCAATATGCTCTGCACCACCAGCTTTTTTGACCATTTCCTGACAACAGCTGAGTGTATGTTCCCAGATCTCTGCTGCATCATGTTCCACAAGGCCAGGGGAGGGATAATGTTGTATAATCGGTTTTTGTGCGCTCCCGGTGTGTTTCCCTTCTGACGTAAACAACATCGCGCGCGTTGACGTCGTACCTTCATCGATCACCAGGATTTTTTTGTCCATCGTTTCAATCCTTGTCCGGAAATTCGTCGAAGGCTTTTGCAAACGCAGCAATCTGATTGTCCGTCATATGCAGACCCAACTTTGACCGGCGCCACAATATATCTTCATGAGACTTCGCAAATTCATTGGCACGAAGATAATCAACCTCCTTCTGATAAAGCCCTGCACCAAAATCTCGTCCCATATCCGCCAACGATTGTGCATTTCCCAATATTGTAGGAATCAGAGTCCCATAACTGCGTACCATCCGGCGAAGTGTCTTTTCGGCAAGCCAGGGATAGGCGGCCATGTAACTTTCGATAAGTTCATCTATCTCATCAAATTCGAAATTTCCGCCGGGAAGGGGGCTACTGCGCGTCCATCCTTCGCCCATAGATGGGAAGAATTTCCCTATTTTTTCCATCGCATGCGCTGCTAGTTTTCGATAGGTTGTCAGCTTGCCGCCGAAAATAGATAGGACAGGGGCAAATGAACCCTGGCCACCCTCCAAATCGAACACATAGTCGCGGGTAACAACGCTAGCCGATTCAGCTTGGTCGTCGGAAAGAGGGCGGACACCTGCATAACTCCACACGATGTCGCTTTTCGATATTTGCTTGTGGAAATAACCATTCACCGCACCACAAAGATAGTCGATTTCCCAATCGGATATTTCAACGGTCGCGTCCGGAGCATCCATCGGGACATCTGTTGTGCCGATTAACGTGAATTCGCCTTCATAAGGCATGGCGAATATAATCCGTCCGTCAGCAGACTGAAATATATAGCTATGTGATCCTTCATACAGCTTTTTCGTAACGATATGACTGCCCTTAACCAGGCGGACGGCCGCGCTCTCGTCGACTCGGTCAAATCTATCCAATATCCGCTCAACCCATGGCCCGGCAGCATTGACGAGTAACTTGGCATCAACTTTGCGCTCTTCACCGGATTGGGTACGCAGGGTAGCCGTCCAATGCTCCGGGTGACGCTCAAGCGCTATGCATTCGGTTCGAGTTAATATCTCCGCACCGCGTTCTTTCGCATCGACTGCATTAAGCGCTACAAGCCTTGCATCATCAGCCCAGCAGTCCGAATATTCAAAACCCTTGCGCAATTTTTCTTGCAATGCCGCACCTTGGTTCGAATTGCGTAGATTCAGCGTCTTTGTTCCTGGTAAGATCGATCGTTTTGCCAAATTGTCGTATAAAAACAAACCAATCCGCAGAAGCCATGAAGGTCTCATGCCTGGCTCCACTGGTAAAACAATACGGACCGGCCAAATTATATGCGGTGCGGTCCGCAGCAATGTTTCTCGTTCACCAAGAGATTCCCGTACAAGCCGAAATTCATAATGCTCCAGATAACGCAGGCCACCATGTATCAGTTTTGAGCTGGAAGATGATGTATGGCTTGCAAGATCATCTTTCTCGCAAAGGACAACATCCAATCCGCGGCCAGCAGCGTCGCGGGCTATTCCAATGCCATTTATACCACCGCCAATGACCAGAATGTCATGCATCTGATGGGCGGCCTATGAAGAAGGGGGATGAAATGAGGCGTAACTCCGAAGCGTTTATTTAAGTCCGATAATATATATTATGTTAAATATAGTCTATGTCATGGTTCTAGGGTCATGACATTACCTTCAACTTTCCATCTTGAAAGACTGTCCAGAAAATTCATGCCTAACAAATTTGTGTCGCCCAGCGCTTCACCAACCAATACGAAATGATCGCTAGTTTTAATGCCGCCAACATCAAATTCAGAAATTTCACCGCGCCACGCCATGGCCCGGCCATTTGCCGTTTCGAGCATAACGGGAATCGAACTGCGGCTATATTCAATACCCGCGGCATCTGCGGTCTCCGTCGAAACGCTAGTCACGGACGCACCGCTATCGACAAGAAAGTTCACCGGCTTACCATTGATACGCGCGAGGACGCTGAAATGCCCGCCATCGCCGCGTTTAAGTTTCAGCGTGTTGCCAACCAGTTGCTGGTTTGCGGTTCCGGCAACATCGGCTTTAACCCTTTCCCAGATCATACCAAATTCGCTTCGAAAGCTGAAAACTGCAAAAAGCGCGGCAAAAATCGCTACCCAAGCTAGTATCATCTTCAAAGTCTCGCCCAGCGGAAGCCTGCGTGCGGCAAGCGAGCTGATCAACAGCACCGCCATCACGACGCCCCAAATAAGCGAGCTTCCGTCTTCGGGGTTCATGGCTTTGCCTTGCTAAATAACCGGTAGAAATTGTCGCTTGTTTGTTGCTGCAACTGCTCAATCGTTTCGCCGCGCAATTCGGCGACGAAAGCCGCTGTATCTGAAACGTAGGCTGGCTCTCCGGTTTTTCCGCGATGCGGAACAGGCGCAAGAAATGGAGAGTCTGTCTCAACAAGGATCCGATCAGCAGGAAGCCATTTGGCCACGTCCTGCAAGTCTTTGGCATTCTTAAACGTTACGATGCCCGATAGCGAAATATAACATCCCAACTCTAGCGCTTTTCGAGCAAAATCCGCGCTCGCTGTAAAACAATGGATAACTGCGGGGTAGGCCCCATTCTCCATCTCTTCAGTCATAATATGCGCCGTATCATCTTCGGCGTCCCGAGTATGCACGATTAAGGGCAAACCCGTTTCTCGCGATGCAGCGATATGCGCCCTAAATGATGCTTGCTGATTTGCCCGGTCGCTATGTTCGTAGAAATAATCGAGGCCGGTTTCCCCGATACCTATGACGCGCGGGTTTTGCGCGCGCTCAATCAGTTTGGCAGTATCGACTTCCGGATGCGCATCGGCTTCATGCGGATGAATACCGACAGTCGCCCAGATGTCCTTTTCTTCTTCGGCAAGCCCAACAACCTCATCCCATTCACTTTCGCGTGTCGATATATTGAGCATAGCCGTCACGCCGCGATTACGGGCCCTTGCAAGAACATCGCCTTGCTGTTCCACGATCCCTTTATAGTTGAGATGGCAATGGGAATCGACAAGCATCAGCCGGCGACTTCCCCTTCCCCTTCGGGCAGCTCAAGGCGCGGAAAGGCGGGAACTGGCTTGCTGATGACAAATCCTGTTTCAACTGACGCCGGAAACCATTGATCATTTTCGAGCGCGGCATAGTTCCGTTCATTTTCCGGAATTCCCATTTGATCGAGAATGGCTGCAGCTGATTTTGGGACGATTGGTGCAATCGCAATTGTAAGATCACGGATCGCTATAAACAATGTCATCAAAACAGCCTGCATCCGCTCTGGGTCAGTCTTTTTCAAACCCCATGGCGCCTGCTCATCTACATACTGATTACACGCAAATACAGCGCGCATCCAGGCATCCAGCCCTTGCGTGAAGTTCAGGTTACCGAATTCACGTATCAAATCTGTACCGCAAGCTATTCGAACGGTAGCATGGAGTTCATCATCCGCAGGAGATGCTTCGTAACGCTCTAGCTTGCCATCCATATTCTTAAAAATCATAGACAAGCTACGCTGAACCAGATTGCCAAAGCTATTTGCCAGATCGGCATTAACGCGCGTCACAATGGCATCCGCGCTGTAACTGCCATCTTGCCCGAAGCTTACCTCCCGCATCAGGAAATAACGCAGAGCATCAACGCCAAACAACTCCGCCAGCTCCATCGGATCAACCACATTTCCCGTCGATTTAGACATTTTCTCCCCGCGATTTAGCAGGAACCCGTGGCCAAATATCTTCTTTGGCAGCGGTAGTTTTGCTGACATCAGGAATGCAGGCCAATATACCGCGTGAAAACGTACAATATCCTTGCCGATAATATGCAGGTGAGCAGGCCAATATTTGGCATAGTCACCATCGGTGTCCGGATAACCAACGCCGGTCATATAAGTCGTGAGCGCGTCTACCCAAACATACATCACATGGTCCTGCGAACCGGGAACCTGAACGCCCCAGTCAAAGCTTGTGCGCGAAACGCTAAGGTCTTTCAAACCGCCTTCGACAAAGCGCGTCACTTCATTTCTGCGGCTTTCGGGCTGAATAAAGTCGGCGTTTTCGTTGTAAAGTGTCAGCAAAGCATCCTGATATTTCGAAAGCTTGAAGAACCAGGTTTCTTCCTTCGTCCACTCAACCGGCGTACCTTGAGGAGAGAGTTTTGCATCCCCCTCCCCATCGATAAGCTCTTTCTCATCATAGAAGGCCTCGTCGCGGACCGAATACCAGCCTTCGTAGCGATCAAGATAGAAATCATCACTGGCTTCCATTGCTTTCCACAATGCCTGGCTAGCGTCATGGTGCCTGGGATCGCTTGTACGCAGAAAATCTGTGTAAGAAATATCAAGTTTCGAACACATATCTTTGAAATAAGATGACATTTCGCTAGCGAATTCGAGCGTATCACGCCCTGCATCTCGCGCGGTTTGGACCATCTTCAACCCATGCTCATCGGTTCCGGTCACGAACCGGACATCGCGGCCCATCATCCGTTGAAAGCGCGCAATCGCGTCCGTTGCTATCGCTTCATAAGCATGGCCAATATGCGGGCGGCCATTGGGATATGCGATTGCAGTCGTAATATAGAAAGGTTCGGCCATAACACTCGTTTAAGTCGGGAAATTATCTGCTTGTATGCTTATGCTGATTAAGGCCAGCCAGCAAGCTTCCCATTTCCAGTATCACGGCATTTTTATCAAGGCTCAAACCTGTCGCCCGTGATGCAAGCTGCGTGGCGCGCTGAAAAGCGTCGACCGCAGCAAGATTTTGTTCAGCAGGCTGTTGGCGCGCTTGGTTTGCTATGAGCGCAGGAGCCCTTCGCAAGAATGCTTCATATCGCGGCTGCGCGGCTTTCAGCGCCAGCTTCGATGCAAGCGCGCTGCGGATGGCATTGTCACTGTCGCCGCCTTCAACAATTTTCTGCATCGAATTTTCTAATTCGCCAATATTCAAACCCGCAAATTCTATGGCAGCCCCGGGCGCGCCGTTGCCAAGCTTCGATAGCAATGCAATCTCGCCTGCATCATGGCCTGGAAGCAGTTTCTGCAGCACCTGCGTCATAAGCTCGCTTTCCAGAGGCTCAAACCGCAACATCTGGCAACGTGACCGAATTGTGGGGAGCAGCCGGTCGCTAGCATGGCTTATCAACAGAAAATGACATCCGGCAGGCGGTTCTTCCAATGATTTTAGCAGCGCATTGCTGGCGCTGGATTCCATGTCATCTGCCGCATCTATGATAACAACGCGCGTTTCCGCGACCGTTGGCCTTTTTGTGAGAACAGACTGTAATCGCCTAATTTGATCAACACCAATAGAGCGCTTCAATTCTGCATCTTCCGCGACAGCTTCACCGGGCTTAGGCGGTTCCTTTGGCGGCCGCGAAATGGTGACAATGTCCGGATGGTTTCCGCTGGCTATCAAAGCTTGATTTGCCTTGTCGGGGTCCACAATCATAGCGGCGATAGCCTTGGCGAAACTCGCCTTGCCAACACCTTTTGGTCCGGCAAGAATTATGCCGTGATGGAGCGTAGCTTTGCTCAAACCAAAGCTCACCTTCTCGAAATTCTTGTCATGGCCGAGTATTGGGTTCACGCAAGAAGATCGCTTAATTCGTTTAGCAAGCGCGCGGTCACATCTTCGGGGCTCCCGTTTGCATCGACAAGCCTTACGCGCTCAGGCTCCATTTCGGCAAAATGCTCAAAACTTCGGTGAACCTGCTCATGAAAGCTACTCTCCCTGTCCTGGATTCTGTCCGACGATGCACCGTCCCTTTCGCTTGCACGTGACGCTGCCTCGCTCTCTTTGAGCGTAAGGATAAGCGTTCTAGACGGCAAAAAGCCGCCACTTCCGATACGATGCAATTCAAGAATATCATCATCACTGAACCCCGATCCGCCACCTTGATAGGCACGGCTACTATCCAGAAAACGATCTGATATCACCCATTTTCCAGCCTTCAGTGCCGGTTTGATCAACCGTTTCACATGGTCGCTTCGCGCAGCTGCGAACAAAAGCGCTTCTGCACCTGCTTCCCAGCGATCAGCGCTACCGCTTAACAATAATTGGCGAATGGCTTCTGCGCCATCAGTGCCGCCGGGTTCGCGCGTTACGACCACATCTTTTCCGCGAGAGCGCAAAGCTTCAGCGAGCGCCTTTATCTGGGTGCTTTTCCCAACTCCTTCGCCGCCTTCAATAGAAATGAAAACACCCTGCTCCATCACAAACCGACCAGCGCCTTGAATCCGTTCATCGCGCGGCCGAAGAATCCCGCTGTTCCGACGTCATTTGCCGCCAGTAACGGGGTAACTTGTTCGCTGCCATCGGCAAATTTCGCCACAAGCAAAGCAACGCGTTTTCCTTTCTTGAAGGGAGCTTTTATCGGGCCATTGTATCGGACCGAGAGCGTATATTTTCGGCTGTCCGACACCGGTATGGTGACAGCAACATTTTGCGGAGTCACTAGATCCACTGAATTGGCCTCGCCCAATTGCACCGGCACCGCGGTAATCTTTTCCCCACCTGCAAAAAGCCGCTGGCTTTGCCATGCATCAAAGCCCCAGTTCATAAACTTAACCGACTCGTCGATCCGGCTCTGGAAGCTGCCTATCCCAGCAACAACCATCACCAACCTGCGTCCATCACGAACTGCGCTGCCCGTGAAGCAATAACCTGCTTCATTTGTATGCCCGGTTTTAAGGCCATCTGCGCCAACGACCTTCCCAAGCAGCGGGTTGCGATCCGGCTGCGTCACGTTATTCCACGTGAATTTCTCTTTTGCGTAGAATTTCTTATACAAGAGCGGAAAATCGGCCATTGTGCGCTGAGCCAATATCGCAAGGTCCCGGGCGGTAACTAGCGTGCGGCCTTCATCCGGCCAACCATTTGCTGTCCCAAAACGGCTATTTTTTAGCCCGATCTTGCGCGCGGTCTCGTTCATCCGCGCTATGAAGGCGACTTCAGAACCCGACACCCCTTCGGCAAGCGCAATGGCTGCGTCATTACCCGATACAGTTATCAATCCGTGCAGGAGGTTGGACACGCTCACTTCTTGCCTCGCCCGCAAATACATGGTCGAACCTCTTCCGCTCCATTCACTTGCAGTGGCAGGTGAAATTTTGAAATTTTGCTCAAGCTTCAGCCGCTCAGCGGCAAGTTCTTCAAAAATTACATAAGCCGTCATCATCTTTGTCATCGATGCTGGCGGGATTCGTTTTTCCGAATTTTTGTCGAACAAAACTGCGCCCGATGACATATCAAGCAGATACGCTATCGGTGCCGCCGTTTCGAACGTAGGTGCAGCCTTTGCCGGAAACACGGACAACACCAGCAACGCAATCAGGCTTAATAGCCTCACCTTCATAAAACCCCCGTTTACAGCAGAGAAACACCGCCTCCGCCGACAAAGGATTATTGGCGGAAAACTCTTGCATTGGGATAGCCGCGTTGCTTCGCAGTTTCCAGACCCTTTTGTGCCTCCGCCGCTGAATTAAACGGGCCCAACCTTACGCGGTATAATCTACCATCGCTGCTGGCCGCGACATTGGCACCCAGTTTGCGAGCAAGCGCACTCGCCCGAGCCTTTGAAGAGAAAGAAGCAAGTTGGACGACATAGAGACCGCTGACGGGGAGGTTAGCCCGTTCAGGCGTGCCTCCGCCCTCTCGGACGAAACGGCCATCACGCTGCGCCGGTGAAGGCGGCCGCGAAACCGGAGCTCGCGGAGAAGTGGACACAGCGCCGCCTCCTTCGCGAATGAAACGACCGGAACGCTGCCCATTTGAGGCCGGAGCAGTCCCTGGAACCGCCGTCGGCGCAGTATTCTGAGCGACGGCGCGCGGTTTCGGCAACTTCGCCAAATTTTCGCGCAGCACAACAAGCAGCGAGTCTGGCGTATTGATCCGCGTGTTTACAGCCCGGCCATTCCGCAAAACGGCACGTTCTGGCTCCGGTGGATTAACCTTGCGAACACGAACGCCAGCAACACCTTGTCCCATGATGCCCAGCTGACGCGCCGCGCCTTCAGAAAGGTCGATCAAGCGGTCATTTGCAAATGGACCTCGATCATTCACACGCACCAAAATTGTCTTTCCGGTATCAAGCGCCGTAACTTCAACATAACTTGGCAATGGAAGCGTTTTATGCGCTGCGCTTATGCCAGCAGGATTGAATGTCTCGCCATTGGCCGTCGGCCTGCCCGCGAGTTCCTGCCCATAAAAACTCGCATAACCAACATCATCGAAATTGGCGACATCGACCGGTGTGTAGGTTTTTCCGCCCACTTTATACGGCGCACCAAGTTTCGACGGAAAATCGGATACGCCCGAAGTTGTTGGCGCATTAGCCGGTTTCAGGCCGCTATCCGCGTTAGAAACACCGCCACTGGTTCCGCATGATGAAAGCAAGACGGCAGCGGATGCCGCAGTTAGTAATTTAGTTCCGTACTGCATCTGCCAAAAGCCCCACTGATAATGCATAAAAATTCGAACAGTTATAATCCAGTATCACGCGGTAGTTGCTTCCGAGTAAATAGGCGGTTTTGCCCTGCCCGTCCGGTTCCAGCAACGTTAGCATCATATTGTCATTTGGCCAGTAACCTCGCTGTGGTGCAATGCCCAGCCTCTTCCATTCAGCGACCGTTTTCCATTCACTATGACGGGCGAATACACGGGGGCAACGCGGTGCCTTAATCTTCGATGCGACTGAAGCACGGCTGAGCGAAGAAGGTACATTGACTGCAAAACCCCATTCCTGTCCGCGGCGCCAACCGGAATTGACGAAATAATTCGCTATCGAAGCCAGCGCGTCAACTTCGCTTTTCCAGATATCGGCATAGCCGTCTCCATCGCCATCTTTTGCCAACCGCAAATAAACCGATGGCAAAAATTGCGGCTTACCCAACGCGCCAGCCCAACTGCCGGTGATTGCATATTGCGGGACACCGCTATCAATCATCTTAAGAACCGCAATTAACTCCCCTTCAAACAGCGCACGGCGGCGGCCTTCATAGGCCAGGGATGCTAGCGCGTTTGGCGCGTTAAAGTTACCAGTATAAGACCCGTAGTTGGTTTCATGCCCATAGATGGCGATCATCATTTGTTTTGGAACGCCGGTTTCATTCTCGATCCGCGTCAATGCGGAACGAAGGCTACGGTATTTTGCGCGGCCGCCGTTGATCCGGGCCGCATCAACATGCCGGCGCTTATACGGCGCAAATGGAGGTATCTTTTTGTTGGAGCCGCCTTCTGGTTGCTTACGGTCTAGCCGAACAACCCGGTCATTATATTTGATAGACGCAAATACGCGATCGACAGTTTGCGGCTTAACGCCTTGCGAAATCGCCTTGCCCCGCACCTGAGAGAGATATTGGCGGAAGCCGCTTTGATCAACTTGCTGGGCAGAAATTGATTGAGACAGCAACGAGGCTGAACCCAACCCGGCAAGGCAAAACAACAAATAACGCAAATTCTTCAAAGCAATATCCTTCTGAGACGTTTGCCACATAGTGCCACAACCCGATTCCGCTGTGAATCCCTATTTGTCGCTAGCAAACACCACCTGAACGCTTAATGGCCACAAATTATATTTGCCACGCATGTCCTTTACGCTTGTCTTTAACGCGTTCAATGGATAATCGGACCACGTTCTGCGGACAGGTGGCAGAGCGGTTGAATGCACTGGTCTTGAAAACCAGCGTGCGCGCAAGCGTACCGTGGGTTCGAATCCCACCCTGTCCGCCAGAATATTTTTTGATAATTTTCTATATATGCCCCGTCTTAGCGGTCGTGCTTCGGTCGCAACAAACCACGGCCTCGCGCATCACTTGCAAAAGAAAGCCTATTTTTCTTCCACTGGGGCTGTTCTGTCTGCGGCATGACGCGCATAAGAGTTTGCAAAGCCCTCCACGATCATTTGCACTTCTTCATCAGCATATGTTTCTGCATCTGATTTTGGCTCACCGATCTTAACTTCTTCGCTTACAATAATATCGCGATACGCTTTGCTTTCTGGTGCGCAAGACGTTTTGACTGCCTTCTTGAAAGCATTCGAGGTTGTTTTTAACTCAAGCTGCTCAACGGTGTATCGCACCAGACAGTTGTTAAATCCCTTGCGAGCATCATCAACCGGGTCACCAGCATATGCCGCCATAACGAGAAACATTCCGAACGAAATTGAACCAAACATGCAAAATATCCCAGATTTGTTGCGATCCATCATTTTTAGGTAGGCCGACAATGCAGCTGCCCAAGATCGTCTTATATCACCAATCGCGGTTAATGCGAAATTTGCACTAAAATCCGTTTATGATCAAACGCCGCGCGCCGTCGCGTGCCGGTTCAATGCTCACTGTTTTCTCCGTTCTTTTGATACAGGCTTCTGAAAGGCTGGCCCATTCAATCAATGTCAGGCAGTTTTCGGAATCGTCAAACAGCCCCAATTCTTCAATATCGGCCTCGCTTGCCATCCGATACAAATCGGCATGTATAATGGGAATGCTTGTATCCTCTTTCCCATAGCTATTTACGAAAGCATAGGATGGACTTGATACTTCGCCTGAATACCCAAAACCTGCCAGAATTCCGCGGCAAAGAACAGTTTTGCCCGCTCCCAGCGGCCCGTCAATCGCTACGATATCGCCAATTTTAAGTTGGTTCGCTATGCTAAGGCCAAGTTCGACCATAGCTTGTTCATCAGCCACTATCACGGTTTGGGCAGTGTGATGGTTACTGTGGTGCCTTTACCAACTTCAGACCGCAAATCCAATTTACCGTCATGCGCTTCTATTAGTTGCTTTGCGAGCGGTAGTCCAAGCCCTCCGTCCTTACTGGCATTGAAAATTGCAGCACATTTTTCTTCATCTAGCCCGGGCCCATCATCGGAGATGACAATCTCAACCTTATTTTGCGCAGCGGCGGCGATCAGCACCTGCCCATCTTCATTGCCGTATGTAATGGCATTTTCGACAACATGGCTAATTGCCTGATACAGGCGTTCGCTGTCACCACTCACGGATGGCAAGCCACCTTCAATGTCCAGTCGTAGTGCGATGGAACGTGAAACCGCTGACTCTTCATTAGACTGAAGGACAGCTTCTAAAAGCGAAGCCAAGTCAACTTCTTCCATCGCTATCGGTAATTCGCCCGCCTGGCCTTGGCTAAAGTCGAGTACAGTGTTGATCTGCTGAGACAGCCGGTCTGCAGAGGCGGAGATCGCTGCAACATATTCTTGGGCCTGATCAGTCAGATCGCCAGCGATCCCTTCCTTCAGGAGATCTGCGAATCCGCTAATCGACGTCAACGGTGTGCGGAACTCGTAACTCATATTGGCGAGAAATTTGTTCTTCACCGTGTCAGCTTCCGATAAAGCTTCGTTACGATCACGAAGTGCCTGCTCTATTTGAATACTGTCTGTCATATCGAGCATGGCAAACAGGGCATTGCCGTCCGGCAGCGGCACCGTTGATATCTGGAACATTCGGTCATCAGCAAAAGCCACGCGCGCTTGGCGGTGCTCCCTATTTGCTGTCGTCATTCTCAACAATTCACCGACCACAGAAATTTGGGCCGGGCTGTCAAGGAGCTTAGCCAATTCAGGCAACAATTCATCCAAACGAGGATGCTCCGCCAATTTTTTCTCTTCAAGCCCCCAGGTTTCAGCGAATTTGCGATTCCAGATCGAAAGCCGGCCATCAGAAGCGAATACCGCAATCGCTTCAAACAGGTTGTCAAAGGTCGCGGTTCTAACGCGCAGCAAGGTGTCGCGCGAACTTGCTAACTGAACTTGCTCTGTTCGATCTTCGAATATTACCAGTAAACTGCCATTAGGTAACGGCTGTGCGAGCACGCGCAAATGAGTGCCATCGGGCAGGAGCCAATTTTCTTCGTTAGGCTGGGTTGACCGGAACCAATTTTCTCTTTGGACACGCCATTCGGGAAAATCGCGAACTTCGGGCAATTTTCCATTTTCGCGCATCCGGTCCAAAAGCCGCGCAAATTCAGGTTTATCCTCCAGCCACTGGTCACGAAGCGCAAAAATGCGCTGGAATGGGCTATTGGCAAAAACCAGGCTCTGATCGGCTTCGAACTGGGCAACACCAGCTGACATCATATCCAGCAGGTCTCGCTGCGCATCTGACAACCGGCGAAACTGAATCTTGGCGTCCTCCAGCTCCTGCATATCGATCGCCATACCCGCGACGCCTGCTTCTCCAAGAGGGATATCAAGCACCTTGATCTGACGTCGCTCACCATCGAGCGTGTTGGAAATAACGCGTTCTTGAGCGACCCCAGCCTGCTTCGCTTCTGCTGCGAAAGAAACAGGTGATTTGCCATCCTGCATTTCAACAAGCTCTATGGAATCTGCAACAACCTGCTCACTGCTTTCGCCTTCAACAGCTTGCACATATGCGTTGTTTACAAGACTTATCTTAAGATCATTGCCACGGTGCCACATCGGAATCGGGGCTTCTTCTATCAATCCAGACAATGCTGCGAATGCTTTACGCGCTTCTTCCGCTTGCTCTTTTGACTTTTCCAATTCCTGAATGTTGTTGGTCAGATCAAAAAACCAAAGCAAAGCCGCTCCGTTAGGATAGACAAGCGTGTCAGCTATATTTCCAACCACCAAAAAACGGCGCTCTGACCCTACGAGCCGGATAGGCAAATCAAACCTGCTTCCCATCCTTTGCGTGTTGAGCACATGTTCCTGCAACGCTTCCAGGTCACTTTCCACAATCCCCTTCCCCGATGGATCATGGAGCCCCGAAAGGCTATCCGCAGCAGTCTCAAGACCCAAAATTTTTGAAAGACGCTCGGATACCTCGATCTTTCCGTCGCTTCGTACAACAACCGGGACTGCAGGCCCTGTTTCCAAGAGCCGCGTCAAACGTGCCGTTTGCCGAAGTGTTTTTTGCGCTTTTCGCCGCGCGGACAAGCCAAGCCAAATTAGGACCGTTGCCGCGACTAACCATAGCGCAAGAAGCAGGCCAACTAATGCCAATATGCTGTCATTGCCCAACGCCACTAACTATTTCCCATACCTGATATTTAATCCCCTACTTCCCTTAAAGAGCAAAGATGCCCGTGAAAGCAAAGAAAAAAGCCCGCCTCCTTTCGGAAACGGGCTCATTTTCGCAAATTTGGTTATTATTAGTAGCGATAGTGGTCCGGTTTGAAGGGACCATCAACTGGCACGCCGATATAGCCTGCCTGTTTCTCATCTAACTTGCTAAGCGTTACGCCCAATTTTGCTAAATGCAGCATCGCAACTTTTTCGTCGAGATGCTTAGGCAATACGTAGACTTCATTCTTATACTCGTCGCCCTTGGTATATAGTTCAATCTGCGCCAGCACCTGATTGGTAAAGCTTGCAGACATGACGAAAGAAGGGTGGCCGGTTGCGCAACCCAAATTGACCAGGCGGCCTTTCGCAAGGATCAGGATTTTATTGCCATCGGGGAATGTCACCATGTCGGTACCCGGCTTGATTTCATCCCAGTTATAGTTGGAAAGAGCGCCAATCTGGATCTCACTATCAAAGTGACCGATGTTGCAAACGATGCTCATCGGTTTCATATTTTTCATATGTTCCGCGGTGATAACATCTGCATTACCGGTCGCAGTGCAGAAAATGTCACAGCGCGCAACGGCCTCATCCATGCTCACAACTTCATAGCCATCCATTGCAGCCTGTAGCGCACATATTGGATCAATTTCTGTCACCATAACGCGGGCACCGCCCTGACGCAGGGAAGCAGCGGAACCTTTGCCAACGTCGCCATAACCGGCGACACACGCAACTTTACCTGATAACATAACGTCTGTTGCGCGGCGGATCGCGTCGACCAGCGATTCACGGCAACCATACAGATTGTCGAATTTTGATTTGGTCACGCTATCATTCACGTTGATAGCGGGGAATGGCAATTCGCCCTTCTTCGAAATGTCATATAGGCGGTGAACGCCGGTCGTAGTTTCTTCCGAAACGCCGTGAAGATTTTTGACTGTTTCGGTCAAATATCCGGGCTTGCGAGCGATAAACTCTTTCACGGCGCGTTGCATTTCGACTTCTTCATCATTTTCTGGTGCAGCAAACTCTTCACCGCGCTCCAGCTTCGCCCCCCAAAGAGCAAATGCCGTAGCATCGCCGCCATCATCCAGAATGATATTAGATGTAATGTCGCCCCAATCAAAGATGCGGCCAACATAGTCCCAATAATCTGCCAAGCTCTCACCCTTAACGGCGAATACCGGGATATCCTGAGCCGCTATTGCAGCCGCGGCATGATCCTGTGTTGAAAAGATATTGCAGGTTGCCCAGCGAACCTCAGCGCCCAAAGCAACAAGCGTTTCGATAAGCACGCCGGTTTGGATCGTCATGTGGAGCGAGCCAACAATACGTGCACCCTTTAGAGGTTGCGAAGAGCCGTATTCCTCACGCAAAGCCATCAGGCCGGGCATTTCGGTTTCGGCAATATCAAGCTCTTTACGGCCAAAATCGGCAAGGCCGATGTCGGCAATTACATAGTCATTGAAGGACACAGTCATATTCTCCGGATTGTTGGGAGGTTTGGAATGCGCCTCCCCTAGCGGCGACTGAAGTTCAAATCAAATATAAAGATTGCTTTATATCCGTAATTATATTTCAATCCACGATAAATGATGGAGCGGCATCTTGCCAATGCAAACATAAGGCCTCACATAAGCCTTCCATATCCGAACGCATCACGCAAAAAGAAAACTCCTCGAAAGGTAATCCAAAATGACAATTTCTGTTGGTGACAGCATTCCTGACGTAAAGCTGGTCAAAGCGACCAATGAAGGCCCACAGCAAACGCAGGCTAGTGAATATTTTGCTGGAAAGAAGATCGCGCTATTTTCTGTACCGGGCGCATTTACACCAACCTGCTCAGCCAAACATCTGCCGGGATTTGTCGAAAAAGCAGATGAACTAAAGGCAAAGGGCGTTGATGAAATTGCCTGCACAGCTGTGAATGATGCCTTTGTACTCGGCGCATGGAACCAAAGCGGCGGTTCCGACGCAATTACAATGCTGGCAGATGGAAATGGTGATTTTGCAAAGGCACTCGGCCTGGAAATGGATGCATCGGGTTTTGGTATGGGGACGCGGGGCCAACGCTTCTCGCTCGTCATAAACGACGGTAAGGTTGAGCATGTGAATGTCGAAGAACCCGGCGATTTCAATGTTAGCTCGGCTGAACATATGCTCGGCCAGCTATAGTTCGCGCAATCGCGCATAAATAGAATATTGGGGAAAGGGAGCAATTTGCTCCCTTTTTTCTTGCCTTGCTCGCCATAATTGAACAGAATTGACCATGGCTGCAAATCAAACAAAAAAAATAGTCGCGGAAATTTCCGATCTTTATCACATAGCGGTGAAGCGTCTGCGCGATGATATTAGGACTTTCTTGAATGACGGAACAGTACCTTCGCCTTCATCGCGGGCTGAGCGGATTTACGGATATCCTGAGCTCACAATCCGTTATGGCGGCGTGGAGAAGGAAGTCAGTAGCAACTTGTCATTTGGTCGGCTTGAAAAGGCTGGCACATTCCGCACAACTCTAACCCGCCCCGAACTGTTTGCGGATTATCTGGAGCAACAGCTCGAATTGCTATGTGAGCAATATGAAGTCGAATTCGAAGTTGTGTCTAGCGCGCAGGAAATCCCCTTCCCCTATGTGCTTGATGGCAGCACCGAACTTGGCCAAACGACGCCGATAGAGCTTGCCCAGCATTTTCCAACAACAGAATTGGCGTATATTGGTGACGAGATTGCCGATGGTCACATATTATCAGATGTCGACGGTGGCACGCCGCTTGCTTTGTTTGACGGCCTGCGCACCGATTTCTCGCTCGCGCGATTGGCTCACTATACGGGGACTGCGCCAGAGCATTTCCAGCGTTATGTACTCTTCACTAACTATCACCGTTATGTCGACGAATTTGTAAGCTGGGGCTGCGAACAGGTCGGGCAAGGTACCTATGATGCGCTTTCCGGCGCCGGCGGGCTTTATGTAGATGCGAAGACGGAAAATGCGGAGCAGTTGATAGCCGACAGCACATGGCGGAAACATCAAATGCCCGCCTATCACCTGATCGCTCCAAATGGGCATGGCATAACTCTGGTGAATATTGGCGTTGGACCATCCAACTCCAAGACAATTTGCGACCATTTGGCAGTCCTCAGACCAGAAGCATGGTTGATGATTGGTCACTGCGGCGGCCTTCGTGAAACGCAGCGGATCGGTGATTATGTTCTTGCGCATGCTTATCTTCGCGATGACAATATCTTGGACAATGTTCTGCCGCCCGAAATCCCCATTCCGCCAATCGCAGAGGTTCAGCAGGCTTTGGCAAAGGCAGCCGGGCAAGTTTCCGGAGCAAGTGGCGCTGATCTGAAACGGCGCATGCGGACCGGAACGATTGTTACAACCGATGATCGCAATTGGGAGTTGCGCTATTCGGATTCCGCCTTGCGCTTTTCACAGTCCAGAGCGATTGGCATCGACATGGAATCGGCCACAATTGCGGCGCAAGGTTACCGTTTCCGTGTTCCTTACGGCACGCTGTTATGCGTTTCCGACAAGCCCATTCACGGCGAGATCAAATTACCCGGACAGGCCAATCGCTTTTATGAAGAAGCCATTGAAGCACTTTTGCAGATTGGTATTCAGACTTGTCAGTTACTCAAAGAGGCCGGCAACAGTATGCATAGTCGCAAATTGAGGGCCTTTAATGAGCCACCGTTTAGATAGATGCCAAAACCCTATCAATCTTTGGATCGTTCGATCAAAGGCAAAGTTGCAGTAATCACTGGAGCAGCCAGTGGAATGGGACGAGCAACGGCGCACCTCTTTGCGGGTGAAGGCGCGAAGGTGGCTGTAACCGACCTGGATTTGGCGGCCTGCCAATCAGTCGTAGATGAAATCGAATCCGCCGGCTTGGGTGTAGCGCAAGCATTTGCTTTGGATGTTTCAGATCACGCTGCGATCAAAAATGAGGTCGAGAATATTGCCGAACATTTTGGCGCTGTCGACATTTTGATAAACAATGCAGGTGTTTCGTGCTTTTGCTCGCTGGATGCAGGCAATGAGTATGACGAGATTTGGGATCGAGGGATTTCGGTTATGTTAACCGCGCATCAGCGAATGGTGCGCGCCGCTTTGCCATGGCTCCGTAAAAGCAATGCACCGCGGATAGTAAATATCGCCTCTACCGAAGGATTGGGCGCAACGCCGGGCGATACGCCCTATGTTGCAGCAAAAACGGGAGTTATCGGGTTAACACGCGGATTGGCAATGGATCTTGGTAAAGAAGGCATCACTGTAAATTGCATTTGCCCTGGCCCCATAAATACCGGAATGACCGAAACGATTAGCGACGAGCATAAAGGTATTTACGCAAATCGTCGCACCGCCTTAAGACGCTATGGCGAACCAGAAGAGGTTGCACAGATAACACTCAATTGCGTGCTGCCCGCGGCCAGTTTTCTAACCGGCGCGGTTATTCCGGTTGACGGCGGGCTGGTGGCAAGAAACGCCTAAGGCGCGAAAAAGGCTACCAACCGTTTTTCTGCCCCTTATTCTGTTTTTTGAGCCAGATCATAAGCGGCTTGAAATAGTCGATCATTGCCTTGCCGGACATTTCGCGGCTGCCAGTGAAAGCTTCCAGCGCATCTGGCCAAGGTTTTGATGCGCCCATTTCGAGCATCGCGTTCAAATTCTTGCCAACCTCCTTGTTGCCGTAGAAAGAACAACGGTGAAGCGGGCCTTTCCAGCCTGCTGTATCACAGGCGGCCTTGTAAAATTGGAACTGCAAAATGCGTGCGAGAAAATAGCGGGCGTAAGGCGTGTTGCCCGGTATATGATATTTCGCGCCCGGATCAAAAGCATCGGCAGGTCGTTCGACGGGCGGTGTGATCCCTTGATATTGCTTCTTCAACCCATGCCATGCGGTATTGTAGGTATCGGGTGTGATTGAGCCGTCGAAGACGCCCCAGCGCCATTTATCAACAAGCAGTCCAAATGGTAGAAACGCAACTTTGTCCATCGCCTGACGCAGCAGCAATCCGGTGTCTTTGTCTGCGCCGGGGATTTTACTGCGGTCAAGAAGGCCGATTTGCACCAAATATTCCGGTGTGATGGAAAGCGCGAGCATATCGCCGATCGCTTCGTGGAAGCCATCATTTGCACCATTCAAATGCAGATAGCTTTGCTTGTTATAGGCGCGCTGGTAATAATTATGGCCAAGCTCGTGATGAATGGTTGTGAAATCATCGGTATTCACCTTGATGCACATTTTAATGCGCAGATCATCCACATTATCAAGGTCCCATGCCGACGCATGGCACACGACTTCACGGTCGCGCGGCTTGATGAATTGTGATCGCTGCCAGAAAGTTTCGGGCAATGGTTCAAAACCAAGTGATGAGAAAAAGCCCTCGCCGACTTTCACCATTTCTTTTTCGCTCTTGCCTCGATCTGCATCGGGTGTGGCGTCAGTCGTCTGGACATAGCCCTTTGCTTTTAGGAGGTCACCGACGTCATAACCAAGGTCACCGCTGCCTTCCGGCGCAACGATGTCATAGATACCGCCCCATTCCTGCGCCCACATATTGCCGAGCAAGTCAGCGCGAATTGCGCCGGTTTTGGCCTGAACATCATCGCCATCTCTTTCGTTCCGCTTGGTGCGCGCATAGGTATGCAGTTCGTCATAAAGCGGTTTCACTTCCAACCAAAGCTTGTCCATTGTCTGGGCAAATTCATCAGCCGACATGTCATAGTTAGACCGCCAAAGCGCCCCGGTATCTTTATACCCGAGCTCCTTCGCGCCGGCATTCGCGATGGACACAAGTTTGCTGTAATCTTCTTTCATCGGGGCGCCGACATTGCTGTGCCAGCTTGCCCACATTTCAGAAAGTTCCGCTGGATTTCGATTTTTGCCCATCTCGGCTTCAATGTCAGAGCCGTTAATCTCTTTCCCCTTCAACGTCCCTTTCCCCTTGCCGTAAAGGCCTTCGAGCCCGGTTGATATTTTCGCCAATTCTGCGGCAGTGCCTTCCGTCGTTGGGGCAGGAAGAACGATAGCTGTCTTTAATGTATTGAGTTTCCGGGCGGTTTCAGATGAAAGCCCCTTCACATTCTGAAATTTGGCTGCTTCCAGTGCGAGATCAACGGCAAGCTTGGTGCCCTTGGCCCCATAAGCCGCTGCAATGCTTGCGCTATCCTGATTAATATAGGTTGATTGGAGCCAAAAGGCCGGGCCTGCTTCGTTGGATAGAGCCAACAATTCTGCTTCAGCTCGTTTGATAAATGCTTCGGCATCGGCAACTGTCGGCGCGGCCTGTTCCTCTTGGGCATCGGCCGTATGATTATCTGCGAACACAGGCGTGGAAATGCTGGCGACGGCCAGCGCGGCGATTGAAACGAGATTTTTCATGGATAGCGTCCCCAGTGATTTTTAAAGCACAAATTTATTGCGCCTGTTTGAAACTTTGCTGCGTCAGCGTCAAGCGACGCTCGTCGAATGCACGCGTTATTTGGTGACCCGGTTTAACCTGCCCTGAAGCATCAATCCGGCAAGTATTCCAACAAAGGTGATGATAAAGCTGATATTTTTAACGGGCTTTACCAACGCCGATGTTTCCGCGAGGCCGTCTGATCCCGCGCCATCCATTATCTGGATAAACTGACAGGCGGTTTCAACATAATCCAGAATAAAGAAAATGACGGTCGCCGCTGCAACCACACTGCCCAACCGGCGCATCGCGGATAATGACATACGCCGGAATAACATAGCGCCGCAGAATGCCCCGAAACTGTAAATGCCGATGAATATTAAATCGAGCGATATGCTAAGTTTGGCAAAGTCAAAAACGCCCGCATTTCGCCAAGCGGCAAAAATCTCGTCAACACGGTCAGCGCTCCCCGCCGCCTGGATATCGGGAATGCCGCCCTCAACACCGCTAACCGACAAAGATGGGTTGATGGCTACCATAACCGCGAAGATTAGTATTCCTCCCAGCCAGAACCGCCAAAAATTGCTTTGTGTCACTAATGCAGCCACAACTAGCCCTCCAGAAACATCTTGATAGCAACAGCCAGTTCAGGCCGTGTTACGCTGTTCATATGGGTCCCGGGGATCGCTACATGCTGGCCATCTGGAAGAGCAGCGGCAAGTTTTTCAGGCGAACCATTGTCCCGGTCATTTGATCCGCACAAGACAAGCGTTGGCACATCGATTTCTGCCAAATCTGCGGTTTCCATATCCGTAAATGTGCCAAGTAGAAAACGGGCAGCGATCGGATCGATTTTTTGACTTTTCATGAACTGGATTGCCATCCAGTGCCGGTCTCCTCGCTTTGCGCTATTGCGTTTGTCGATAGCGGTGAAGAAGAAATTGCGGCGTTGAAGCCAGCCCGAAAGGCCTTCCAACCCCATCCCGGCCAATATTGCCTTGCGCGGGCATGTCCCTGTCGCGAGCAGTTTTGCCGTCGTTCGCGCGCCAAGGGAAAAACCGCCAAGGTCAAATTCATCCCAACCAAAGCTATCGATTATCGCGCTAATATCCTTAACCAACACGTCTTTAGGATAGGCTTTCGGATCATGCGGCGCATCGCTTTGGCCATGCGCACGTAAATCCGGCATCACGACGTGAAACCCTGCATCGGCCAACTTTTCCGCATGGCCAAATTTAATCCAGTTCATATGCGCGTCGCTGAACAACCCATGAAGAAGGAGAAGCGGACGCCCCTGCCCCATCTCATGTATAGCAAGTTCTACGCCATCGAATGATGTGAATTTGCTGCTGCGTCTTTCCATATCAGGTACAATCCAGCGCCGACCTGCTTTCAGGCGTCGCGTGTCTCGGCACCTGGGCCGTTCTTCTTGATTGATTCAATCGCATTTGTTGCGCCGGCTTTCGAGCTATAGCCTTCTGTCCAGAAAATCGTTTCACTGTTATATTTGAAATAGGCGACATGTTCGCCTTTCTTGTTTTTCTTGATCTCGAAATAATGCGCCATGTGCGTCTCCTCTTGAATCTGTCGGTCTGCTAATGGCTATCAGATTAGCTCTAGGGGTCAACCGCCAGCTTCGGCCCGATAGGTGCCAGCGAATAGCTGCATCCAATCCTGCTGCGTTTCCGGCTGCTTGGCGAGCGCTTCAACATCTTTAGGTATTTCTACCCAAGGCTGTTTGCTGCTGGTCCACAGATGGAACCTGGGTTCAATGCTTGCGCTATCATCCAAAGTGCCAGCGCGGAGTATCTTCATGCCCGGCCTAGCACCATTTTCGGCGTAGATACGAACGGCACAGACCGTGCAGCAGTATATACGGCCGATAGATCCGCTGGGCATCTCCCTTTTCCCTTCCCGCAGACATCCCGATATCTCCAAAGAGTCTGACATCAAAGGCACCTGCAATCCGAAAGCGCTTCCAGTTTGGGTTTGGCAATCGGTACAGTGGCAGGCATAACACGGCGGCATCGTATCGGTTTTTACGACATATCTCACCACACCGCAAAGGCAGCCGCCGGCGAGGCTATCCGTCATCGCTTTACCAATCCGCTTTGCAGCATCCGCCAAACCGCCAATTCTATGCGGTCCTGACCAAAGAAAGGTTCGCCGTCAAAAACAAGTGTCGGCACGCCCCAATGACCAGCGCCTTCCAATGCCGACTGGTTTTCAGATATTTCCGTATCGAGCGAATCTGCGTCACTCCCCGCCTCTTGGTCAAGTTCATCCAGATCAAGCCCAGCCCGTTTTGCAGCCTGCGCCAAATGATCGCCTTCATGCCAACCCGCGGTGCCGCCCCAGATCAATCGCGAAACCTCGTCGCAAAAGGCCAGGCTTTTGCCGCGCCGTGCGGCTGCTTGCCCTAGCCGTGTAAGCCTGTAAATATAGGGCTGCTCATCGGCAATCTTGCGTGTTGCCATATCCTGAACAATCGGATCCGGATTTGGCGGCGCCATTGGAATTTCCAAGAACTGCGCCACGCGGAATATATCCGTCATTGTATAGCGCAGCCAGTTGGGATGGTTCTTTTCAAAGAAATCAGGTTCGCGGATGGCGAGCGGATAAACGGGACGCAGGCTTAGATCGAGATCATATTCCTTCGCCAACGCCACGTATCGCTGTGTGGCGAGATAGCTGTATGGAGAACGAAAGGACCAGAAGATATCTGCCGAAAGCGTCATTACTCTATTCCTTTCACCCAACGGAACGCGCGCCGCAATTCCTTCGTGCCATTTTCGAGATATGGCCGACCATGGGCCATAATCACGATATCCGCGTTCCATGCAATCATCTGTTTGGCCTTTTCGGCAAATATCTTCCGGTATTTCCAGAATGTCATGCGAAGATCGATTGGTGCTTTACCATCTGGATCAGCCGCACCAGCCAGTTTCAACATTTGCCTCAACCACCAACTTTGCACCCTGCGTGGTTCAAAATTCTCTATCAGATCGCATAAGATGACGGTTTTAGATGGTCGATGGTGGAACACGGCTTCAGTGACAACACTGCCAGGGAAAACCAGTAGATCGAATATTCCGTACCAATCATCAGTATCGCCATCCGACAATGTTTCATCGATAGGAAGCGGCCGTTTTGCGGTATCTCCTAACCCGGGAACGGCATATACTTTCGCGTTTGGGTAGCGTTCCACCCAATCGGGCACATACCAATAATGAATGCTGTTCGGCGCAATTATCGACGTTGGTTCACCCAGAGCATCGATTTGAGCGAATAGCTCCTCATCAGGAGCGATCGGCGAATGTAACCACAGCCCGCCATCGGGCATTTTCACAACCATCATCCGGGTTGAGAATGGAACCTTCGCACCCAAAACAAAGTCCATATGGATGATCGGACCATCGACCATCCATATGTTGTCGTCGATTGGCTTGAGAATATTGATAGGTTGATAAAGTTCAAGCGAGCAATTTGTCATCAATCCACGATATGCGGACGCGCCTGCTCAGGTCAAGCTAACCCTTTTTCAAATGCTTGCGCCCCAACAGCTCAGCAATCTGCACCGCGTTAAGCGCCGCGCCTTTGCGGAGATTGTCCGAAACGCACCAGATATTGAGGCCGCTATCTACTGTTGAATCTTCGCGCACGCGGCTGATGAAGGTGGCATAATCACCAACGCATTCAACCGGCGTGGTATATCCGCCATCTTCATGCTTATCGACAAGCATAATGCCCGGGGCTTCACGCAAGATTGATTGGGCTTTCTTTGCCGAAAGTTCTTTTTCAAATTCGATATTGATGGCTTCGGAATGGCCAACGAACACCGGCACGCGAACACAGGTTGCGGTCACCTTGATCTTGCTATCCAGAATCTTCTTGGTCTCCGCGACCATTTTCCATTCTTCTTTGGTCGAGCCATCGTCGAGGAAGCTGTCGATATGTGGGATCACATTGAAAGCGATTTGCTTGGTGAATTTCTTGGGTTCAGCGGTATCGCCGACAAAGATATTGCGGCTCTGCTCGAACAGCTCGTCCATACCTTCTTTGCCTGCGCCGGAAACCGATTGATATGTCGCGACCACGACACGCTTGATTTTTGCGGTGTCATGCAATGGCTTCAACGCCACGACCATTTGCGCTGTCGAACAATTGGGGTTCGCGATGATGTTCCGCACCTTATATCCATCAATCGCTTCTGGGTTCACTTCCGGCACGATCAGCGGAACATCCGGGTCCATTCGGTAGAGCGAGCTATTGTCGATCACGGTACAGCCTGCTGCAGCCGCTTTAGGCGCGAAAGTCTTTGTGGCTTCGGAACCAATGGCAAAGAGAGCCATGTCCCAGCCACTCCAGTCAAAATGCTCGATATTCTGGATTTTCAACATCTTGCCGGTTTCGCCAAACTCGACTTCGGTGCCATGCGAGCGCGATGACGCCAATACAGCAATCTCGTCTGCAGGAAATTCGCGTTCTGCCAAGATGGCGAGCATCTCGCGGCCCACATTGCCCGTCGCGCCTGCCACTACGATCTTATAACCCATCAAATATATCCCTTATTCACAAGATAATATAAAAACAGCCGGCAATCCCGTTTGTTGGAGAGCCGGCTGCTTTAAGAAACTGAAATTGGCCAATTGGCTTATTTCGCAGCGCTCTCCTTGGCTGTAACCTTGCGTTCCGCAATACGAGCTTTCTTACCTGTGCGTCCGCGCAGATAGTATAGTTTCGCACGGCGAACAACGCCGCGGCGCACGACTTCTATCGATGCTACATTTGGTGAATAGAGCGGAAACACACGTTCCACGCCTTCACCGAAAGACATTTTGCGAACGGTGAAGTTGCTGCCCATGCCGCGATTTACTTTCGCGAGGCAAACGCCTTCAAAATTCTGGACACGGCTGCGGTCGCCTTCGACGACTTTAACGCCAACCCGTAATGTGTCTCCGGCACGAAATTCCGGGATGTTTTTTTCTTTTGACAGGTCAGCCATAGCTTCCTGTTCAAGTGTTTGGATGAGGTTCATTCCTCTTTGCCTTTTTCTTCTCGCCGCGCGCCAGAGGCAGGACAGTCCCGATCGGCGTTGTACCGATCCCAAAGGTCTGGCCTGCGTAACCGTGTATGATCTTCCGCTTGGCTTTTCCGCCAGGCCTTGATCTTCGCGTGATCCCCCGACCGCAGCACTTCAGGGATCTCGCGCCCTTCCCACATTGCGGGCCGGGTATAGTGCGGATATTCAAGCAAGCCTTGTTCAAAGCTTTCTTCAACACCACTCGAAGCCGCGCCCATTACGTCAGGAAGCAAGCGAATGCAAGCGTCTAAAAGCATCAATGCGCCGATTTCTCCGCCGGATAGGATGATGTCACCCATCGATACCTGTTCGATTTGCGGGCGTGCGTCGAAAATACGTTCGTCAAAGCCTTCAAAACGACCGCACAGGATGGTGACGCCCGGGCCGGATGATAGGTCACGAATACGCGATTGCGTGATCGGGTTTCCGCGCGGTGTCATCGCGAGGATGGGGGCTTTCGGTTGTTGCTCAATGGCGCGATCGACAGCCTTCCCCAGAATATCAGCGCGCAGCACCATCCCTGCCCCGCCTCCCGCAGGCGTATCATCGACACTGCGATGCTTGTCGGTCGCGAAGTCACGCATGTTGATAGGGTCACAGGACCATTTGCCATCACCCAGCGCCTTACCCGCCAGCGAGATACCAAGCGGGCCGGGGAACATTTCGGGATAGAGCGTGAGAATTTGTGAGGCGAAG
>CAKZNA010000150.1 GCA_937129355.1 uncultured Sphingomonadales bacterium | reverse complement strand
ATTTCGTTAGAGCGCTGTGTCAGAGGTGTATCGGCAAAGCTCGGTAAATGCGCGCGCTTGTCAATGCCAAGCGCCGCCTGCATCACGCCGCGCGCCATGCTGCCTTGCTTAGTTGCCCAATTGGTAGGAGTAGCGAGATAAGAACCGACCTTTCCATTGCGGTCGGTTTTGGCAAGTTCCTTGTCAACGAAACCAGTTTCTTTCTTACGATGTTCAACCGCGCGGTGGCGGAGCATCAAATGCGGGAAATCCAGATCAAACTCATGCGGCGGTACATAGGGGCATTTCACCATGAAGCACATGTCGCAAAGCGTGCATTCATCGACGACCGATTTCAGGTCGGACGCTGTTAGGTCTTCGACTTCTTCCGTTTCGCTGTCATCAATCAAGTCGAATAATTTGGGGAAGCTATCGCATAAATTGAAGCAACGACGGCATCCATGACAAATATCAAACACGCGGCGCAGTTCGGCATCAAGCGCGACCTCGTCGTAAAATCCATCTTCCTGCCACGGAATCGCGTGCCGTGTTGGCGCGCCAAGACTGCCTTCTTGCATGGGTTATCCCTGTAATATCATCAAATTGCCGCCGCTCCCGGTGACGGGAACGGCGGTCAAGAAATGTCAGCTATCAAGCGTCAGCAAGAACTGCGTCGAGTGTTTTCTGAAACTTGCCTGCATGGCTTTTTTCCGCCTTTGCAAGTGTTTCAAACCAATCGGCAATCTCGTCATGGCCTTCATCGCGGGCGGTTTTCGCCATACCGGGATACATATCGGTATATTCGTGCGTTTCACCAACAATCGCGGCTTTCAGATTTTCCTCTGTCGAACCAATGGGTTCACCGGTTGCCGGATCGCCGCATTCGGCTTCCAGGAATTCCAGATGGCCATGCGCATGCCCGGTTTCGCCTTCGGCGGTTGAACGGAATACGGCGGCAACATCATTATGGCCTTCAATATCTGCCTTCTGCGCGAAATAGAGATAGCGACGGTTCGCCTGACTCTCGCCGGCAAACGCAGCTTTCAAATTTTCTTCGGTCTTTGACCCCTTAAGTCCCATTATAATCTCCTTAATATTGGATGACATTTCAGGCGCGAGCGCGCCGAGTCAGCATTGCAATGCGGCAACGTTGCAACAATATCCATCACCTTTTTCAGGAAACTGTAATCGATTTATTCGATTGATAACTAATGATAATGTTTCGCAATAATAACTGCCGTCTTTGCGGTTGAAATTATTACTTTTCCATCAACTTCATAGCCGCGGAAGCCATGGCTTCGCCGCCTGTCGCGATCACCTTCTCGGCATCTGGCGCCCAAAATGGCGAATGCAAAGAGGGTAGCCCGGTCCCGTTTTTCTTGGCCGCTTCATATTCGGCCTGCGGCACACCGCCGACCCAGAAAATAAGGCTTTGGACATTTTCTTTATCCGCGCGATAAAACTGGCTGAAATCCTCGCCGCCCATGACTGGCTTGGTTTCCATAACCCGCGCTTTGCCAAACCTGTCTTCAAACAATGCCGCCATTTTTGCGGTGAGCTTCGGCGTGTTGTAAGTCGCCGGAGTAAATTCATCTTCGGCGATTTTGACTTCGGGCATCCGGTCTTCGGGCATTCCGGCAGCGATGGCCTCCGCCTTTGCGATGCGTTTAATGCCGTTTAGCAACTTGGCGCGCGTGGCATCCGAATAGCTGCGCACGGTGAGCAGCAACGTCGCTTCATTGGAGATGATGTTGTGTTTTGCGCCTGCATGGAAACTGCCAACCGTGATCACAGCCGCATCCTGCGGGTCTAATTCACGGCTTACCAATGTTTGCAATGTGCCGACAATCCGGCTCGCCACCACAATCGGGTCTTTCGTGGTGTGCGGATAGGCGCCATGGCCGCCGACGCCTTTGACTTCAATATCGACGCTGTCGACATTGGCAAGCGCGAAGCCGGGGGCATAGCCGATATATCCGGCCGGCGCCCCTGCGGCATCGTGAAAGGCCAGTGCATAGTCCGGCTTCGGAAAGCGGGTATAGAGCCCGTCTTCGAGCTGAGGCACTTCGTCGCGGTAGAGGATCTGGCCGACCCTGAGCTCGGAACCCCGCGACCGGATCTCGATCAATCGCTTGACCCGGATCCGGGGATTCAGGAGCGTCACGAGCTCGACGCCCGTGTCCGTGACGATCGGATGACCGATGAGCCCCGATTCCGGCGAGATCACGATCACCTCGTCGTCAATGTCAACCGCTTTCCCGACCACCTCGACCCGCTCGCCCTCGATCTGCCAGTCGAAGCCGTAGGACTCCGCGAGCTCGTCCATCACGCCCCGCACCGACTTGTCGAGGGTGAGCGCGCGCGTGATCGCCGGCTTCTGCCCAAGGCCAGTCAGGAGCGGCGAGTCGATGAATCCGAACGCCTTCGCGACATCCTCGATGATGAAATTCGCGCTCGTCCCCGCGTTGTACGTGCGCGTGATGAGCTTCTCCTGCCATTCCTGATAGCCGTCGGCTGCATAGATCGTCGTGATCCAGTTCGGGCCGTCCCGGCGATGGATGGCGCGACGCGCCCGGCCGATGAAGATCAGGTCGGCCGTCTCGCCATAGCCAACGAAGAGCTGCAGGCGTTGCACATGCTCCTCGATCTTCGACCGGGTCGACTTCGAGAGGTTCCAGATCCGGAGCTCGTAGGCGTTGGGGGCCTGGCTGATCCGCGACTTTCGGACCGCGA
>CAKZNA010000149.1 GCA_937129355.1 uncultured Sphingomonadales bacterium | reverse complement strand
CGCAATTTTCATATGGTCGAATCTGGAGACCAGTTCGTTATTTTTTGTCACCCAGGTGACCTGAAGATCGTGGCATAAGGAGCGAAACCGATGATTACAGAAAACAGTTCCAATCCCGTTACTCTGAACTATTCAATTCTGCGAAATGTTAGCACATCGGAAGAATTGGAGAACGATGCATCAACTTATAGCGTTGTATTGCCAGCATCAGAGATTCTAAAAATCGGCACGGAGGACAACCTTCGCGACTACATCCCAGCGCATAACAAAAAACAGCGATCAATGGTTCACCGAGCAATTGCGGCAACAATTCGAAATGAAAGAGATCGTTTTTCGCAGATGAACAGTGGTTTCCTAATTGGCGCCGCTAGCGCAAAGGTTGATGACAAGCGGAGAACCATCGTTCTTTCGAATGCATCAATCAATAACGGAGCTCAATCGCAAGGTGAAATTCGGATGTATTTTGAAGAGTGCAAAGAGCTAGGTATTACACCTGACGAGTTCAGCGTGCGCGCGGAAATCGGTATTGAGCCTGATCGAGCAAATCGTATAAAAATTGCTATTGCCAGAAATACGGCAACGAAGGTGCAAGACATTTCAAAAGCCGGAAAGCAAGGCTATTTTAATGAACTAAATGATGCATTCCAGCGCGATTTTCCAAAGTTTGAGATTGCAAAAAGCGAAACATCAGTTGGCGAAAACCTTGTCGATCCAAGACTCTTGCTTCAAATTCTTTGGGCTATGATGCCTGACGATCTTGCTCCTGAAAACCGTCGAACTATTGAGGCCAGAATACGTTCTTACAAGAACGCGGCTTCCTGTCTTTCCGATTTTGTGAAATTGCATGATAGCAAATCGTCTAATGAGGAAAACAGTCGAAGATACCAGTACTTCTTAGACATGGCTGGTTCCGCTTGGTCGAGATATGAGCATTGGAAGTCTCCGGAAGTTTGGGACAGTTTGCGTTTGCGATCAGATATTAATCAAGCAGTTCGCGATGATCAGGGCACAATTTTGAAAGTCCATGATGGCCTTTTGTTTCCAATTATGGCCGCACTTTCAAAGTTCGTGCGATTTGACGAAAACGCAGCCCGTTGGGTTTACAAACAACCTAGTGTTTTTCAGGATGAAATGATGGCCGGGGCGGCAAGGCGACAACTGAGTGCGCATGAAGGGAAGCCTATGTATATGGGCCGTTCATCAAGCGCCTATGAAGCTTTGCAAATTATGACGGAGATGGCTGCTTCTTTCGAAGACTGAGCAGTTGTAATGGCCAGAGCTTTCAAATTGACCGCTCTGGCCCGCTCACTTCCCCAACATCGCCTTCAAATACCCGCCGGTATAACTCTTCTTCTCCTTGGCCACCTTCTCCGGTGTGCCCTCCGCGACTATCTGACCACCTTTCACGCCGCCTTCGGGGCCTAGGTCGATCATCCAATCGGCGGTTTTGATCACGTCCAGATTATGTTCGATCACCACCACGCTATTGCCTTGTTCGACGAGGCGGTGGAGGACTTCTAACAGCTTGCGGACATCTTCGAAATGCAATCCGGTGGTGGGTTCGTCGAGGATATAGAGCGTCTTTCCGGTGGAGCGCTTGCTGAGTTCCTTGGCGAGCTTTACGCGCTGCGCCTCGCCGCCCGATAGCGTCGTCGCCTGTTGGCCGACCTTCACATAGCCGAGGCCGACTTCATACAGCATCGCCATTTTGTCGCGGATTGGCGGGACGGCTTTGAACACCTCCACCGCATCCTCCACCGTCATGTCGAGCACGTCGGCGATGCTCATGCCCTTCCACTTCACCTCCAGCGTTTCGCGGTTATACCGCTTGCCGTCGCATTCCTCGCAAGTGACATACACATCGGGCAGGAAATGCATCTCGATCTTTATCACGCCATCGCCGCGGCATTTCTCGCACCTGCCGCCTTTGACGTTGAACGAAAACCGCCCGGGTTTGTAACCGCGAGCCTCAGATTCTGGCAGGCCAGCGAACCAGTCGCGTATGTTGGTGAAGGCGCCAGTATAAGTCGCGGGGTTGGAGCGCGGCGTGCGGCCAATCGGCGACTGGTCAATATCGATCACCTTGTCGCAATGGTCCAGGCCCTCGATCGCGTCATGCGGCCCCGCAATCACGCGCGCACCGTTTAGCGACCGCGCCGCGGCGCGGTATAGCGTGTCGATGGTGAGCGACGATTTGCCGCTACCCGAAACGCCCGTGATGCAGGTGAAGGTGCCGAGCGGGATCGATGCGGTGATATTTTGCAGATTATTCGCGGTCGCGCCCTTGACCGTCAGCTTCTTGCCATTCCCCTTGCGGCGTTTGGCGGGGACGGCGATTTCCTTGCGGCCTGTAAGATAGTCTGCGGTGAGCGATTTCTTCGCTTTCAGGATTTGTTTCAGCGTCCCTTCGGCAACCACCTCGCCGCCATGCACGCCTGCGCCGGGGCCAAGATCGACCACCCAATCGGCGGTACGGATCGCATCCTCGTCATGCTCCACCACGATGACGGTATTGCCCAGATCGCGGAGGCGCTGCAGCGTCGCAAGCAGGCGGTCATTATCCTTCTGATGCAGCCCGATGCTGGGCTCGTCGAGGACATAGAGCACACCGGAAAGCCCCGAGCCGATCTGCGACGCGAGCCGGATACGCTGGCTCTCCCCGCCGGAGAGGGTTCCGCTGGTGCGGTCGAGATTGAGATAATCGAGGCCGACATTATTGAGGAAGCCGAGGCGTTCATTGATTTCCTTCAGGATAGCGGCGGCAATCTGTTGCTGTGTATCGTTGAGTTTGTCGTTCAGCGCTTCAAACCATGCCAGCGCATCGCCGACGCTCATTTTCGTGGGCTCGGCAATATCGGTCATCGCGATTTTCACCGCGAGCGCCTCGGGTTTCAGGCGCGCGCCATTGCATGTCTCGCAAGGCTGCGCCGTTTGAAACTTGCCAAGCTCTTCGCGCATCCAGTTGCTGTCGGTCTGCAATATCCGCCGGTGCAGATTGCCGACGACGCCCTCAAACGCCTTGGTAACGGTATATTCCTTGCGCCCGTCTTTAAAGGTCAGCTCGACCGGAAGGCCGCCCGTGCCATGCAGGATGATCTGGCGTTGATCCGGCTGCAAATCCTTCCACGGCGTTTCCAGATCGAAATCATAAGCGCGCGACAGGCTGCCCAGCACTTGCATATAATAGGGCGAGGGCGGGTTCGATTTCGCCCATGGCACGACCGCGCCTTGTTTCAGCGACAGCCCTTCATTCGGGACCACCAGCTGTTCATCAAATTCCAGCCGTTCGCCAAGCCCGTCGCAATCGGGGCACGCACCTTGCGGGGAGTTGAAGGAGAATAATCGCGGTTCAATCTCGGCAATGGTAAAGCCGGAAACGGGGCAGGCGAATTTCTCGCTAAATACGATACGGTTGTCGGGAAGGCCGGTGCCTTTCATCTGCCCGCCGCTTGATGTCTCGCCCTCACGGCCCGGGACGACTCCTTCCGCGAGGTCGACAAAGGCCAATCCTTCCGCCAACCGCAAAGCCGTCTCAAAACTATCGGCAAGGCGGGTCTCAAGCCCTTCCTTCACCACCAGCCGGTCGACCACAACTTCGATATCATGCTTCAGTTTCTTGTTGAGCTTCGGCGCTTCTTCAATCGCATAAAATTCGCCGTCCACCCTAACGCGCGTGAAGCCGGCCTTCTGCCACTCGGCCATTTCCTTGCGATACTCACCCTTGCGCGCCTGCACCACCGGCGCGAGCAGATAGAGCCGCGTGCCTTCGGGCAATTCCATCACGCGGTCGACCATCTGGCTAACCGATTGTGCCGCGATGGGCTCTCCGGTGGCGGGCGAATAAGGAATGCCAACCCGCGCCCATAGCAGCCGCATATAGTCATAAATTTCGGTAACCGTCGCGACGGTCGAACGCGGGTTCCGCGATGTCGTTTTCTGCTCGATGGATATGGCGGGGCTGAGGCCTTCAATATGCTCGACATCGGGCTTCTGCATCATCTCCAGAAACTGCCGCGCATAAGCAGACAGGCTCTCGACATAACGCCGCTGTCCTTCCGCATAGATTGTATCAAAGGCGAGCGAAGATTTGCCCGATCCCGACAGGCCGGTAATCACAATCAACTTGTCCCGCGGCAGATCAATATCAACGCCGCGCAAATTATGCTCCCGCGCACCGCGTACTTTTATGTGAGTAAGGCTCATGCTGCGTTGCCGTTTCTTGCGATCATGTTGGAAAGACTCATGCCAGCGCTTCTGCCGCGCCTATCGCGCAGAGTCCATATGTTCTGGGGGTCAGTCATGCATGAAGCTTATGTTCGCGTTTTGTTCGAAATGCAATAGAGGTTTTTTGGGGAGCGTGACGGGGGTCACGGGTATGGCGTCGTTGGTCTTTTAAATCGTTGTTTCTAACATGGAGGGAACAATGGCAGACAGACGAACTAACTTTGCAAATAGATACCGTGAGATGCCGGACAACTGCGCAATCAAATTTAGCCCTAAAGAAATCCCGACGACTATTCTGATATGGAATGGCAGCACCTTGGTTCGGTCATTTTCCACCCTAGATCAAAACTCAATCCAGTTTTACCTGAAGGAAGGTGAGGACTATCGCTTTGAGTTCATTTTTATCAAATCGGGCAACAAAGATACGCTCGAAATAGAAGTGGAAACTCCTCACGAAGATTCTCCTTTTGCGGATTTTGGGAAGATAAACTCCGGAATTTCTGGACGATTTTCAACATATGTCGAAGTTTAAAAAAGGGAGATGTGAAGTGAAAAATATGCTGCTGTGTTCCGCCATTTTGACTGGTATATTAGTTTCAAAAGGCGCAGTTGCCAATGTTGTTGATGCATCGATGGACGAACGCGCCAAACAAAACTCCGAAGATGTCCTGCGCACAATTACCGACGGTGGTCCGTTATTGGATAGCGGTCGGTCTGGCACCGAAGGTAGCAAGGTTGTGGGTTCTTCCTTTCAAATCACGTCCGATGACAGCAACATTTCGCTGGACTTTGCAATCAGCCGGTCCAGAGCACACGCTCCGAGGTCGAGGCAGATCACGTCAGGCCCCAATAGCGGCGACTACAGAGTAAATACCGGATTTTCGCGGTTCAGTTTGAAAGGAAGTATTCCACTAAATAAAGACGAAGAGAATGCAGTCTTGGATTTCAAGAAATTTGGAAACAATGGTAAAATTTCTTTATCTTATTCTAGCTTTGGTTCAAAATTGGTTGCAGGGAAAAAACGGTACGATAAAACTATACTGTTGGCAGCAATATGCATTGAGAAAGCGGGTGAGATGTGGCTCGATAATCGCGATCTAATATCCGCTGTGCAAAAAAGGTCTACAATACAAGACTATTTGAATATCTATTATAAAAAGGTCCGTGAATCTGAAAATATGCCATGGGATCAGGGCGTAAATGATGCGCTAGCCAGTGGAGGGTCAGCGGACTTCAATGCGATCTTGACGCCTAAATGCAAAAAAAGCGGAACTGCAGGTCATGACATTGGAAACGACAATGATCTTGGTCGGATTTATGCACCAAGCCTTCCTAGGCGCGACTATAATTTGTTCAAAAATGCTTACCTAAATAGAGAATCTCATTCCTATTGGGGAGCGGATGCGAGTTTAGGTTACAACCAGTTCGACGTTATCGATCAATCCGCATTTCGCACAAGAACGGAAGAGCGCGTTGGTTTCGATTTCAATGCCTATTACGGGAAGGTTTGGCTTGGTGGCGACGCTTCGGTTCGCCTGTCTGGAGGCTATACAAGAGGGTATGAACCAGCGGATGAGGCCAGTGTCTGCGCTCCTCCGGATGCGAATGGGCAGTCCGAGTGCATCGCGGGTCAAGACGGCAAGCCCGATAGAATTGAGACGGGATACGCTGAGTTGGCGGGGCGATTCATATTGGCACGGGACGAAAATGGGAAACCAAAAATGGGCATTGCTCCAAAGGTGAGTTACAAGATTGAAGACAAGGATTTTTTCTTTGAGCTACCTGTCTACCTTCAAAAGAATAGTGAATCCGGCGGTTTGGATGCTGGCATTAGAATTGGATATGATACTGGTTCAAAAAAATTTGGTGTTGGAGGCTTCATAGGGGTTCCTTTGGAACAGCTTTTTGGTGGGCTATAAACACACTAGGCATCGCTTTTTGATACCGGGTTATCGATAGAAATAAATTTCCAGAATGACTGAGCTAGGAACGAATGACAAATAGGAGGCCAAAGCATGACCAATCAACGGACAGCTGAACTATTGGCGATGTGCGGGCGGTTTTTTGAACAGGAACTCGCATTTAATCAGGATTTATATGTCATCGCAAAATGGGCGTTCATGCTGGCGATTGGTCTCGCCGTGCTGCACGCGCTGGTCGCGCTTTATACATCCGCTACCGCCCCGTCGGGTCGCGATCCCGAAATTAGAGGGAAGGGCGCTGTGCCATCGCCGGAATTGGTAAAGGCGATTACCGAATTTATTGCAGGGTTGGCAAAAGCGCCCGTCTGGTTCTTCCTCTTTGTCGCGGGTTTGTTGCTCATCTGGGTTTCAACTGTCGAAGTGCCTCGCGTGTGCGAGGCCCCGTTTGCCGAAACATTAGAGGAAAACGAAGATGAGGATGCTGCAGTGGAAGCCGCCGCGGCCACGAAGGCCAGCTAGCTTTCCGTCTGTTCAGGCTTAGCCAAGGCAGGCTTCGGAAACCAAGTCCGAAACTTCCGATACCCCCACCACATTACCCAAATGGCCAACACCAGCAGGATGACCGCTACAATCGCCGCGACCACGGGATTGGCGAATACCAACGCGAGCAGGCCAACCGTCACTACATCTTCGCCGGTGGACATAACGACATTGCTTACGGGTTCGGGCGACGTGTTGACCGCTGCTCTTGCCGTGGCCTTTGTGGCGGTCTTTGCCTGGTTTGCGCTGCGACGGCAGGCTCGGCGGCGTGCCATCGGGCTGCGGGTCGGCCCAGACGTACCAATCCGCCTTGGG
>CAKZNA010000148.1 GCA_937129355.1 uncultured Sphingomonadales bacterium | reverse complement strand
GGCAGCGCAGCGATAGAGGCAGCTTCGCAATTGAAATCGCAAACTGGCGGTGCGTTTGATCAAGTTGTTGCTTGTTGCGGTGGTGGCGGATTGGCCAGCGGATGTGCATTGGCGCTGCCCGAAGCGGATATCGTGGTGGTGGAGCCGGATGGTTGGGACGATATGGGAAACTCTTTGCGCAAAGGACGGATTGAACCCGTCCAGCCAAATCCGCCGCCTACATCCTGCGACGCGCTTCAAACGTTACAGGTGGCAGAACTTACATTTGGGATATTGAAGCGCCGAGGTACGATTGGTATTTCAGTTTCGGAGGCAGAAGTTCAAGCGGCTATGCGCGCGGCATTCGAGCGATTGCATATCGTGCTGGAGCCGGGCGGCGCGGCGGCGCTTGCTGCGGTTTTGGCTGGGAGAGTGCAAGCCGCCCAAAACACGCTGGTCACGCTATCGGGCGGAAATGTTGATCCAGTGATGTTCCGACAGATGACGGCAGGTTAACTGGTCGATCCACCAATAATTTCACCAATATACTCATCCGAAAAGTCCGAGCGTATTTCCGACCAAAGCAGTTTATGGTCTGACATTTGGTGCCGCCGGAAAAATCTCTTGAAATATTCGATTTTCTGATCGCGGTTCCGTTTTTTGCCTTTGCTGTTCTTCTCGAACGATTTCGGTTTTACGTGATCGACATAGTGGTCGGCATCTACATTGCGATATACATGCTTCAGCATATCAAAAACTCCGGAGCTCACAAATTTGAAACGCGGGTCGCCGGCCTTGAAGGCAATCTGGTCATAGTGATGCGAATTACCCAAGTTGGTTTTATGCAGCGCTGTGGGAATTTGAAAACCCGCATCCGTCAACGCATTCATGGTTTTATGCTCGGGCGACACAATGTTGAAATCACCCAGTAGAATATAGTTGGAGGAACGCGCCGCATCTCGCGGTTCGATCCAGCCATCTTTTTGTGCTTGTTTGATGGCAGATTCGGCTTCAATCTCCTGCCTCTCGGCCAGAAATTTCGCGATTTTTTCGATCTCGCTCCGTCGTTGTTCCATTTTTGCAGAATTGGCTTTGCTGTCGCCATAGAAAATATGAACCGTGCAAAGCCGGAATTTGAGCCATCCAGAGCGAAAGGAGACAGCAAATGGCGTACGCGCAAATTGGACTTTTTTGGAAACTCCGTCTGCACCTGGAGCAGCGATTTCCTGTCCGGTAGGCAAGACAATCTCTCCAGCCTCTCGTTCAAACTCCACCTTTGATTTGCGGTATAGAAAGGCAAGCCTTTCGTTATTGCCAGCATCCTTGCCTTTGTTGCTGCCTGATGTGTCGGTGACGATATAGTCCCATTCCGCGCCCAGATGGTCGCGCATCAATGTCTTGAGCGCTTTGAGATTGCGATTAACCTCTTGCACCGCCACAAGATCGAAATGATCGATAATTTCCGCAATATAGAGCATCGATTCCGCTGTGCGCTCATATCCGCCGCTATTGCCGAAATGCATAATATTCCAGGTGGCAAGCCGGAGCGACCTTTCATCAGTACGTCCCTGAATTTCTTGCCGAAGCGCGTTTTTCAGCGCCAATAGCCGTTCGGCCACAAATTTTTGATGGATGCGGTCGCCGGAAAATTTCCAGCGTAGGCTGCTGATCTTGGTCATGGTCGCTCTCCTAAAAGACTAGCTGCTATTCAGCAGCTTAGCATATTTGGAGATTGGATATTAACGACAGCGAATGTTTCAGGCCGCTTGAGCGAATTCCAGTTCCATTCGGCCCCAAATTTCAACCAAAGCCGTGGTAAGGTGAAGCATCATGGTTTCATCATGCTGCGGACCCGGTGTGAAGCGAAGGCGTTCTGTGCCGCGCGGTACGGTCGGGAAATTGATGGGCTGCACATATACACCATATTCCGCGAGCAAAATGTCGCTGATTTTTTTGGCTTTAACCGGGTCGCCGACCATGAGCGGAACGATATGCGTTTCACTTATCATCACCGGTAAGCCCGCATCGGCCAACATTGATTTCAACTTTGCGGCGTTGGCTTGCTGTGCATCTCTTTCCTCGGAAGATTCTTTCAGGTGGCGGACGGCAGCCAAAACACCGGCAGCGAGCACGGGAGAGAGTGAAGTCGTAAAGATAAAACCCGGAGCATAGCTACGAATAACATCAATAATCTTTTGATCGGCGGTGATATAACCACCCATTACGCCAAAAGCTTTGCCAAGAGTTCCTTCGATAATGGTTACGCGGTTCGCTATGCTGTCGCGTTCGGTTATGCCGCCGCCATGCTTGCCATACATGCCAACTGCATGAACCTCGTCACAATAGGTCAGGGCATTATATTTGTCGGCAAGGTCGCAAATTTCGGAAATCGGCGCGACATCGCCATCCATCGAATACACGCTCTCAAAGGCGATAAGTTTGGGGGCGTCAGGATCGCTCGCAGCAAGCAACTCTTCGAGATGCTCGATATCATTGTGCCGGAACACTTGCTTTTCGCAGCCCGAGTTGCGAATGCCCGCAATCATCGAGGCATGGTTCAATTCATCTGAATAAATCACGCATCCCGGCAACAATTTCGCCAATGTCGACAAGGTGGCTTCATTTGAGACATAGCCCGACGTGAAAAGCAATGCGCCTTCCTTGTCATGCAAGCTCGCTAGCTCGCTCTCAAGCTCAACGTGAAGATGCGTGTTGCCGCCAATATTTCGCGTACCGCCGGAGCCCGCACCGACATCGTGTAGCGCGTCTTCCATCGCGGCGATTACTTTGGGATGCTGCCCCATGCAAAGATAGTCGTTTGAGCACCATACCGTGATTTGCTTGGGGCCATTATGCCCTGCAAAACAGCGTGCATTGGGAAACTTGCCTTTGTTCCGCAAAATATCAATAAACACACGGTAGCGACCTTCTTCATGAAGCCGGTCGATTGCTTTGTCGAATATCTGGTCGTAGTTCACTCTGAGAGCCTGCCCTGTATTCACATGCTTGGAATAGATGCAGGATGCCTTAGTAAAGTTGCGAATTGAAATCCAGTGAGAACGACTTGCAATAAGTGGCCTGTCCCTTTCGAATGACGAAAGTGGGGCAGGTTACCATCAAATATGGCGTCGATAGACGGTTCTAGTAGCAAGATAGTTTGAAGCAATCAGCCGCCTGAACCAGCCATAATACCTTGAGAGTGAAACAAAAAAGCTATACTCAATTCATGTAACTTGAGGGCAATAGGGCGTTATGGATAGCATCGCCGTGCAAATGTTAGTTTCATTGGCCGTGGGATATCTCATGGGGTCGATACCCTTTGGGCTGCTTCTTGCGCGCGCAACTGGTGCTGGCGATATTCGCGATGTCGGTTCGGGAAATATTGGTGCGACAAATGTTTTGCGTACCGGCAAAAAATGGGTCGCTGCACTGACATTGGTATTTGATGTTGCGAAAGGGGCTGCTCCCGTATTGCTTGCAACCAGATTTTTCCCTGGAACAGAGGCTCTGGCGGCCGCTGGCGCATTCTTTGGACACCTTTACCCGGTCTGGATAAAATTCCGCGGCGGAAAGGGTGTTGCAACTTATGCAGGAATTATGTTCGGTTTGTTCCCATGGCTGGGTGGCCTAATCTATGCTGCTGTTTGGATATTCGGCTTGGCCGCCTTTCGGATTTCATCGGTTGCTGGGTTGCTTGCAGCAATTTCTGCGCCGCTCGTTGCCTATTGGTTTGGCCATTTTGAAATTATTGCGCTTTTGGTTGCCTGTTCGCTGCTGGTTTTCTGGAATCACAGGGAGAATATTGAAAGGCTGCTAGCGGGAAATGAACCGCGCGTCGGATCAAAGGCCAAATAGAGGCGTTGCTGGATCAGTTAGACATTGATCGGCTGCGGCTTGTTCGTTCGAACCGGGTGGGACCGGTAACTTATCGGCAGCTTATTCAAAGATTTGGTGACGCTTCAGAGGCTCTAGCCGCTTTGCCGGAACTAGCGGCGCGAGGCGGCGGGAAATTTGTTGTAGCAAATCTTCGGGATGTCGAGAAAGAGATGGTTCAAACCGACAGGGTTGGCGCGCGATATCTATTTTTGGATGGTGCGCAATATCCGTCGCTTTTGGCTCAATTGGACAATGCGCCGCCGGTTTTCACCTATCGCGGAAAATTGTCTTTGTTAGACGAGCTTTCGGTCGCGATTGTCGGTGCTCGCAATGCTTCAGCCGGAGCATGCAAATTTGCAAGGGAGCTCGCTCAAGATTTAGGGCAACAGTCGATTGTGGTCGTGTCTGGTTTAGCGCGAGGGATCGATACAGCCTCGCATGTCGGATCTTTGCGCAGCGGGACGATTGCCGTCGTGGCTGGCGGAATTGACGTGGCCTATCCACCCGAAAATGCGGAGCTGCAGGAAAAAATTGCGCAAGACGGTTTGTTGATAGCGGAGCACGCACCGGGCACGGAACCGCACGCCCGCCATTTCCCGTTCCGCAACCGCATAATCGCGGGGCTAGCGCAGGGTACGGTTGTGGTTGAAGCTGCACCGCGCTCTGGCTCGTTGATTACTGCAAGGCTGGCTGGTGAAGCCGGAAGGCAGGTTATGGCTATTCCCGGTTCGCCCGTCGATCCGCGCGCAAGAGGCTGCAACCAGTTGATCCGCGACGGAGCGGCGTTGGTTCAAGACGCAGAGGAAATTGCCGAATTAATAAAGCCATTTGATGATCGGATGGCGCATAATCCGGTTAAACCAAGCGCGGTGAGAGAAGAGAGTGCATCGCTTGATGCTTCGGAAAGCGAGCGCGGAACTATTTTCGCATTGTTGGGGCATAGCTATGTGTCGGTCGATGAGATTGTAAGGCAGTCGGGTTCATCACCAGCAACGGTCCAGCTTGTTTTGCTCGAATTGGAACTTGCAGGAAGGCTTGAAAGAGGCGCTGGTGCAAAAGTTAGGCTGGGTTAGTGCGAGACTTTTATCGCAACTTGATGAATGACATAAGGTCCAGAGTTATAGTAGTTGCACTATGGGGCGCTTTTTCTCTCGGTACCGCACTTTATGGCGACTTCTACTTGTCTGAACAGGCAACAGGCCTTTTGAACTCTGCTGTTATGTTAGCGATGATTGTAGGACAAATTGACGTTACCGAAACGTGTCTCATGGAACAGGGCATGATCGACCGACAGGCAGTGAGCGGTAGAAGTTTTTTTCCAAGAGTTTTCGGGCTTGGTTTGCTTTCAGGCATAGCTATCTTTTTTGGGCTTCTGTTTTTGATCGTTCCCGGGTGCTTCTAATGTTGCGTTGGTCGGTCGCTGTTCCAGCAATGATCGCGAGGAATAACGGAATTCATGACAGCTTGGTTGAGAGTTGGGAATTAACGGGGCAAGATTTTTGGTTTATAGTAAAAGCGTATATTCCCGTTTTCTCGCCATGGGCGTTCGGCCTCGCATGTGTTTTCTTCTTTGAAAGTACGCCAGTTGTTGTAGCCGCAGAGTTAGCAATAACCATCGCAATCATAATCCATTGGTTTGTCCAACTGCAGCTATTCATCCATTTGACGCAAGCCAGACTTGACGAAGCTTGATTTTCCCGCTTGACGGGGCAGCCAATTACGCGCCAGCCTCGCGCGTACACGTAAGAGAGTTGGAAAAGATAACAAAATCATGAAATTGGTAGTTGTTGAATCGCCCGCAAAAGCGAAGACGATTGAGAAGTATCTGGGTCCCGGCCACAAGGTGCTGGCTTCTTACGGCCATGTTCGCGATCTTCCGCCGAAAGATGGCTCGGTTGATCCAGATGATGGGTTTGCAATGATCTGGAACAATTATCCGGACAAGGCAAAGCAGCTGAAGGCTATCACGGATGTCGCCAAAAAGGCCGATGCCGTTATCCTCGCGACTGACCCTGACCGCGAAGGTGAAGCGATTAGCTGGCATGTGCAGGAAGTGCTGGCGAAGAAGAAGGCGCTTCCCGATGATGTGCGCCGTGTGACGTTTAACGCGATCACGAAAAAAGCTGTTACAGAGGCGATGGCGGAACCGCGCGACCTCGATACTGATTTGATTGACGCGTATAAGGCGCGCCGTGCTCTGGATTATCTCGTCGGCTTTACCTTGTCGCCTGTCCTTTGGCGCAAACTGCCTGGCGCGAAATCAGCTGGCCGCGTACAGTCTGTCGCACTTCGCCTCATCGTGGAACGCGAGCGCGAGATTGATGTCTTTATTCCGCAAGAATATTGGTCGGTTACAGCGCAGATGGAACAAGGTGGGCAGTCATTTGATGTTCGCCTAACACGCCACAAGGGCGAAAAGCTCGCCAAAATGGCGCTGGGCAACGAGGGTGATGCCGAAGGCGCGCGCAAAGCCGTTGATGATGGTAATTTCACGGTTTCAAATGTCGAAACCAAGCCACTCTCGCGCAATCCTTCGCCGCCATTCACGACTTCGACCTTGCAACAGGAAGCCGCGCGGAAGCTCGGTTTTGCAGCCAGCCATACGATGCGTGTGGCGCAGGGACTGTATGAAGATGGCGCGATAACCTATATGCGTACTGATGGTGTGCAGATGGACGGCAGCGCAATTTCCGCTGCACGCAAAGCGATTTCGGATCGTTATGATGCGGGGTATGTTCCTGAAAAGCCGCGTTTCTACAAGACTAAGGCAAAAAATGCGCAAGAAGCGCATGAAGCTATCCGTCCAACCAATTTCAACATGGAAAAGACCGGAAGCGGCGATCATGCAAGGCTCTATGATCTGATATTTAAACGCGCCATCGCCAGCCAGATGGCAACGGCGAAACTGGAGCGCACGACTGTTGATTTTGAAGATGGCACGGGGCAGACAGCTTTGCGTGCAACCGGACAGGTTGTGAAATTTCCCGGTTTCATGGCGGCATATCAAGAAGGCCGAGATGACAAGAGCGACAAGGACGAAGAAGGGCTTCTTCCGCCAATAAGCAAGGGCGATACGCCGGCAAAGAGCAACATTGAAAATCATCAGCATCACACGCAACCGCCGCCACGCTATTCAGAAGCGAGTCTTGTCAAAAAGCTTGAAGAATTAGGTATTGGGCGTCCATCGACATATGCGTCGACGCTTCAGGTTTTGAAAGATCGCGAATATGTCCGCGTTGAGAAAAACCGCTTTTTTGCAGAGGATTCAGGAAGGCTTCTTACAGCATTTCTAGAGCGTTTCTTTGAACGCTATGTGGCTTATGACTTTACAGCAGGCCTTGAAGATCAGCTCGATGAAATCAGCGGTGGCCGTGAAGATTGGCAGAAATTCCTCGGGACTTTCTGGAAGGACTTTAAGCCGAAGACCGCCGAGGTTATGGAACAGAAACCGTCAGATGTGACGGCGGAAATCGATAAGCATTTGTCCGACTTCCTGTTCCCCGAAAAAGAAGATGGCAGCGATCCGCGTCTTTGCCCGCGTTGCGGCGAAGGACAGCTTGCGCTTCGCGGCGGGCGTTTTGGGGCCTTTGTTGCGTGTTCAAACTATCCCGAATGCAAATTTACGCGCCAATTTGGCCAGCGCGGCGGATCTGATGACGGCGATAATGGTCCCGAAGTTATGGGCGTGCATCCCGATACGGATTTGGAGATTACCAAGAAAACCGGGCGGTTTGGGCCCTATGTCGAAATGGGTGAGGGCAAAGAGGCCAAGCGCGCATCGATACCCAAGGATGTGCCGCGCGAAGACTTTGGCCTCGAATGGGCGGTTAAGCTGCTATCGCTACCGCGCGTAGTTGGCACCCACCCTGAAACAGGGAATGAAGTGAAGGCAGCTATCGGCCGCTATGGCCCCTATTTGCTGCATGACGGCAAATATGCGCGGCTTCAAACCACCAATGATGTGTTTGAAACCGGCATGAATGCGGCAGTTGTATTGCTTGCCGAAGCCGCCAAAAAAGGCGGGCGTGGCCGCGGTGCAGCGCGTGAGCCGCTGAAAGTGCTGGGTAAACATCCGCGGACCGAAGAAGAAATCAAGCTGATGGACGGCCGTTATGGCCCCTATGTAACCGACGGCAATGTCAATGCGACGCTGCCCAAATCTATCGAGCAGGATCAATTGACGCTGGAAGAGGCGGCGCAGCTAATTGACGACAAAGCAGCGAAAGGTCCGGCGAAGAAGAAGCGCAAAAAGGCGCCGGCCAAAAAGAAGAAAGCTGCCGCCAAGAAAAAGCCTGCAGCAAAGAAGAAGGCAGCTACAAAGAAGAAGGCGGCGAGTGCTTCCTGATTTAACAGGGCAAATCTATAGGCAGAAGTCTAAGACCGACTGCATTCGGGCCAATTGTCTGATAAATTATGCATTACAACGCCATCAGCATGGAATCCCTCAATCGCAAAACCAAAGCTGTAATCATAACCACTTTCCAAATCAGGTAGCGGCCCCGAATCAGGCCAATTTGCACCGATATCTTCATAGACTAAGATTTTTGCTGTGATGGCGCTGTTGCTGCTGGGTTTGGATTGAGAAGTTTCTGCACTGCTATATATCTTCTGGTACCCGCCATCGCTCTGCTTCGCTTTTCGTTCCACATAAAGGGCGCGAATTTCAGCCGGTGCATTTTTATTAGCCTCGCTGAAATCAAAGGCCAACTTTCCGTTCATGGAACATGCGCTGACTTCGGGTTGTGGCGGCGGACAGGCTGTCACCGCAAGATAGAGCGGCAACGCCAAAAGAAATCGCGTAGCTTGTTTTTCCATAGGTGCAGGGTATTTATGTCGTTAGGCACAGGCAAGCGCTTTTTTCGCTAACCAGACCACTCCAACCCCATATCCTCATAAATCTCTTTATCTTCGTCCCAATCGGGCTTCACCTTTACATGCAGGTAGAGATGGACTGGGATGCCCATCACGCGGGACAATTCCGCGCGCGCATCAGCGCCGATGGATTTTATCATCTGACCGCCTTTGCCAAGGACGATCGCGCGCTGTGTGGGGCGGGCGACGAGGATTTGTTGGTGGATTTCTATCGAGCCGTCTTCCCGTTCGTCATATTTCTCGGTGGTGACACTGCTGGCATAGGGCAGTTCTTCATGCAGTTTGAGATAAAGCTGCTCCCGTGTCATTTCTGCAGCGAGCAAACGGTCTGTGACGTCTGACACCTGATCTTCCGGGAAATGCCATTCTCCTGCCGGCATGATCGCGGCCATATCTGACTTGAGCGCTTCCAACCCTTCGCCATCCTGCGCGCTCACAAAATATATTTGCTCAAAGCTGGCCATTTGGTTGAGCTTGTCTGCCAGCGCCAGAAGCTTATCTTTGGCCGCAATATCCACCTTATTCAGGATCAACCATTTACGTTCCTTGCGCGGCGCAAGGCCTTCAACGATCTTCTCAACCTTTGGCCCAGCGCCTTTGCGGCCATCTACCACCAATGCGACAAGATCGGTATCAGTGGCACCGTCCCATGCTGCGGCAACCATAGCCCGGTCCAACCTGCGTTCGGGCGCAAAAATGCCCGGCGTATCGACGAGGATCATTTGCGTGTCGTCCAGCATAGCGACGCCCATCAGGCGCGTTCGGGTGGTTTGCGCTTTCGGGCTGACAATGGCGACTTTCTGTCCAACCAGCGCGTTGACCAGAGTCGATTTACCAGCATTGGGCGCGCCGATGATCGCGACATGCCCGCATTTCTTTCCGGCTATATCGGCGCTCACGAATGTTGCTCCAAAAAGGCTTTTGCCGCCGCAGTTTCGCCCGACTGTTTGCTCGCGCCCTCCGCCGTAACGGGATCAAAGCCTTTAACGGTGACGGTAATCTCAAATCGCATATTATGCGGCGGCCCTTCTTTTTTGGTGATGGTATATTCCGGTGTCTTGTGGTTTTTGGCCGCGCACCATTCCTGAAGCGCGGATTTGGGGTGTTTGGGCGCCGTTCGCGCGGCTTCCATCAACGGCCGCCAATGTTCCAATATAAACGCCTGGGCGGGTTCAAGTCCCTGATCAATGAACAATGCACCGAGCAGCGATTCCATAATATCGCCCAGCACATTGTCGCTATCCTGCGCTCCATCATCGCGGGCCTGTTTCCCCAGCGCGATTAGCTCACCGACATTGAGTTTACGCGCAACCTCTGCGCAGACTTCGCCTGAAACCAGACCGTTTAGTCTATGTGAAAGCCGTCCCTCCGGTTCGTCGGGGAAGTTGGCATATAGCGCGTTGGCTATGACCAGCCCCAAAACACGGTCGCCCAGAAATTCAAGCCGTTGATAATCCGCTTTGCCGGTGCTGCCATGGGTAAAGGCTCTTTCGAACATTTCTGTATCATTCAGGCCATCGCCAAAATGTGCGGTGAGCCAAGCCTTGCGTTTATCTGCGCTCAAAAGCCATCCCCGATACGGCTGCCGCGTGCGGCGCTAAACCATGTCCATGGCAGCAGCCAGTTGGCCGAACCATCTGTTGAGAACACGGTAACCCATGCACGGCCGACGAGATTTTCTTGCGGAACAATCCCAATTGCACCGCCGTCTTCGGCGGGGAAGCGGCTATCAGAGCTGCGATCCCGGTTGTCGCCCATAAGAAAAATCTCACCTTCGGCTACAAGAAATGCTCCTGTATTGTCGCCCGGATGATTGTTCATAATATCTAAAATTTCGTAACTTCGGCCATTGGGTAAAGTTTCGAGATAGCGTGGATAGCGGCACTGGCTTCCGCCGTCGCGGGCCTCTTCTTCAAACCGGGGCTCGGCACATACATGTTCGGCGCTCAACGAGTTTAGGCGTTTTTTCTCTGCGACGGCATCAATCATGTTTTGCGTGACAGGGATAACAAGATCTTCAAGCCGCTTCTTTTTGACCGGCTCCCCGTTGATAATCAGAACCCCGCTTCGCATCTCAATTTGATCACCCGGTAGGCCGATTACGCGCTTGATATAATCATCACGCGCCGTTGGTGGTGCTTTAAACACAACCACATCGCCCCGTTCAGGCTCGCTTGCGAATATCCGGCCCGGAACCCGGGGCAAGCTGAAAGGGAAGGAATATTTGGTGTATCCATAATTCCATTTGGTCACGAGCAGATAGTCGCCAATTAATAAGCGCGGCTGCATCGATTCAGACGGGATATTGAATGGTGAAATAATGAAGCTGCGCAATATAAACATGAATGCGGCGAGTTTTAGAAGGAATTTGCCAAAATCCTTCCATTCAGAAACATTGTCCGCGTCACTTGGACTATCGGGCTTTTCGTCCGAGATTGAGTTCATTTTTACGCCTCTATTGCGAGCTTTGGCTGGCCTTCTAATGTGCAGGCGCGCTAATGACCAGCGCAGAGATTCTTTCGCATGTATTTTCGGGAAATAACATAAATGGCCAAATCGGCACGCGATGAAATACTGGCTTACGAGCCGGGCAAACTATCGGAGCTTTTTGAGGTAGAGAAAGACCGAAGCGACAGTTTTGTGTTGGAACAATCGGGGCTATATTTCGATTTTTCAAAAACGCACCTTGATGAAAATTTGCTGGAGAAGTTCGAAAAATTGACATTGGCCACTGATCTTGAGGCCAAGCGGGAAGCGCTGTTTTTAGGGGGGATTGTCAATCCTACCGAAGGCCGAGCGGCAGAACATACAGCAGAGCGCGGAAATGGGAATGTAGATGCAGTCGCCATGGCAAAGGCCCTGCATTTGCGAATGCGCGGGCTTGTGGAGGCCATTGAGGCAGGTGCCTTTGGTGAGATAGAACATATCTTGCATGTCGGGATCGGCGGGTCAGCGCTTGGCCCCAAATTGCTGATTGATGCGCTTGGCCGCGATGGAACACGGTGCAATGTGAAAATCGTATCGAATGTAGATGCAACGGCATTGGCCGAAGCGACAGCAGAAATGGACCCCACCAAAACCCTGATCGCGGTTGCGTCCAAAACCTTCACGACAACCGAAACATTGATGAATGCCGAAAGCGCGATTGAGTGGTTAAAAGAAGGCGGCGTTGATGATCCGCAAGGGCGCTTTGTTGCGTTGACCGCCAATCCCGACAAGGCATTGGAATGGGGCATTGATGAAAGCCGGATATTGCCTTTCAATGAAAATGTGGGCGGGCGCTATTCGATATGGTGCTCGATCGGCTTTCCCGTTGCGGCCGCATTGGGATGGGCGGCATTTGAAGAGATGCTGGAAGGCGCGGCAGAGATGGATCGCCATTTTAGGTCTGCTGTCCCGGCACAAAATGCGCCCGTTATCGCCGCGTTCTGCGATTATTTTTATGCGCAAAATGCAAAATGCCAAACGCGGGCCATATTTGCCTATGATGAACGATTGCGGTTGCTGCCGGAATATCTGCAGCAATTGGAGATGGAATCGAACGGCAAATCGGTAACCGGCGATGGGGAAGCGCTTGAAGCCGTGACCGCGCCGATCACTTGGGGTGGCGTCGGCACGGATGCGCAGCATGCAGTGTTTCAGCTATTGCATCAGGGAAGCCATTTGGTTCCGGTCGAGTTTCTAGCCAGCAAAACGCCCGGACATGATTTCGATCCGGCGCATCATGAAGCTTTGTTGGTAAACTGCTTTGCGCAAGGGGCGGCATTAATGGCTGGACGCGAAAGCGATGATCCAGCGCGCAGTTATGACGGTAATCGGCCTTCTACCACAATACTGATGGACGATGTCACCCCTTCCATTCTGGGCGCGCTGATAGCCTTTTATGAACATCGCACCTTTGTGAATGCGGTTCTGCTGGGCATAAATCCGTTTGATCAGTTTGGAGTGGAGTTGGGCAAGGAAATTGCCAAGCAGATCAGCGAAGACGGGGCATCCGGCTTTGATCCGTCGACTAAGGCCTTGATCAAAGCTGCCGGCGTGTAACCTTCGGATGCCTATTGCGGAATAGAAATTGATAACAGGAAATGACCATGAGCGATTTTGACTTTGACCTTTTTGTAATTGGCGCTGGTTCTGGCGGCGTTCGTGCTGCGCGTATATCGGCATCGCACGGCGCAAAGGTCGCCATTGCAGAGGAATATCGGGTCGGCGGAACATGCGTCATTCGCGGCTGTGTTCCCAAAAAAATGCTGGTCTATGGCGCGCATTTTGCCGAAGACTTGTATGAAGCAGAGCGGTTTGGCTGGGATATAGAAGGCGCAAAATTTAACTGGCAACGGCTGCGCGACATTGTTCAGGATGATGTCGACCGCCTGGAAGGGCTTTATGGCCAGACCCTGGGCAATAATAATGTCGAGATTTTCAAGGATCGCGCGGTTCTAACCGGACCGAATGAGGTACAGCTTGCGAGCGGAAAGACGGTGACTGCCAAATATATTTTGGTGGCAACGGGCGGTTGGCCAGCACCGGCAAACTGCGACGGCGAAGAATATGCGCTTACCTCCAACGAGATTTTTCATCTGAAGGAAAAGCCCGATAGCATTGTTATCATTGGCGGCGGATATATCGCCAATGAATTTGCCGGTATCTTCCATGCCTTTGGCAGCGATGTGACAGTTGCCAACCGTTCCGAAAAAATCCTGCGCAGTTATGATCAGGAAATTGTTGGCAAGCTGCAAGAGATGGGTGAAGCGAAAGGCGTAAAATATCGCCTGAATGCGCCGCTCGATCGGATCGAGAAAAATGCAGATGGAGGCGTCACCGTTCATTTCAAGGATGGCGGGCCGCCGCAAACCGCTGATGTCGTTATGGTGGCGACCGGACGTGTTCCAAAAAGCAATGACTTGGGATTAGAGGCGCTTGGCGCCGAATTGGATAAATCGGGCGCGATTGTCGTTGGCGATGACAATAAATCCAGCGTCAACAGCATATATGCCGTTGGCGATGTAACAAACCGCGTGCAGCTAACTCCAGTCGCAATCCGGGAAGGCCATGCCTTTGCCGACAGTGTGTTTGGCGGCAATCCGCGCACCATATCTTATGACAATATTCCTTCCGCCGTATTTTCCAGCCCGCCAATTGCTGCGGTCGGATTGACTGAGGATGAGGCGCTGGCAGAATATGGCGCCGATGTAAAAGTCTA
>CAKZNA010000147.1 GCA_937129355.1 uncultured Sphingomonadales bacterium | reverse complement strand
AAAGCGGTTTTTGGTTCGGCGATATTGTCGTTATCGGCTCTTTTATTTGCTCCGGCTACGCTGGCGCAGGATGCGGGGGTCTGGTAGCCAGTCTGCCAAATCCGCCAAACCTCCCACCGTTCAGAAACCTGCCCCGAAGAAGCAGAAGCCTGCTGCCAAGCTGCCCGTCGAAACATTTGCCAACCTGCCATTTGTCGATGAAGCAAAGCTGTCACCCGACGGCAGCCATATTGCAGGCATCTTCGGCGTGAAGGGCGAACAGCGCATTGTGATTACGCCGCGCAGCGGTGACCGTAGCCAGACGGTTATGTTGGCCGTGCCTGATTTGACCGAAGTGTCCTTCGTCCGCTGGGTCAATGATGATAATATCGTGATGGGCGTGTATGGCTTGGTTCGGGTGAGCGGCGCTGACGATCCTTGGTATGTCAGCCGCCTCGTCGGCATAAACCGGATTACAAAGAAAGTGATAAAGCTGCTGCCAAAAGCGGGCGGCCAAAATGCGTCCGATATCTTGCATATAACGCCCGATGGCAGTGACGAAATTCTAGTGGCGGCGCAGGATACCATTTATAGCAACCGGGAGGGTTTCTATCCGTCAGTTTATCGCATTAACGTGAGCACCGGAAAGAAGCGGCGCATTGTTTCTGAAAAAGTGGGCGTTCTCGATTGGGGTGCCGATTCAAGTGGCACAGTGCGCTATGGGATTAGCTATCAAGACCGAAACCAGACGTCGCGGCTTTACTATCGGCGCGAGGGAGCAAAGTCGTTTCGCACCATCGAAAGTGTCGACCTGAATGACGGCAACCTTAAGGTCCCCTTCCTGTTCGTGCCAGGGACCGACAATGCCTATATCATCAAGGACAATGCCGAGGGCAAAACCGTTATCGCCGAAGTTAATCTGGCGACGCAGCAGGATGTTCGCACTGTTTACGAGCATAAAGATGGGGACGTGACGTCGGCTATCCTTTCGTTTGACGGAACGAAATTACTGGGCGTGCGGACCGACGGCAAGGGCAAGAAACTCCACTGGCTTGATCCTGCGGTCGCGAAGGCACAGGATGACTTAAACACGGCAGTCAAAAATGCGAATGTCCGAATTGAGAGCTTCAGCCGCGACCAGAGCAAGATGATGGTCCGGATAAGCAGCCCTGACAATCCGGGCCTGATCTATTATTATGATGCGAAGTCACAGGGTTTAGCCAAATTCACGGACGTTAACGGGGTCATCAAGAATAAGCGGCTCGCGAAGGCCAAAAAGATCCAATATGATGCGCGAGATGGCCTGGAAATAGAGGGCATATTGACGCTGCCCAAAGGCCGCCTGGCAAAGGACCTGCCCTTCATAGTCATGCCGCATGGCGGCCCATGGGCGCATGATCGCCTGCGTTATGATTATTGGGCGCAATTTCTCGCCAATCGCGGCTATGCGGTGCTGCAACCAAACTTTCGCGGCTCGACAGGATATGGCAAAGAGTTTCTGGAAGCTGGCAAAGGGCAGATGGGTTTTGCCATGCAGGATGATATCACCGATGGCGTGAGCTGGGCCGTGAAAAAGGGCATTGCCGATCCAAAACGCGTGTGCATTGTCGGCGCTTCCTATGGCGGTTATGCGGCAATGTGGGGCATCGTCAAAGACCCTGACCAGTATCGTTGCTCGATATCGATCGCTGGCGTTTCTTCATTGCGCAAGGAGGTCAACGATTTTGGAGGCTCCATTCGCCGCAAGCTATACCGGAACCAATGGCGCGAAATGACGCCAAACTTTAAAGCGGTTTCACCGATCAACTCCATCGACAAAATCAAAACGCCGCTATTGTTAATCCATGGTAAGAAAGACGTGACCGTGGATCATTCGCAATCGGTCAAAATGAGCAAGGCAATGGCCAAAGCTGGAAAGCCCGTTGAATTTGTCTCGATCCCGCTCGCGGACCACCATTTCACGCGGCAGGAAGATCGCCTGACATTGCTGAAATCGATCGAGGCATTTTTGGAGAAACATAATCCGGCCGATTGACAGCGCGGCTCGCATCGCGAAGACACACCGCACCACATCAAACAAGGCCAATCCATGAACGTCACCGCAAAACCCGTCCCCGCCACGCTGTCGGAAAACGATCACCCTTATATGAATGGTGCCTGGACGCCGGTGCATGAAGAGGTCAGCGCGGCGGATATGGAAGTGATCGGCGAAATTCCGGCAGATATTGACGGGATCTATATCCGCAACACCGAAAATCCCGTGCATGATGCGATTGGGCGTTATCATCCCTTTGACGGCGATGGCATGCTGCATATGATGCGGTTTTCGGGCGGCAAGGCGGAATATAAAAACCGCTTCATCCGCACCCGCGCTTTTGAAGCGGAGCAGGAAGCCGGGCGGTCGTTATGGATTGGCTGTATGGGCAATCCCGCCAAATCGGAACGTAAAGGCTGGGGCGCGCATGGTTTTGTAAAGGACAGCTCTTCCACCGATGTTATTGTCCATAATGGCAGCGTGCTGTCGACATTCTGGCAATGCGGCGAGGGATACCGGCTGAACCCGGCCACGCTGGAAACGCTGGGCATAGAAGGCTGGGTTCCTATCGATGGCATTTCCGCCCACCCAAAGCTTGATCCCAATACGGGCGAGCTGTTGTTTTTCAACTATGGAACCCATGCGCCCTATATGCATTATGGCGTGGTTGGCGCGGATAATAAGCTGAAACATTATACGCCGATTGACCTGCCTGCCCCGCGCCTTCCGCATGATATGTGCTTTAGCGAGAATTATTCGATCCTGAATGATTTCCCGATGTATTGGCCGCAAGCCGCGATTGAGCAAGGATTTTATGTGCCGATATTCGATCAATCGATGAAATCGCGCTTTGGCATTATCCCGCGCATGGGCAGCCGCGAAGATGTGAAATGGTTTGAGGCTGACCCGACCTATGTGCTGCATTTCACCAATGCCTGGGAAGAAGGCGATGAAGTCATCATGGATGGCTATTTTCAGGAACAGCCCTATCCGCCACCGCTCGAACAATTTGGCGATAAATATAAGGCGATGGCGGCGAATATTGATTTGCATTCTTTCAAGACGCATCTGCATCGCTGGCGTTTCAACATGACAACCGGTGAAACGCGCGAGGAAATTCTGTATGATGCCGAATATGTGGAGTTTGGCACGATAAATCAGAAACATGCGGGCCGCAAAAACCGCTATGTCTATGATGTGGTGGGCAAACCCGACTGGTTCCTGTTTTCCGGATTGCGCAAGCATGATCTGGAAACCGGCGACGTGCAGAAATATGATTTTGGTGAAGACCGCTATGGCAGCGAGGCACCTTTCGTCCCGCGCAGAAGGGCTACCGGAGAAGATGACGGCTATCTGGTCAGCTTTATCACCGACATGGCGGCGGACCGCAGTGAATGTGTGCTGCTGGATGCGAAAGACATCAGCAAAGGCCCGGTCTGCCGGATCATCCTGCCGCACCGGATTTCAAGCGGCACGCATACGGTATGGGCGGATGCAGACGAGTTTGAGCTGGCTTGAGCAGCGCCTAATCAGCCGCGACGATAAAGCTGCAATTGGTGGTGCCCGAACCGCCGACATTATAGGTGGCAACGGTTTTCGCGCCCTCCACCTGATAATCGCCCGCCCGGCCGGTCACCTGTTTTGCAGAATCCAGCATCATACGTACACCGGTCGCGCCAACGGGATGCCCGCCGCCCATTAGGCCGCCAGAGGCGTTGACCGGAATATCGCCGTCCATCGCGATGCGCCCTTCTTCAATCGCCTTCCACGCTTCGCCCGGTGCAGTGATGCCGAAATGCTCGATCGCCATATATTCCGACATGGTGAAACAATCATGGGTTTCGATGGCATCCAGCTGCGCCGGCCCCTCGATACCTGCGCGCATATAAGCATCGGTAATCGCCTTGCGCGTCCACGGCAGCACGTAATCTTTATCAGCACTATTTTCCAATTTGGTGCGCATCAGCATCGGTGCGGTCGAATGGCCCCAGCCTTTGATATATGGTAAGCTTTCCAGCGCGAGACCGCGCTTATCCGCATATTGCTTCGCTGCCTTTTCACTGGCCAGAATGACAACCGCCGCGCCGTCGGTAATTTGCGAACAATCCTGTTTGCGCATCCAGCCTTCGATAACCGGATTGGCATTGTCATTTTCGCCGAAGCTTTCATCTTCAAACACCCAGCCGCGGGTCTGTGCATTGCCGTTGCGTTTGGCGTTGGCGAAATTGATCTTGGCAATCTCGGCCAGATGCTCATGCTTCAAACCATAGCGCTTGTCATATTCATCGGCGAGACCCGAAAACATGGCTGGCCAGATGAATTTTGCACCATGCCCTTCTTCACCAACCCCGATAGCAGCGCCCAGATTGTTGGCGGCCTGCTGTCCATACACATTGCGCATCAATTCGACACCCGCAACGCAGGCCGTGTCATAACGTCCGCTTTCAATATCCGCCATCGCCGCCATAATGGCCAGCGACCCTGACGCACAGGCACCTTCGTGTCGCGACGTCGGCATCCCTGCAAAGGCCGGATCGACATGTCCAAAAAAGCCGCCAATCATTCCTTGGCCGGTGAACAGCTCCGCCACGAAATTGCCGACATGGCCAACATCGATGTC
>CAKZNA010000146.1 GCA_937129355.1 uncultured Sphingomonadales bacterium | reverse complement strand
CACCAGGTCGCGCCGCCGCTGAGGATGCCGCCGATAGTCGGGGCGAACCACCACAAAATCAATAACCAAATCCAAAAGGCGGGCCGCTTTATGTCTCGCATTTTTACTATCTAACACAACCAAGGGGTGACGCACCCCTTTTTTTATGGGGTGAACCTATGGCAGCAGAAATTCTATCAGATGTTAGCCGGGCGGCTGATGCTAACAACTCTCCTTATTCGGGGGCGAAATGGTTTTTTTATGATACCGGAACGACAACGCCAGTAACTACCTATACTGACGCCGCTTTGACGACAGCACACGCCAATCCGGTTGTGGCTGATAGCGGTGGTGAGTTCGCGCCGATCTATTTTGACGCAGGCTCTCAATACCGAGGCATTTTGAAAAATTCGGATGAAAGCGTTACCTTAAAAGATATTGACCCAATCAATACCGGCGTTTTGAGTCAATTAGCAGGCACAGCAGGCGCGGCTCAAATTGGGAGTGCGGGGCCAAGTAATGTTCAGCTGGACATAAATGATCTGGAAAATGCCGACACAGCCCTTGATGGCCGCCTTAACGCTGTTGAAACCCTGAAACCAACTGGCGAGGGTACGGCGCTGGCTTTGGCCGCAGCGCTCAAGCCAATCCCAGCCGGTCCCCGTGATGCTATCCAATATGTTGCAAATAACCGGGTAAGTTTTACTCGGAAAACCGCGACTATGGGCGGCTTCCGGTACAAGGGCCAATACCAGAAAACAGGGCGGCAACCCTCATTCCCGATAAATGGCAATGTCGCTAACGTATCGACCATGCAAGCGGCGCTTTCTGCGCTTAAGTTCGAGGCCTGGTACGCGATATTCGTGGTTGCCGATGATGATGACACGCAAGCGGAAATTAAGGTTATGCCGTACCTGCGATTGGCCGCGCCCAGCGGGGGATCTGCAGATATTATCGCAGGCGGGGAGAATGTAACCGATCTCACTGCGACAGCCTCGCATAGCTGGACTAGCACTGATAATCTGGCTGGCACGGATTGTCTGGTGATCCACGAAACCAAGATATTCTCGGGCCGCACCGCATCCATCACGGCAAACAGCGCAACATCGATCACGCTTGACGATATGGGCTCTCTTGACGCGGGTGATTTTATTCTGCCTGCACCGCCCGGCTATGACCATTACTGCTATATCGGCAGCTTCTATCTGGACGGCTCAGAGGTCCGCAATATTGCCGACAATGGTGTCGGCGCATCATCGCGGGCTGTGAACCATTCCAGCGCAACAGGTAGCGGTACGGTCACAACTTATGAGGAAATTGACTGGCGAGGCTATATCTGTCCGCTGGCCACCGGAATCGTTATCAATCTTACCCAGACGCTCAACACCGGCTCGACCGGTGAATTGTTGCAGCGTATGTCGATTGACAGCAGCAATCATGATGTTTGGGAAAAATACGAAACAAAAGGCTATGCCGCGGTCAAGCGTTGCTGGGAGCCGCGCATTGATTTAGACTTTGGCCAAAGCTCGTCAACATGGTATCAGAATGCAGGGTCACTGACCGCGCAAACCACGAGCCGACAGTTTGAAATTCGAGGATGGAAAGAACCATAAGGAGTGTATAAAAATGACATTTTGTGAACATATTGCCGCAGCAATCAAAACCGCGCCTGACAAGGAAACCAAAGAGGCATTGCAGGCGATCTATGACGCCTATTGCGTTGCACAGACTGAAGGTGGTGGGAACGGCAACGGGCCTCCGGGCGGCGATGACGATTAGTGCACTGGACACTGATCCTAACTTATATTCTGGTTTTCGCTTGGGTGGCTCCTGCCGCCCTATGGCGTAAATCATCTCTTGCGCTGCTGATCTCGTGGTCGGCGGCGCAAGCCTGGTATTTGCTCAGCGGGGATAGTGTGCCGATCCCTCTTTATTTGTTTGCGGACGCGGTTGTAATCGCGGTGACTATGGCATTCCCCAAAGATAAAACCGATTTGGGTATATTAGCTATATTTCCGGCGATGTGGCTGGTCTATTTTAGCGACGGCGGCGTTAGCCAGTGGTGGACGCTTTATTGGTTGGCAATGACACAGTTCGTTCTTGCAGGGCCTTGGGTAGTTTTCGCACGTATCGGCGGAAATATCCAGCATGGGGCGGCTAAGGAGATACATAATGGAGTCAATTAGTGCTGGAGTTCATAAGTACCCTTGGCAGCGAACCAATATTACAGGCGGCGACGGCATTCGGACTGGGCTGGACGGCGCATCACAAATTCGTTCACACCCCGATCAAAGAAATTTTAGAAAAAGCAGAAAAGAGGGTGGATTTGCTAGAAGGCAAATTTCTCGACTTGAAATGATTGGAAAATGGCTAGGCCGCTTTTGGCGGTACATTAACCCGCTTATTGCCCGCGTCGAGATTATTGAGGAGCGGCTAGACAAAATTGAAGATAAAATCTTGAAGGAAGCGGTTGAGGATTTGGCTGATAAGTTATGATTAACCTTTTTATTTACGGCACGGGCTTTGTTCTTTGTGCCTTCATTTTAACCAGCATGATCCAGTTGATCTACGAGCGGATTCTTGAGCGGAAAACTCTTTGGCATGACGTTTTCTTCTGGCTGGCGGGGGGCATGCTCCTGACAGCGGGTGGATTCGGCTGGATGGCTATTTATCGGACTTGGCGGATATTAAGTGGAAACCCGGTTGTCTACGCCCAGCCTGAGACACCAGCCGTTGTCATGGTGGTTGCTATTATGCTCGGGCTGAATTCCTATATGCGCGCCATCGCTATCCAGCATCCGGTGCGCGGCACATGGTATTTGCTGTTCTGCGTTGCATGGGCTGTCTTTTGCTATTTTGGGGTTGATGTATGATTTACGCGGCTTTGATCGGATTACTAATGGCGGCGGCTGGCATGGGTTTTGGCGCCAGAGCTATTGTTTCCGATATGCCGAAACTTCAACGCATTATGGGCGGTGCGCTTGGCGTTGGTTGGATATTGATAGGCACGGCGCGCTTGCTTGAGGAGTTTGGCAAATCAGCCAGTTATGGTATATATTTAGCGGGTGACAGCCTCGTTGTTTTCGGGGCACTATCGGCTATCTATATTTTGCGGGACGGTGAAAAGAGGATTAGCCAATGAACCTTACCCAAATTCAAAAACATCTTGGCGTTACCGCAGACGGTATTTGGGGGCCTTCGACGGCCTCCGCCGTGGCGAAAGCCCTTGGCATGGCTAAACCGGCCCTGACAAGCGAATTTGACGGGAATTTGACCGTCCGGATGCTACAAGAGCTGGTCGGGCATGAGGCGATTGTTTTGGAGGCTTATAAAGATTCTCGGAATATCTGGACTTGGGGCGTGGGCGTTACTTCCAGATCCGGCCATTCGGTCGAGCGTTACAAGGACAAGCCTCAATCAATCGAGCATTGCCTGAAAATCTTTGCTTGGCTGGTGATGGAGAAATATGCACCGGCTGTCGAACGGGCGTTTCAGGGACGCGAATTGTCAGAAGCCCAATTTTCCGCTGCGCTTTCGTTTCATTACAACACGGGCGCAATCGGTCGGGCGTCATGGGTAAAAAGCTGGGTGGCAGGTAAACCCACCACGGCGCGCAAGCAAATTATGAATTGGACAAAGCCGCCTGAAATTACAAACCGGCGCAAGGCCGAGCGGGATCTGTTTTTTGACGGCAAATGGTCGAGCCACGGCAAGGCGACGGTCTATCCGGTCCGCAAGCCTTCATATTCGCCGGATTGGGGCGGTGCTGAACGGGTTGATATTCGGGCCGATCTGAAAAGGGCGCTGGCGTGAAAATCGGCAATTACCGCCTGTTCCAGTTCATTGAACGTGGTTGGCGGCCATTCCAGCAATGGGGATTTGCGATTGTCTGTGTCTGCTATGCTGGACGCCCGCTATTTGGCTTGAGCTTTGAAGTCGAGACATTCGCGGCACTGGCTGCGGCGTCAGGAGTTGGATTTATCGGGCGCGGTGTTGAAAAAACAGTGAAGGCGTTCGCGCCACAAGAAAATTCCGGGCAGCCGGATTAGGGGCCGCGCCTTTTTGCGGTATTAGAAGAAGGAATAGAAGAAATGTTGACAGTAAAATATATTGATAGCCACGACAATGAGACCATTCTGCCAAACATCGAGCGAGTTCATAAAACTTGCGACGAAAAGGGCGGTGAATATGTGACATGCACAGCCAAAGGCGATGGGTTATGGACTTTCGGCCCGAATGCTTGGGGAGAGCGTGACGACATCCCCGCAGGAAGTGTGCCCACAGTATTTGTCATGAATGACGGTGGCTCAACAGTTGCTCGCTACGACCTCCACCCGGTTGTTTTGGCAGGTCCACAAGCCAATGATGACACGAAAGAAGAAAAAGCAGCATAATCCAACAGGCGGGGCTTCGGTCCCGCCAAAAAATGTGAGAACAGCAATGGCTGAAGAGAAAAATAACGCAAATCTACTCTGGGGCTGTCGCACGGTGTTGATCGGTATGCTCGCGATCGCAGCATTTATCTATTGGCTGAAGGTGTAGGAATATGGTGGAGTTTTTAACAAGCATAGCCGGGCGGATCATATTGGGGGTGGTCGCGCTCCTGATCGTCCTGATCAGCCTCAAAACATGCTCGGATGGCCGCAAGGCAGGAGAGCAGGGCACACAAGCCACCAGAGAGGCAACGGCAACCACTGAGACAGCAAATGACGCTGCCGCGACGGTTATCGACAATGCCGATGAAAATGCTTCTCTGGACGATCTCGTAACCGAAACACAGAAGGAAATTGAAAATGCGACC
>CAKZNA010000145.1 GCA_937129355.1 uncultured Sphingomonadales bacterium | reverse complement strand
TAACAGGACTATAGCGAAGAAACGCATCATCCGGCTTCCTTCATTTTTTGAAGGAGCATCGGGACATGCTCGGCCCGAATGTCGCCAATATGTTGATGGATAATCACGCCCTTGCCATTGATTACATAGGTTTCCGGAACACCCGATGAGCCGAGAAGCAGCTGAACTTTCATATCCATATCCGCGCCGATGCGCGTGAATGGGTTGCCATATCTGCGCAAAAACTCGGCGACATCGTCGGGTTTGTCGCGCAAAGCAATCCCGTGAATTTCGGCTCCCGCTTCTTTTAGCGCCTCCAGATGCGGCGCTTCAGCCTTACAAGGAGCACACCAGCTGCCGAACATATTCAGCAATCTTGGTTTGCCATCGGTAAAATTCTTGCTCGACAAAGCAGGAACGCCATCGGTGGCAACAGGAAGCGAGAATTCAGGCAATTGTTGCCCCACCATCGCCGAACGCACCCATTCTTCCTTTGGCTGCGTCAGGCTATACAGCCATAGTCCCGCCAGCAATGAAAGCAGCATGAGCGGTATCCAGAAGACAAAACGGCGCATCAGTATCTTGCCTCCACTTCGTCACTCTTTTTTCTGCGTTTTCGGCGAACGCGCCCGAATAGCGAGATCATTCCGCCCAGCGCAACGATCAGTCCGCCATACCAGATGAAGGTCACAAACGGTTTCCACCAAACCCGAATTTGCCACTTGTCATCATTGCCTTCAACTGGCGCAATCACGGCATATAGCTGCCCGTTCCATTTGGTCAAAAGCGCTGCTTCGGTAGTTTGCTGGACCGGGTCACTGAAATAACGGATTTGCGGCTTGAGGACTTCCTGCCCGCCACCATTGTCGAACCGGATATCGCCTTCCAGGCCAATCCAATTCTCTCCTGCCACAGGTATTACGGAGGCGAGTCCGGCTTTGCCGTCCGGCCCGTTATGCTCTTTGCCAATTTCAAGCGCCGCCAGGGTCTCTTTCGAAAATCCGGATTCCGCAGCCATGCCAAAGACGCTGATGGCTAGACCAAAATGAGCGACGACCATGCCCCATGTGGTAAGCGGAGTGCGCATAAGGTTACGCCCGACCAGCGGGAAGAAAGCGGCAATGGCAACGCCGACCGAGAGCGCGATCCCAATAATGGGGAACAACCCGGCACCGGGCGTGGTTATGGCCAGCGTAACGCCAGCGGCTATCATCGCGCCGAATGCTATCGCGGCCAGCTTTGAAACACGCCCAGCAGTATCGCGCCGCCAACGCAGCATAGGTCCGACGACCAATGCCAGCATGATAATGATGCCCAGTGGTATCGTCGCCTTGTTGAAATAAGGCGGCCCTACAGAAATCCGGTCACCCATCGCCTCGGCAGCGAGCGGATATAGAGTCCCGATCAGGACGATCCCCAATATCGTCGACAGCAATACATTATTGAGAACAATAGCGCCCTCTCTGCTTACAAAGCGGAACTGCTTTCCTTCGCGCACGCTGGCGATACGCAAGGCGAAAAGCGCAAAGGCTCCGCCCACATAGAATAGCAGCAAGCCTAAAATGAAAGCCCCGCGTTCCGGATCGACCGCGAATGCATGGACGCTTGTCAGCACACCCGAACGCACTAAAAACGTGCCTGCCATCGACATAGCAAAAGCGACCAGCGCCAACATGATCGTCCAAGCACGCAAGGCGTCACGCGTCGCCAATACGCTGACCGAATGGAGCAAGGCGGTCGCCGCCAGCCACGGCATCAGTGATGAATTTTCAACCGGGTCCCAGAACCACCAACCGCCCCAGCCTAGCTCATAATAAGCCCAATAGCTTCCCGCGAAGATGCCGATTGTCAGGAATATCCACGCGCCAAGCGCCCATGGCCGCATGGCACGCGCGAATTGTGGCCCGGTCTTGCCGCTGATCAATGCGCCCACGGCAAAACTGAAAGCCACCGATAGGCCGACATAACCGACATAAAGCGTCGGCGGGTGAAAGGCTAAACCGAAATCTTGTAGCAAGGGATTAAGGCCCGCACCGCTTTGCGCTGCGGGATTGAGGCGGGCAAATGGGTTTGACGAGAAAAGCAGAAAGGCAAAGAAGCCAAGCGCGAGCAAGGACTGCGCGAATAATGTCGATGATAAAGTCACCTTGTCGACACGTTTTTCAAACAGCGCGATGGCGGCCCCCGCCACCGACAGGATCATCACCCACAGCAGCATCGAACCTTCATGATTGCCCCATGTGCCGGAGAGCTTAAATATATCGGGCTTATCGACATGGCTATTGCTGGCGACCAGCAAGACGGACAAGTCTGTTGTCCAGAAAAGCCAGGCCAATGCGCCAAATGACAGCATGCATAAAAACCCCTGAACGACCGCAGCGGGCTTGATTATCGGCGCGACCAATTCTCCACGCGATGTGAATTGCAATGCTCCGGCGACAAGTTGCAGCAACGCCATTGATGCCGCCAGCCACAAAAGTGCAAGTCCGATCTCGGCAATCATTTGGTGAGGCTGTCTTTGGAGCTTTTTGCGGCCTGCATATCGATATCGGCAAGCTCGCGCGGGACGTAATTCTCGTCATGTTTGGCGAGCAGGCTCTCCGCAACGAAAAGCCCCTTTGCATCGAGCTTGCCGTCCGCAACGACCCCTGAGCCTTCTACAAATAAATCCGGCGTGATACCGCGATATTGCACATCGACGCTCGCATCCTTGTCTTGCACCGTGAAAAATACATTGATGCCGTCCTCGCTACGCTTGATTGAACCCGTTTTCACCATACCGCCAAGGCGGATAGCGATACCGGAATTCACATTTTCCGTTTTCAATGTCGTTGGCGTATAAAAATAGGAAGCCTCTTCGCGCAATGCGCTAGCAGCGATAATGGCGGCCCCGATCAAGGCAATGACCGCAACCAGCGCCAAGACAAGCCGTTGATGTTTTGCCTTCATTTGCGGGGTCAATCCTTACGCGACAGGTCTTTGGCCAAAGCCTCTGACCGTTTCATCGCCAGCATGCTGGTTATGATCAGCCAAGCCATCGCGGCCCCGACGACCGCATAGGCGGCAAATACAAATGATCCGTGATCCACCCGCTAATCCTCCGCCATGCGCCGCATACGTGCATCGATGCGTGTTTCCGCAAGCGCGGTGCGCATACGCATCAACACGATTGCCCCAAAGAGCAAATTGAAACCAAGCGTCGATACCAGAAGCGGCCAAAGATAGGCATCGTCCATTGACGAGCCGCCCAATGTGATGCTGGCCTTTTGGTGCTGGCTTTCCCACCATTCGACCGACAATTTAATGATCGGAATATTGACCGCGCCAATTATTCCAAACACCGCAGTCACACGGCTGACGCTGCCCTTCTCGCTCGACGCATTGGCCAGCGCGATATATCCAAGATAGAGGAAAAACATGACCAGCATGGACGTCAACCGGCCATCCCATACCCACCATGTACCCCAAGCAGGCCGCCCCCAAATGGCGCCAGTGACGAGGCACAGTCCGGCAAAAACGGCGCCCGGTACAGCAATTGCTCGCCCCGCAATTCCGGCAAGTGGGTGCCGCCAGACAAGCTGAACCAATCCGGCGATTGCAATACCAACCCAAGCCGCTTGCCCTAACCACGCAGTCGGGACATGAACGAATAAAAT
>CAKZNA010000144.1 GCA_937129355.1 uncultured Sphingomonadales bacterium | reverse complement strand
TGAAACAACCCCCACGGCATTTGCAGCATTTCGGCAGAAACAGCGCCGCCATAATATTTTTCCGAAACGCCAATCGCCTTTTCGGGCGCGCGCAGTTTGATGGAGCCCCATAGAATGATCAGCAGCGCGGTCGATATGCGCAGGAATAGAAGGCTTGCGGCTTTCATCGTATTTCTCCCCAGATTTGTCTTTCCCTATTCGCGGGCTGCGCCGGAAAAGTTACGCTGCGAAATTGGCGCTATTTGCTCTCTTTCCCGGTAATATTTTTGACCATCCGGTCGGGATGCCGCGGCACGACATCTTTATAATATGCCATCAGTTTTTCCATGTCCGCCTCATAGTCGCCGGTGGGCATGATTGCCGGACCAAGTCCGCCAGTTTTATTGCCATAATTCATCATGCCAAGGACCAGCGGGACTTTAGCGGCCACCGCGATATGGTAAAATCCAGTCTTCCACTTGCCTACGTTGCTGCGCGTGCCTTCCGGCGCAATTGTCAGCATAAACTCGTCGCGCTTGGCAAATTCGGCAGCCATCTGATCGACGACGTTATTTGCGCCTTTCCGGTCAACTGGTACGCCGCCCACATCCAGCATGAAATTCCGGTACGGCCAGCGGAAGAGCGATTGTTTGGCCATAAAATGCGGGCGTATGCCCAGATCTTCGGCTAGCCCAAGAAGATTTGGAAAATCCCAGTTGCTAGTATGCGGAGCGGCCACAATAACAAAGCGGCGCGGCTCTGGCACCTCGCCAATAGCTTTCCAACCCTGCATTTTATAAAGGCGCAGCGCGCCCCGCCGCAAGATGCGCGAAAGCAGGCTTGGCTTTCTGATCCGCAATGACATTTGCATTCCTCTCACTACCGCATTCATGGCGATTAAACGCTGACGTTGCAATTGGCTTGTGCCATTGATGCAGCAGGTTTAGAATTACGGCACAATAGACATAGCGGAATCATACCATGAATAGCGAATTCACACCGGTCATATCGGCAACCGGCCTTTTCACGCCGGAAGAAAGCATCAGCAATGCAGAACTTGTGGAAAGCTATAATGCCTATGCTGACAAGTATAATGCGGAAAATCCCGATGCTGAACCGCTGACCCACAGCTCGGTAGAGTTTATCGAGAAGGCCAGCGGAATTAAATCGCGCCATGTGGTGGACAAGGCATCGGTGCTGAATGCAGATACAATGGCACCGCGTTTGCGCGAACGCGGTAATGAAGAGATTTCGATCATGGCAGAGATTGGCGTGAAGGCGTGCAAGGCGGCATTGGAGGCGGCGAACCGCGATATTGCAGATGTCGATGCTGTGCTATGTGCGGCGTCGAATATGCAGCGCGCTTATCCCGCAATGGCGGTGGAGATTCAGGCCGAGCTTGGCATGGAGCATGGATTTGCCTTTGACATGAATGTTGCCTGTTCCTCCGCAACTTTCGGCATACAAACAGCCGCAGACTATATTCGCAGCGGCAGCGCCAAATCGGTATTGGTGGTCAGTCCGGAAATCACTTCGGGCCATCTAAACTGGCGCGACCGTGATAGTCATTTCATCTTTGGCGATGTAGCAACCGCGCTTCTGATCGAGGCAAAGGATATCGCGCCAACATCGCATTGGGAAATATTGGGCACGCATTTGAAGACACAGTTCAGCAATAATATCCGCAATAATTTCGGCTTTCTAAACCGTGCACATGGCGGGATAGAGCAGGACAGCCCGAATACTGACAAGCTGTTCATTCAAGAGGGGCGGAAGGTTTTCAAGGAAGTCGTGCCGATGGTGGCGCAGATGATCATCGATCATGGCGAGAAGCTGGGCCTTTCTGGCGCAGATTTACGGCGGCTTTGGCTGCATCAGGCGAATGCGGGGATGAACCGTTTAATCGCGCAGCGTGTTCTTGGCCATGAGGCGAGCGAAGATGAAAGCCCGACCGTGCTCGATACCTATGCCAATACATCGAGCGCAGGTTCGATCATCGCTTTCCACAAACATAGCGCCGATTTGGCGGCTGGCGATACTGGGTTAATCTGTTCGTTTGGCGCTGGTTATTCGGCTGGCAGCGTGTTTGTCAGGAAGGCGGCTTAGGGCGGCGCTTACGCCGGTTGGCATCGCGCCATTCTTTCGGCGGCATGAATTCCCCCTGCCAAATCCCGCGTTTCGCCTTCTGCGCGCTGTCTTCCTCATGCGGATAATCGCGCATTCCGTAAAATTCGTTGGAAGTTGCCATGCCCGCCGCGACCAACGCGGCCGCCAAATCAGGTGTGGCGGCAGTTTTGCATATGGCAAGCGCCCGACCATATTTGTCTGCAGCATCGGCTTCGCAAGATAAACCGGGTTCTGCCAGCAAACCGATTAACCTGCCTTGTGCTGCTTTTCCGCAATCCCAATCTTGGCCGCCGGCCGTCTTGCATGTCTGGCGATATTCGGGCGCATCGATACCCTTCATGCGAAGCTTGCGGCTTCCGATTTGGAAACTGTCGCCATCCGCGGCGCGCACTTGTTCTTTGGGGGCGGCTGATATGACCGCCCGATCATCGGTCCAACCCGCATAAAAATAGGCGCCAAGGATAAGGCCTACTAATAAAAGCACGGTTTTAAGCTTGTTGAGGAAAGAGCGCATTGCAGAGCCCCTGCGTACGGGAAATTTTAACGGTGTTCGTTTCCGCTTCAGCTTTCCACGATCTTAAGCGAAGGATGGCTTGAGACAATATGCTCGTAGATCGCTTCATGAAGCGAGCTATCAAAGCGGCACCCATATTCGTTGCCGCGATGCCAGGCAATTCGGGCCTCCATGGCCGCGAAGCCGGGCAGGGTGAGAAAAATTGCACGATCGTCGCGAATATGGGTCGATGTCGCTATGCGAAACCCGGATTGCGACAAATCAATGATACGCACCTTATATTTACCGGCGCCATGTTCACGAATATCGGCATAAATTTCCACAGAACCACGCCCGTGTTCACGGGCGTTTACGCCTTGTGGGTCATTGTCCGAATGGTCGCCAGTCATAATATCTGTCTAAATGCTCTCAACAAGAATGCTTAATGCAGCTTCCTGTTTACAAAGGGCAAGTAAAAAATTTAGTCAAGGATTAGAGCAAATATAAGGTAAATAAGGATTGGCGATCCAATGCCAATCAAAGTGGCCACTACAAACAAGATACGCATTACAGTAACGTCTATACCTGACCAGTTTGCGAGGCCGGAACACACGCCGAGTAGTTTCTTGTTGGCGGGATCGAGGACGAGCTTTGTCATTTTGTTTTCCTTTTGGGGTTTAGTTAAATTTCGAGGGGTTTCGGCGCAATCGATTACGCGATGTAGGGCGTAACTGGTGCTACTGCCGGGGCGACGCTGGTGCCGATGGTAATGAAGGCACAGAATATTGCGGCACAGATTGAGGCGATTTGTTTGCTGGGAGAGAGGGGCATTTTATTATCCTTTGGGTCTGATTTGGCTGCGGATTAGGCAACCAGGGGGGAGAAAGTAGCGACTGCGGGGGCGACGCTGGTTCCGATGGCGAAAGCCGCAAAAAATACAGCTGCTACGGCAGCGGAGAAATGTTTGGCTGGGGAGAGGGTGATCATTTTCTTATTCCTTTCAAATTAACTTCTATGTTTACCTGTGATTGAGTTGTTTCGGTTACAGACAACACATTGCAGAAGGTGTGCCAGTTTTTGAAAAATACATTATATCATTATGTTAGGGGAAATTCTGTTTTCCTAACACTTCTACACATATCTAAAGGTTAGGAAATATTCCCAATTAGTAGTATTTTCTGTTCATCTGGCGTTCAGCGGATGATTGCGGTTGACCTGAATTGCTGTTGCCGCCACGAATTCTATGATGGTTCTGACCCGCTTATCCCTGACTAACTTCCGCAATCATGCCGAATTTGATTTGGCGGCAGGATCAGGCTTTGTGGCGCTTCACGGCCCGAATGGCGCCGGCAAGACCAATATCCTGGAAGCCATGTCGTTGCTCGTCCCGGGGCGGGGATTGCGGCGTGCAGTTCTATCGGACATGTCGCGGCATGATGGTCCGGGCGGTTTTGCGATATCTGCCGAGCTAGGCGACGTTAAGATCGGGATGGGCACGCAAGCTGAAGCTCCTGACAAGCGCAAGGTCCGGATTAACGGTGCGAATGCTACCGCTAACAGCCTGTCCGAATGGCTATCCGTGCTTTGGCTGACCCCGGCGATGGACCGTATTTTTATGGAAGGTGCTGGCGCGCGGCGGCGCTTTCTGGACAGGCTTGTTTTGGCATTGAGGCCCGGTCATGCGCGTATGAGCAGCCGCTATGAAGCGGCAATGCGCGAACGCAACCGCCTGTTAGCGGGTGATGAAAGGCCAGACCCGGCATGGCTGGATGCGTTAGAGCTGCGGATGATGGAGGCGGCGGTGCCGATATTGCAGGCGCGCAGCGAGTTGGTCGCGGAACTTGATGCGGCTTTGGCGGCAGGGGAAGAAGAAACTTTTGCTCGCCCCATGTTGGCGATTGATCAACCCGAGATTGCCGACAGCGAGAGCCTTCTGGCTAGTTGGAAGCAGGGCCGGTTGCGCGATGCTGCCGCTGGCCGGACACTTGAAGGCCCTCACCGTGCCGATTTGACGGTAATACATAGAGCAAAAGGAGAGGCGGCTTCGCGCTGTTCTACTGGGGAACA
>CAKZNA010000143.1 GCA_937129355.1 uncultured Sphingomonadales bacterium | reverse complement strand
CTGCCCGATGTCCAGCTATGACTGTTCCAGTCCAGAAGGTTGGTTGTCGAGCTAGCGGCAGTACAGATGCCCGATATGCTTGGCGGGGTTCCCGCAACGCGTGAACCAGATACCGTGAAACTCGCCGTATCATCATCATCTTCCGTTGTAGACCCATTATTGACCGTCGAATCCGGATCCGGATGCGAAGAGGTTCTAATTTCCGCGCTGTTGACTATGACGGCACCGGCCGTTGCCCCCACCGAAACGCGCAACACGATATTGCGTGAGGTTCCCGGTGCGATGCTATTTGCAAGTGTCCAGATCCCAGTTCCGGAATTGTAGGTGCCGTTGCCCGACACTTTGGTCACAAAAGTGACGCCAGCGGGTAGTATATCGGTGACTGTAATTCCTGACGCCGTCTGCGTGGACGCGCCGGAACTGGCGACGGTTAGTGTATAGTCGACCGTGCTGCCAAATGCCGGACTGGCGTTGCTGACTGTTTTCGAAAGTGACAGATCAGCATTGTTGGCACTGATAAAAGACCAAGACAGGGTAAATGTACCGGTGTTGCTGGCGTAGCCGTCAACCTGAACGCGGTATGTTGTTCCGCTGGTAACCGAAACAGTGTTCAAGCTTTGCAGGCCGCAGCTATCGTCATTGGATGCCACCGTCGCCAACGCGTTTACCGCGCTGCCGGTGTAGGTTTTAAGGGTGGTATCATAATTCGTCGAACCGCCGCAGGTTTGGAGCGTCAGCGTTCCGTTGCTGGGCGCTGTCCAGCTATACCACATGCTGTTCAAACCGCCGCCGCCAAATGTGGTAGGCTCTCCGGATTGGCCAGTAGCACCGACGTTGGAGGCAGTGAGCGAGCCAGTGTCGCCTGTGATTGTGGTTCCGGGAAAATTATTGTTGGCATGGGCTGGCGCGAAGATGGACGCCACAAAAACAAACGCAAAAAGCGCGCTCAAAAAGCTCCTGGCCTTGCCCCCAAGGCCAACTGATTTTCCCAACACATCCATTACGGATGCGCTTTTGGTCCGAAATGGTTGATTAATGATAAACAGAACCGCATTTCTGCGGGGTTTGAATGTAAAATTAGATAAACTTGGCGGGTTTGGTTAATTCCAGTCGGAATCGCCCGAATTTTGCATCCATATTGCGGTCGCAGAGATCGCCGCCGTGTCTGCGCGTAAGATGCGCGGCCCGAGTGAAACGGCTACAGCAGATGGATGCGCCTTGATCGCGGCATTTTCCTCATCAGTGAAACCACCTTCGGGGCCGATCAATATAGCCGCCGGGCCATTATTGGCCGTAATTGCATCAGCGAAATCCAGACCGCCACGTTCATCACAGAAAAAAAGAGCGCGACCTTCGGGCCAATCCTTTAGCATCGCCTCCAGCTTGGTAAGCGGCGCAATTTCAGGGAGTGCCGTCCGTTCGCATTGTTCGGCGGCTTCGATAAAATGACTGCGCAACCGGTCTTGCTTGACCTTGTCGACGACGCAGCGCGCCGTCAGCACGGGCACAAAACGCGAGACCCCCAATTCGCAGGATTTTTCCGCTATCCAGTCAAACCGGTCTTTCTTGATCGGTGCCTGACACAGCCAAAGGTCGGGAGCCTCTTCCCGCTCGTGCAGCTTTGCTTCGGCCGTGAGTGTAAGGTCGCGTTTCCCAACTGCCGTCACGGTGGCCAGATATTCGCCGCTTATGTCATCAAACAGCTTAACCGCATCGCCCGCCTTGGCGCGCATCACGCGCAGAAGATAATGCGCCTGCTGGCCGGATAGGTGAACGGCCGCGCCCTCGCGCAACTCTTCATCGACAAAGAGCCGGGGCGTGCTGTTGGGCGGCCAGGATGGAGTGGCGGGCATGGCGATTACCCATAACGTAAAAAGCGCCTTCGACAAGCTTGGGAACTGTGCGTATGAAACAGGTAATGTCATTTACCGATTCAGTACCCGATAGCGAATATACCGGATTGCTCGGCCTGATGCCGGCCTCGATGCGCAACTTTGCGCTGCTCGCCCGCTTTGATCGTCCGGCGGGATGGTGGCTGCTTTTCTGGCCATGCCTGTTTGGATTGGGATTGGCTGGCGGGTTGGCCAGCCATTGGCATATCGCACTTTGGCTTTGGCTGGGCGCGATAGCGATGCGCGGAGCGGGTTGTGTTTATAATGACATTCTCGATCGCGATCTGGACGCGCAAGTGGAGCGCACCGCATCGCGGCCTTTGGCGAGCGGTGCAGTGACCCTCCGTGCCGCGTGGATTTGGTTGATACTGCTATGCCTCGTCGGGCTATACGTGTTGCTACAATTGCGCGTCGAGGCGCAGCTTGTGGCGCTCGGTAGCCTCCTTCTGGTTGCGGCCTATCCTTTGATGAAGCGTATCACCTGGTGGCCGCAAGCTTGGCTGGGGCTGGTATTTAGCTGGGGTGCGCTGGTCGGCTGGATGGCGGTGCGCGGGGAAGCGGCCCCGGCAATGTATTGGCTTTATGCGGGCACGGCATTTTGGGTGATTGGCTATGACACGATCTATGCGATGCAGGACCGCGAAGATGATGCGATGGTCGGCATCAAATCGAGCGCGCTGCGGCTGGGCGGCAATGTGCGCATCGGTGTCATATTGTTTTATTCGCTCGCGATTGCGGGATGGAGCATGGCCATTTGGCAGATACGCCCGCAGGGGCAGGCGCTTGTTGCCTTGCTGCCACTGGCGTTGCATCTGGTTTGGCAGGCGATCAAATTCCGCGAAGATGGCGCGAATGCACTGATGCTGTTCAGGGCAAACCGGATCGCCGGCCTGCTCGGCACGCTGGCCTTTTTCATCGTCGGTGCATCGGCCTAAACTGCTCGACAGCGCGAATTTAATCGCTTAGCTAAGTTGCAAATCAAAATCGAAAATGGAGAGACAAGAATGACTGATTTTCCCGGCGCGAAGCAGCTTTTCACCACCGTCACCAATGACGGCAAGCTGGTGCTTTCCATCGAACCTGATACCGTCAAAGCACCCGCCGAGCATGAAGTTGTCGTGCAGATGGAGGCGGTTCCGATCAACCCATCCGACCTCGGCCTGCTCACTGCACCCGCCAATATGGACACGGTGCGCAGCGAGAATGTGGACGGCCATCCGGCGCTGGTCGCCGATATTGATGCCGCGATGCAGCCTTTCTTCGGCGGACGTGCGGGCAAGAAAATGGCGGCGGGTAATGAAGGCGCGGGCACCGTTGTTGCGGCTGGCGCATCCGATGCGGCGCAGGCTTTGATGGGCAAAACCGTTACGATCGTGGGCGGCGAAATGTACCGCACCCACCGCGTGATGCCAGCGGCCATGTGCGTGCCGCTTCCCGAAGGCGCACCGGCAAAAGAAGGCGCATCGCTTTTCGTCAATCCGATGACGGCGCAGGGCTTTATCAACACCATGCGCGACGAAGGGCATGAGGGGCTGGTGCATACGGCGGCGGCGTCGAACCTCGGCCAGATGCTGGCGAAGCTTTGCGTGAAGGAAGGCATTCCTTTGGTGGCGATTGTGCGCAGCGATGCACAGAAGAAAATCCTCACCGATTTGGGCGTCACCCATGTGCTCGACAGCAGCACGGACAGCTTCATGACCGATCTGATCGACGCACTGGCCGAAACCGGCGCGACGCTCGGCTTTGATGCCATTGGCGGCGGCAAAATGGCGAGCTATATCCTCACCGCGATGGAACAGGCCGCGGCGAAACGCGGCGCGGAATTCAGCGTCTATGGTTCGACCGTCAACAAGCAGGTTTACATCTATGGCCGCCTCGACACGGGTGAAACCATCCTTGGCGGCGGACTTGGCCTTTATTGGGGCGTCGGCGGCTGGCTGCTAACCCCGCATCTGGAAAAGGTCGGCATGGAACGTATGATCGAAATGCGCATGTTCTCCGTCGCCGAACGCAACGGCATTTTCAACAGCGAATATACCAGCGAAATTTCACTGGCCGATATGATCGACCCCGACATTGCGAAGGGGTATGATAAGAAAGCGACCGGCGAGAAGGTGTTGGTGAATCCGAGTTTGTAGCGGGCTAACCCTACGAGTTTGGGTGCAAGATAAGGTTAGCGTTTCGAATATCGTAGAGCAGTGTCGTAGAACAGCTTACTGGCCCGTTTGATATGGTCGTTCGATTGACCATGCTCACTCCCAGATAGAGCCGTTTGGGCCAAGTCATATTCGTTCTGGATAAACGCGCCTATCTCAGCGGAGATGGGCGCGTTGCCCATTTCTCTTGTTTTGGCTTTGGTGGCGGCCATCTCACTCAGGTGGGCAAAAACAGTTGGCGGTGTTTCGGCTCCTTCTAGCAGCGCTTGAAAGTTCATAGGAGGGATTTTCCTTTGGTCATCAAGACGTAACCACCGCAGACATAGAGCTGGTCTTGCGGCATAGAATAGCTTTTTGATTGGGGCATCCGTTCCATAATTCAAAAACCGTTCCCATTGTTTGCTTCCTAGATGGAAATAGTGACGTATAAAATGGGGTCGTTCAGTGCAGTGTTCGGCAAGCTCTACCATTTGCCGTTGGAACGCGGGGTCGCCCTGATAAACTATTGACGATTGGAGCCACTCCAACACTACCGCGTTGCCCTTGAGCATCAATTTAATGGCTTTGCCCAAATCCCAACCATTGACGTCCATATCGTCTTCAATCGGCATTTCAATAACGTCGCGCGGATGCCATGGACCAACATATTTTTCTACCGTGCGTACATAAATGAATCTGGCGTCGTAGTCACTGTCGGGTGAGGGAAAGCCCCACGCCCTGCTGCCACTCTCGATAGCCCAAAGAATACGGACATCATTTTCCCCACTTATAACATCTAGTCTCCGGTCAATTTCTGAGACTGCATCAGCATCGAAGTCCGTTGGGATGGCCCTTAAAGAGCTGGATATTTCATTGGATGGCATTGCCTTACTCCGCCGCCAATAATTCTTCTGCCGCGCCCAGATCCACGCTGACCAGCCGCGATATTCCCTGCTCAATCATGGTCACGCCGAACAGCCTATGCATGCGGCTCATGGTGACGGCATTGTGGGTGACGATCAGGTAGCGCGTGTCGGTCTCGCGCTGCATCACGTCGAGCAGGTCGCAGAAACGCTCAATATTCGCATCATCCAGCGGCGCATCGACCTCGTCCAGCACGCAGATCGGCGCGGGATTAGTCAGGAATAATGCGAAGATCAGCGCGACGGCGGTCAGCGCCTGTTCGCCGCCCGATAGCAGCGTGAGTGATTGCAATTTCTTGCCCGGCGGCTGCGCATAAATTTCGAGGCCAGCCTCCAGCGGATCGTCGCTATCGACCAAGGCCAGATGCGCTTGGCCGCCATCGAACAACGTTGTGAAGAGACGGCGGAAATGCTGGTCGACGGCTTCAAACGCTTCAAGCAAGCGTTGACGTCCCTCGCGGTTGAGCGAGCCTATCGAACCGCGCAATTGATTGATGGCTTGATTAAGCTCTTCGCTCTCGGCGGCCTTTTCGGATTGCTCTGTCTCAAGCTCTTCCAGCTCATCCGCCGCGATCAGATTGACCGGCCCGATGCGTTCGCGGCTGGTTTGCAGCTGTTCAAGCCGTGCAGATTCGCTCCCCGCATCGCTCAACTCATCGTCCGCAAATTCTAGTTTTTCGGGCAGCAATGGCGGCGGACATTCAAACCGCTCGCCAGAAATACGCCCCATCTCGATGCGGCGACCTTCCTGATTTTCCGCGCGCGCCTCTGCGCCGGCACGGGTTTCGCGTGCTACCGAAAGCGCCTCGGCGGCCTGCGCCAGTTGTCCTTCCAGCGCGCGCAATGCCGTCTCGCTTTCATTCTCGGCCCGCTGCAACGCTGCCAGCTTTTCCGACAGCCCCGCCTTGCTTTCATCCAGCGCTTCAAGTTCGGCCGAAAGCGCCGATGGCTTGCCTTCCAGTTCTTCGCGTTCCTCTGCGATTGCCGCTTTGCGTTTCTTCATTTCCGCAATGCGTTTTTCCGCCTCGCCCGCGCGGTCTTGCCAGCTGCGGATATCGGCCTGTGCCACTGCGCGCCGTTCGCGCTGCTGTGCTAGCTTCTGGTCAAGCGCCGATAGTTCGGCCTGCGTACGCATCATCTGCCCACGCAATGCCTCGCCTTCGCTGTCCAGCTTTTCAACCAGCCCGCTATGGTTGGCGGCATCGGGCAAGTTGGTGAGTGCCTTTTCCGCAGCCGCAAATTCGGATCGCGCGGTTTCAATGTCGGCGGTGGATACTTTCATCCGCTCCGCCAAAGCCGCGCTTGCCGATTTCAGCCGTGCCAGATCATCGCTTGTTTTATCGACTTCGCGCAAGGCGGTGCGATAGGCGCTGTCGGCCTCTTGCCGCGCCTGCTCCGCCGATTGCTGGCTTTGTTGAAGCTTTGCGATTTGCGCGCTGAGCGTTTCAAGGCCTGCTTCTGCGGTTTCTACCCTCGCCGCTGCTGGACCGATCTGGCCATCAATTTCTTTCAGGCGGTTGGCACGGATCAGCGCCTCGGCATGGGTCGCGCCGTCATCCTCGCTGACAAACCCATCCCAGCGCCGCATACGCCCATCAAGTGTGACCAGCCTTTCGCCTGCCGCCAATGCGCGGCCATCATCGCTCTGGGCAACATGGATCGCGGCAAGGCGCGCGGAGAGTTCGGCAGGTGCATCGACAAAATCGGAAAGCCGTTTTTCGCTTGAAGATAGTTTTGCAATTTCTGCGCCGCTCCACCGCCGCCCGCTATCCCCGCCAATGGCCGCTTCGGCATCTTCGCCAAGCGCGGCGGCGAGGGCGCGTTCATATCCCTTTTGCGCCTGAATATGGTCGATTGCCTTGTCATCGCTTCTTTGCGCGAGCGCCTTACGCAGCGCCTCTGCTTCCGACGTAAGTGCGGCATGGGCGGCCCGCATATCGGCCAGCGAATTTTGCGCTTCATTTCGCACGGTCTGTAGTGCGGGCCGTTGTTCCTCAATTTCTTTCAGGCTGCCTGCCGCCGCTGCAACGCGGGTTTCAATATCACGCTGTGATTGTTCGGCAGCATCTTTGGCCTGTGCCAGTGCAGCCTCGTCGCCCAATTCCGCTTTCTCTTGCTCCAGTCGCTCCGCTTCTTTTTGCATCCGTGCCAACCGCGTTTCGGCTTGCTCAAATGCCGCGCGTGCAACCCGCTGTTCGGCCTCTGCTTTGGCTTGCTCGGTATGCGCTCTGGCTAGCGCCAATTCGCTCTCGCGCAATTTCTTTTCGGCCGTTTCGGTGGCGCGCAGCAGGGCAGGGCGTTCCTCTTCGCCAGCTTTAATGTCTTCGCCGAGCCGCTCGCTTTCGGCTTTGAGGCTTTCGAGTGATTCTGCGGCATCATGGGTCAGGCGGCCTTCGCGTTCGCCGTCGCTGGCGATGCGCTGCGTCTGCCTTTCCAGATCGGCCATGCGTTCGGTAATCCGGTCGCGCTCTGCCGTAAGCTTGATGATCTTACCAGAAAGGTCGCTAGCTGCATCGCGCGCGGCCATCGCTGCTGCACGGTCGCCCGCCAGTTTATCAGTTGCCGATTGTTGCTGCCCGGTGAGTTCGGCTTGCGTTGCGCTAGCTGCTTCAACAGCTGCTGAGGCTTGCGCAGCTTCCGCTTTGGCCGCATCCGCCGCTGCCTTGGCCTCTTTCCATTTCACATAGATAAGCCGCGCCTCGGCTTGCGCGATTTCGGTGGTGAGGCGCTTGTAACGCTCTGCCTGCCGCGCTTGGCGCTTAAGCTGGCCAGACCGCGCCAGCATATCCGCCAGCACCGTATCAAGCCGGTCGAGATTATTCGATGCAGCGCGCAATTTCTGCTCGGCATCTTTGCGGCGGACATGCAGGCCGGAAATGCCCGCTGCTTCCTCCAGCATCATGCGGCGTTCTTGTGGCTTTGCCGCGATAATCGCGCCAATGCGGCCCTGACTAACCAGCGCAGGCGAATGCGCGCCGGTTGCGGCATCGGCAAATATCAGCGCGACATCCTTTGCCCGCACATCGCGGCCATTGGCGCGGTAAGCGCTGCCCGCACCGCGTTCGATGCGGCGCGTGACCTCAACCTCGTGATCGTCATCATTGGCGATGAAGCCGGGTGCATCTGTCGCCACATCACGTTCGGCCAGCAAGCTAACTTCGGCAAATTCGCGCTGCGGCCGCGATGCGGTTCCGGCGAAGATCACATCTTCCATGCCGCCGCCGCGCATGGATTTCGGGCTGCTTTCGCCCATGACCCACCGGATCGCTTCGAGCAGGTTGGATTTGCCGCAGCCATTTGGCCCGACAATGCCTGTCAGGCCGTTCTCGATTTTTAGCTCTGTCGGTTCA
>CAKZNA010000142.1 GCA_937129355.1 uncultured Sphingomonadales bacterium | reverse complement strand
TTCACCTCTTTCGGATTCGCCTTCAGCGGTCTCGTCATCGCCGTCGTTGTAGCCGATGGAGGCCGCGGGGAACTCGACGATGTCGAGGTCGGTGTCTATCACGCGCGGCCAGAAGGTGAGCGTAAAGGCGGCGTCGTTCTGGTTCAGGAAATCTTCGGCGTCACCGATCATATTCGCGAGCTTTGCGATGAATATGCCGCCGAAGGATATGAGGTGCTCAGCCCACAGCTTTACGACCGCGAACATCCGGATTTTGAAAGCGGTTATGCCAATGCCGATTATGAACGGGCTGTTGAGCTCGCCCGCAAATTGCATCCCTTTGAACAATCGGTGTCTGATGCAATTACCTGTATCAGCTGGCTGAAAGAACAAGGCGATACCGTTTTCGCGATGGGATTTTGCTATGGCGGCTCGGTCAGCTGGCGTTGCGGGCAATTGTCTGACGATCTTTCCGCAGTGTCATCCTATTATGGCAGCCTCGTGCCCACCGAATTTATCGAGCCCGCACCCAAATGCGCGGCGATTGCTCATTTTGGGCGTTATGACATGGGCATCCCGATGGAAGGCGTTGATGCGCTTGTTGCCAAGGAACATCCCACGGCGCAGATTTTCGTTTACGAGGCTGGGCACGGCTTCAATAGCGACCGCCGCAAGGATTATCATCCCGAAAGCGCGGAATTGGCGAAGGAGCGGACGTTGGGATTGTTTGAGGTGCTTGGCGGAAGATGAAACAAAGGGAAACTGAGGGCGCGAAAGCGGACATTGCGTAAGAATGTCTATTTTCCATGGGCCCGGTCGACTGCCTTTCTGATCCCTACTGCCCATTCCTTGAAAGACTTTTCAGCATCCGACCAGGTTGACCAGGGTTTGGAATTTAACAGACGTTGACCTTGTGCCCGGTTGACGACAACCGCATCAATCCGATTGGTCGAGGATCGCCGAAAAGCCCCTTCAATCGTCACTTCACCGACGGCAAGTGAGAAGGGTAAAACCAAATTCGATACATTGGTTACGGCGGACGGTGCTTTCAAATTGTCAATTGTCATGCTGATCCGCATTGTCTTGCGCCCCGGCTTTGTAACAATCCGGTAGTCTGACGCCGCCAGTTCGGCGATCAATTGAGCGCGCAATTTCTTGCGCATTTTTTGGACCTGTTTCTGATCTAGCCCTTTAATACTACCGTTGCGGTAATTCACCCGCACAGGGTCGATGATAAAACTGTTATAATTGCCAAGTCCGGGTGCGCCGGGGCGCGTATAAACAAGTGTTGGTTTGGCGCTTTGATACTGTTTCAATCCCGTTAGGCTTGTGGATGGGGTATAGCCCTCCAAAGATTTTGTGGCCGTGCCGCATGCGGCAAGCGCAAGTGGCATGAACAATATGCCTGCACTGGAAGTAATTCTTCTGAGCGAAGGCATATGTTTCTCCTGCTAATATAACGACACTAAATGGGATATTAACATGGAGGTTAGCGATAACATAGGAATGATATTGTCCTGTAGTTTTCCGACATGGGCATTGTTTACCAAACCAAGCCCGCTTGAAATGTGCAATTCACTTTGAAAGCAGGTTTCGGGATGCGGGATTGTTTAAGGTGCTTGGCGGGTAAAGCCGTTCTTGATCAGGCCTTTTTTAACAATCGCTTCAACTGCCGCTAGATCATGCCCCGGTATCATCACAATATTCGGTTCAGCCTTTGATAGCGTCAGCAGCGCTTTCGTCTGCCGGAACACTTCATCACGATCCTCCATTGTCATCAGGTCGGTTATCGCGCGCGACCGGATGCGCTGAAGTTTCATATTGTCGGCCATCGATACAATGTCGCCCATGAACAGATATTCCTGCCCATCCACACGCTGCACATAGATCATATGCGTTCCGGGAGTGTGCCCGGGTGCTTTTATCAAGACAACGCCCGGCGCAATCGCGAGCAAGCTATCATATGTTGTCGGTGTCAGGCCATCAAAGGCGCCTTCCGGCCACGGCCTCTCGTTGGACTTGTTTGGCAGTGCAATCTGCTCAGGCGTTAAGCGTAGTTTTGGCCGCAAAGCCTTTAGATCGGGATTATGCATCAATCCGCCAATGTGATCGGCATGTTCATGCGTAATGACAATATGTGATGCTTCACTCATCGCCGTCAGCATTCGGTTCCAAGCGCCATCATCAAATTTGCTGCCCCATTCCTCGGCAGTTTTTGGATCAAGTGCCGCATCGATAATCACCGCACCGCCCGGAAGCACGACACGATAGCTGTTGCCCGACATGGCAATATCATCCCAGCTAGTGCCCGCGACAAAGGCAATTTTTGGCGCGTCGCTGATCCACGGTGTCTCGACTTCGATAGCCGATGGTTTCTCGCCTTCTATCTTGTCTGCCTCAACCCGGATGGCCGCGATATCGAGTTTATATTCGCCATCTGACGGCGCGCGATTGTCATAGAAGAACCAGTAGATGGCCGCCGCAAGCAACAGCAGGATGACCAGCGCCACCTTCCACAGAATCGAAAAACAACCTTTTTTTTGCTCAGCCATGCGATTTCCTTCTCCCGTATTCACTGGCAATGCGCCCGCTTTGCTTTGAAAGCAAGTTTCGGGATGCGGTCGTTTTTGCAGGCGCTATAACCACCACCATGACAAGCATCGACTCCGATATCGCATGGGCAGCAATTCAGCGCCGCGACCGTTCTTTTGACGGCAAGTTCGTTACAGGTGTGCTGACGACCGGCATTTATTGCAGGCCTAGCTGTGCTGCGCGGCAACCGGCGCGTAAGAATGTGCGCTTCTTTGCCGGTGGCGCAGCGGCGCGGGACGCGGGGCTTCGCGCCTGCAAGCGTTGTCTACCTGATGATGTCGCGCGTGATGAGGTTGCAATTGCGGAAGCCGTTAAGCTGCTCGAAGGCGACGAGCCGCCCAAGCTTGAAGAATTGGCGGCGGCGGTTGGTTATGCACCGCACCATTTCCACCGGCTGTTCAAACGGCATGTCGGCGTAACGCCTGCCGCCTATGCTCGCGGCAAGAGAAGCCAGCGCGCCGAAGAGGCATTGGCAAATAACAAGCGTGTGACCGATGCCATCTATGACGCTGGCTATTCGGGGCCGAGCCGATTTTATGCGGAAACGAAAGGGAGATTGGGCATGACGCCGACGGCTTGGAAAAATGGCGGGACAGGGGCGGTGATCCGCTATGCTGTGGCCGATACGTCGCTTGGCAAAATGCTGGTCGCGGCCACGGATAAAGGCATCTGCAGGCTTTCGTTTGATGAAGATGAAAGCGAACTTCATCGCCGGTTCCCAAATGCCGTGATCGAAGCAGGCGGTGATGCACTGGGCGATCTCGTCAAAGGCGCGGTTGCCGCGGTTGAAAACCCATCTCAGATGCCCGAACTGCCGCTTGATGTTGCGGGCACTGCATTCCAGCAAGCGGTGTGGCAGGAACTGCAGCGCATTCCCGCGGGCGAAACACGCAGCTATGCGCAGATAGCAGCTGCTGTCGGCAGGCCAAAGGCAGTGCGCGCGGCGGGCAGCGCAAATGGCGCGAACAATGTCGCCGTCCTCATCCCATGCCACAGAGTCGTGCGCAGCGATGGTTCGGCAGGTGGTTATGCCTATGGAACCGAGCGCAAAGAAGCATTGCTGGAGCGCGAAAAGCTATAATTTTATAACTATTTATGGTTAATGCTCGGGTAGTTATTCGCTGCCGTGAAACTAGACCTGAATCCATTGAGGATATCCGATTGGCTTTCTTTGAGAGCTCAAGACCCGCAGAATTGTACGGCTCGCCGAAAAAATCCTGCATTTTCAGTCGAATTTAGCATTTGCCGTTGCCATGTCCCGCAATCGGACAAGGCGTGCTTCATATAAGTTTCCCACGTAATCCTAACGGTCTGTTCACCCTTTTTCGGCATACCCGTCCTGCAATCTGCGCAAAAACCCGTCTGGACATACGTTCGGCAGGGTCAATTTAGGCGGGGGCCGAAAAAGGAAGAGAAGATGTTGAATATGGCGAAAAATAAGGCAATTCTGGCAATCGGAGCCAGCAGTTTGGCGTTAACAGGATGTGGCGGTTTTGCCTCTGGTCCTGAATTGCCGCCTGCACCTGCCGTATCCCAGCAGGAAGGTCCCGGCGAAGAATATCGTATCGGTCCTAACGACAATCTTACGATCTTTGTTTGGCGTAACCCGGAGCTTGGCGCGAAAGTTCAGGTTCGTCCTGATGGCCGGATAACAACGCCGCTGATCACTGACATGCCTGCCGTTGGTAAAACGCCGACAATGCTCGCGCAGGATATCAAGCTACAGCTTTCGCAGTATATAAACGATCCGATTGTTTCGGTTATCTTGAATGAATCCAAAGGGACCACGCATCAGCAGGTTCGTATTGTCGGCGCGACCGACAAGCCTGCTGCGCTCCCTTACCGCGCCAACATGACGCTGCTGGATGCCATGATCGCCGTTGGCGGGCTTAGCGAATATGCGGCTGGCAACAAGGCGCGGCTCATCCGGGTCAATCGCGGCACAGGACGCCAGCAGGAATATCGCCTGCGCCTTGGCGACCTTTTGAAGAAGGGTGACAGCCGGGCGAATGTCAAGCTGAACCCTGGCGACGTAATTATTATCCCTGAAAGCATGTTTTAAAGGCCGGTTGGCCAAAGACTAGCATGGTTCACAGAGAAAGACAGAGAAGCAAATGAACGGTCTCTACGACGAAATACGCATCGCATTATTCAGCGTCTGGAACAGGCGCTGGCTTGCTCTGGCCGTTGCCTGGGCCTTTTGTGTTCTTGGCTGGTTGGTGGTCGCCTTGATCCCCAACAGTTATGAATCCGAAGCGCGGGTACAGGTGCGTACGCAATCAATCCTGCCTGACAAAGTAGGCATTTCGTCCAATGACCGGCGCAAGACTGTTAAGCAGCTTGAACAAACTCTGACATCTTCCAACAATCTGGAACAAGTGATCCGCGGCACCGACCTGGGCCAGACCGTTGCGTCTGAAAAGGAAATGGCCGGAAAGATCGTGTCACTTCGCGAAGATATTGAAGTTAAGTCCGAACAAGATGACTTCTTCACTATTACCGCGAGCCAATCAAACGGACGGCTTGCGCGCGATGTGGTTCAAAAGCTTATTGATGTGGCCGAAGAAGATAATATCGCCGGCGATCGCAAGGAAACAAATCAGACCCTGCGCTTCCTCGATAAACAGATCGAAACCCGCAAAGGCGAACTTGATGAAGCCGAAGCGAAGCGTGTAGAATATGAAAGCAACAATCTTGGCTTGCTGCCAGGTGTTGGTTCTGTCTCTCAGCGTTTGGAATCTGCGCGCGCAGAACTCGGGCAGATCGAATCGCAACTTGTGCAAGCAACCAGCGCGCTGGCCGCTTTAAACGGTCAGCTTTCCGGCACGCCTGCAACACTGTCCACGCCGACATTTGGCGGCTCTGGCGGTGCCAACCCGGCTGCCGTGGCATTGGGGCAGGCGCAAGGACAGCTCGCCGCTATGCGCGCACGCGGTCTTACCAATCGTCATCCAGACATTATCGCGATCAACAAGCAGATCACAACACTGCGTGCGCAGGCTAGAGTGGTGCAATCGGGCGGCGGCGCGTCTAGTTATAAAACGCCAAACCCTGCCTATAGCTCGCTTCAAAGCCTTCGTGCAGAACGTCAGGCAGCTGCGTCAGCGCTATCCGCACGCAAAGCATCGATCCAATCGGACATGGCACAACTTGCCGCGAAACAAACAGCAGAGCCAGGGGTGGCCGCCGAATATCAGCGGATAAACCGCGATTATGAGGTGTTGAAGAAACAGTATGATAAGCTGATTGCCGACCGTGATCAGGTTCGCATGCGCGGGCAGGTTGAAACGCAAACTGATTCAATCCAGTTTAAAGTGATCAACCAGCCGCAGGTAACCAATGTTCCTGCTGCACCGAACCGTCCGCTCTTGCTAACGCTCGTGCTCTTTGCCGGAATTGGCGCAGGCGCTGGCATCGCATTTGCCCTTGGCCATCTGCAGACCAGCTTTCCAACAGCATCGAAGCTGGAAAAGGCAAGCGGTTTGCCGGTTATCGGTTCGATTTCACAAATGCTGAACAATGCGCAGCGCGATGAACGCGCGCGGAAAATGAAGCTGTTTTACAGCGGAACAGGGGCCCTCGTTGGTGTCTTTGCGCTGCTGCTTGTCGCCGAATTTGTGCAACGCGGTTTGACGGCGTGAGGGGGTACAGAACATGAATAAACATAGCTCAATTAAATCCTCGGGATCGCTGCTCGAAAGAGCTTCTGAAATGTATGATTTCGGCTCTGCTCTGCGTAGCGGTTCCGAAGGACCCGCGCCAGTCGTGCCAGCCGAAGCGGTACCCGCACCCGCACCGAAAACGGGTGCTGTGCCTGTAGTGGCAGAACCAGTGGCCGCTAAGCCAGCGAAGACGGCTCCCAAACCGCTTCCAAAACCACCAGCCGCTCCGCGCGCGGATGTTGCAAAGCCGGTTTCTGCAAAACGCCATAATGGCATTGCGAAAATTGACAGGCAAATGCTCAGCGACAATAACTTCATCAATCCCGAAGGACCCGTAACCGGTCAGTTTGAAGAGTTTCGTATCGTTAAACGTCAGCTGCTTCTCGCGGCGCGTGGCGGCAAGGGATATGAGCCCGTCGAACATGGCGAGCGTATACTGGTTTGTTCCGCGCATCCCAATGAAGGCAAGACTTTCTGTGCGGTCAACCTCGCACTTTCCTTGGCGCGTGAAAAAGACAACCGCGTTTTGTTGATCGATGCTGACTTTGCAAAACCGAGCGTTCTATCGACGCTTGGCATCGAACATGCACCCGGACTGATGGATGCTTTGGGCGATGCAAATTGCGATGCCGAAAGCCTTGTTATCGAAACCGATGTTGATGGGTTGTCTGTATTGCCAGCAGGCGATCAGACCAATCAGGATACCGAATATCTTGCGGCGTCGCGCACGGCAGACATTATTGATGAGCTGTCGCGCAATGACCCATCCAGAATTATCATATTTGATTCACCGCCCGCCCTTGCGGCTTCGCCCGCATCGGTTCTTGCAACCCATGTAGGCCAATGCCTGATGGTTGTTCAGGCGGATGAAACGACGGACAGCGCGCTGCGTGACGCGCTTAATCTGCTTAGCGGCTGCGATAATATCCAGCTGCTTCTCAATCGCGCAAAATTCTCTCCCACAGGCCGAAAATTCGGCAGCTATTATGGATATGGAGCATAGACATGCATACCGGAACCACCAAAAAAGCGTTTATCACAGCCTTATTTTGCACGGCGGCTTTTGCTGCGCCCAACGCGGCGCTTGCACAGCAGCTCGTGCCGGAATGGACACCTTTCGAGGACGCGCCGCCAGCAGAAGGAAGTTCTGATGGTTATGGCGCTCAGGATGACCAGCCAGTTCGCGCTGGCCGCGACCGGCCAAAGCTGGAAGTAACGCCATATATCGAAGCGCAGCAAGTGGCTGTTACCAATTTCAAGGATGGCACCAATGATGTGCTTACCTATACAACGGTAGCCGCAGGAATTGACGCATCGGTTCAAACACGCCGTGCAGAGGCGCAGGTCAATGTTCGTTATGAACGCTTGATTGCCTATGACGACGGTGTTGATGATCAGGATACTGTAACCGGTCTTGCACGCGGCTCGGTGAATATTTCACCGGGGCTTAGCCTTGAAGCTGGCGGTATCGCCGCTCGTTCAAAAGTTGACGGCCGCGGTCCTTCGCCATCCAATCTGGTTGGCAACCCGGACAATATTACACAGGTCTATTCTGTTTATGCCGGACCTTCGGTTTCGACGCAGGTTGGCGCATTGCAGGTTAATGCAGACTACCGCGTCGGATATACAAAGGTCGAAGCACGCGATGCAGGTAACCTGCCAGCGGGTCAGGAACAATTTGCATCCTTCGACGATAGTGTGAGCCATTCGGCAAGCGCATCAATCGGAATGCAGCCCGGAGCTGTCCCTATTGGATGGTCAATAGGGACCGGATATGAGCGCGAAGATGCAGGTCAACTGGATAGCCGTTTTGAAAGTAAATATGTTCGCGGTGATATAACCATTCCGGTCAGTCAGACGCTCGCGCTGGTTGGTGGTATCGGATATGAAGATATCGAAGTCAGCGAACGCGATGCCGTTCGTGATGTAAATGGCGATCCCGTTTTGGATGCGGATGGCCGTTTCGTGACAGACAATACTTCGCCGCGTCTTGTGGCATATCAAGAAGACGGTTTGATTTGGGATGCTGGCGTAATGTGGCGCCCAAGCCGCCGTACGTCATTGTCCGCTTCGGTTGGACAGCGATATGGCAGCGAAACCTATACCGGTAGCTTCACATATCAGCCAAGCGACGATTTTGCCGTCAATGTTTCGGCATATGATACTGTGTCAGGCTTTGGTAATGCACTGAATGACAATCTTGCGTCGCTGCCAACGCAGTTCCGCGCCAACCGTAACCCGCTCTCGGGCGATCTTGGTGGATGTGCTTTCGGTCAGACAGGATCTTTCTGCTTTAACGACGCTTTGCAATCCGCAAATAATGCAGCATTCCGCACGCGCGGTGTTTCTGCGGCAGTTAGCGGAAAAGTAGGCGGCTGGGATACGGGCGTTGCTGTTGGCTATAACCGCCGCAAATTCCTGACATCAGATGTCGGTGCGCAGGCTCAGCTTGATGGCGTGGTTGATCAGAACTATTTTGCCGCTGCCTATCTTGGCACGGATATTGATCGCAAATCGCGCTTCGATACCAATGCGTATTTCAACTATTCCGATCCAGGCTTTACCGGCGCGACCAACGTGCTGTCGGCAGGGATAAACGCGGCTTATTACAGACAGATCTATCGCGGTCTTTCTGCAACAGCGGCTGTCGGACTGGATAGCTTTAGGCAGGAAGATTTCGATAGCGAACTAACCGGCTCGGCGCTGGTTGGTCTCCGCTACAGCTTCTAACAATATTATTACGGATAACCCGGAGTATATTCGCATGTATGATCAATTTTACGGACTAAGCGGTCGGCCATTTCAGCTGACACCTGATCCGCAGTTTTACTTTGAAAGCGCAACCCACCGCAAGGCGCTGTCCTATCTTGGATATGGCCTTGCACAGGGCGAAGGCTTCATCGTCATTACTGGTGAAGTTGGCGCAGGTAAATCGACATTGGTCGGGCATCTTATGCAGACCATTGACAAGGCCCGTTTGTCGGCGGCTACAATAGTTACCAGCCAGCTTGACGGCCATGATCTTGTACAGATGGCGGCTGAAAGTTTTGGCATCGATACGCGTGGCGTAGAAAAGGCGAATATACTGAAAGCTATCGAAGAGCATTTGCATGTGGAGGCCCGTGCAGGTCGTCGCTGTCTTTTGATCGTCGATGAAGCACAAAATCTTTCTGTGGATGCGCTTGAAGAATTGCGCATGCTTTCAAACTTCCAATTGGGATCGCAGGCATTGCTGCAAATCTTCTTGCTAGGTCAGCCAGAATTTCGTGATCTTGTTCACGGGTCTGCTGAACTTGAGCAATTGCGCCAGCGCATTATCGCAACGCATCATCTGGAAGCGATGGAGGCCGACGAAGTTGAACCTTACATCGTGCACCGCCTGTCGCGTGTTGGCTGGGATGGACGTCCGCAAATCACTAGCGATGCCTATCACGCGCTTTTTGCCGAAACTGGCGGCGTACCGCGCAAGCTAAACACGCTTATGAACCGCGTTATGCTGATGGGTTCGGTCGAGCAGCTCGAAATTATTGATGGCGATCTCGTGAGCGCTGTCATTTCCGATATGGCAGGCAAGCCGTTTGAATATACCGCGCCAATGTCTGCGCGCGCGCCTGTACCGGAACCGGTAGCTGAAGAAGCTGCGGTAGAACCTGAAACGATCGAAGAGGCCGCGGCGGAAGAATCTGTGATTGAGGAAGCCGATCAGGTAGACGAAATTGTAGAAGAAGCGGTGCCAACATTCATTGTGCAGCAGTCCGTTGCTGATGAAGAACCAGAGCCGGAGGCCGTCATCGAACTGCCAAAGGTTGAAGTCGAAGTCGCCGAGGAGCAAAACGTTGTTGCTGCTGATGCAGTTCCGTCTTCTGGCGAAGATGATCGTATCGCAGCGCTCGAAGCAAAGGTGGCTGAACAAGACGCCGCGCTGCGCCGTGTTCTTGCGATGATGATTGACTGGATGGATCAAGAGCAGGATACGCTCGATCGTCATCTGGCCAAGTCAAAAGCTGCCTGATAAACACGTGTTTGAAAGGACATCGGAAAATTGCAAAACGCGCTTTCTGTCGATGTTGAAGACTGGTTCCAGGTCGGCGCTTTTGAAGATGTCATAGCGCGCGACAGCTGGGATACGCTCGAATGCCGCGTTGAACGCAATAGCGATGCGGTGCTTTCCCTATTTGAAGAAGCGGGCGTTAAAGGCACGTTTTTCACGCTTGGTTGGGTAGCAGAACGCTATCCGCAACTTGTTCGCCGCATCGTGGATGCAGGGCACGAGATTGCAAGTCACGGCTATGGCCATGACCGGGTATTCACCTTCACGCCGCAGGAATTTGCTGCTGATCTGGAGCGATCACGCAAGCTTATTGAGGATGCAGCGGGGCAAAAGGTCAATGGCTACCGTGCGCCGAGCTTTTCCATCGATAAACGCACACCGTGGGCGCATGAGGTTCTGGCTGAGCAGGGCTATACCTATTCATCCAGTGTCGCGCCGATAAAGCATGATCACTATGGCTGGGCCGACGCGCCGCGATTTGCATTTCGGCCGGTTGCGGGTTCCGATTTTCTCGAAATTCCAGTGACGACCGCTGAACTCGGCCCCAAACGGCTGGCGGCTGGCGGCGGCGGTTTTTTCCGGCTGCTGCCTTATGCTTTTTCAAGCTGGGCTATCCGTCAGGTTAATGGCCGCGATGAACGTCCGGCTGTCATCTATTTTCACCCATGGGAAATTGATCCCGATCAACCGCGTGTTGCAAATGCTTCGGCCAAATCAAAGCTGCGTCATTATTCGCGTCTGGGTGCGATGGCAGGGAAGCTGCAACGACTTGCTGGCGATTTCCAATGGGATAGACTCGATGCGATTGTATCACGCGAGCAAGCGAGGTTCGCATGAATATGCCGATGATCCGAAGCCGCATTCAGGTGCGAGAGATCGATCTGCACGACGCAAATGAATTTGCGCGCATAGATGCTTGGATTTTGGCGCATGAAGACAGCACGCCATTTCATAGGCCTCAATGGCAGATGGCAATTGAGCGTGCCACCGGACAGCAGGCTGTTTGCTTCGTTGCGGAGAATGCTCTTGGCGAAATTTCGGGTGTTCTGCCCATGCATCTTGTGCATTCGCCGATTTTCGGCCGCGCGCTGGTATCATCCGGCTTTGCGGTCGGCGGCGGGATACTTTCGGAAAGCCCGACAGCAACACGGCGGCTGGCAGAAGCAGCATGGGATTTTGCCGAGCGTCATAGCTGCCCGACAGTGGAACTACGCGGCGGCGATTTTCCGGCGGGAAAATATGCGACTGGCTGGCAGATCAAGCGCGGTGCACATGCCAATTTTGCCCGCAAGCTAACCGAGGATGACGAGGCTGAATTGCTGGCCATACCGCGCAAGCAGCGCGCTGAAGTCCGCAAGGGTTTGAAAAACGAACTGACAATCGAAACCGGAAACAGCGCGCGGGACATCGATTGGCACTATGCGATCTATTCCGAAAGCGTCCGCAATCTCGGCACGCCAGTATTTCCAAAAGCATTGATGGCAGAAACCATCGCGGCATTTGGCGAAGATGCCGATATACTCACTGTACTGTCGGATGGCAAGCCAGTGGCTAGCGTACTCAGCCTTTATCACAAAGGCATCGTCATGCCTTATTGGGGCGGCGGCATCTGGGATGCACGTCGACTGCGCGCGAATGACGTGATGTATTATTCGCTGATGAACCATGCGCGCGAAAAAGGCTGTCACAGCTTTGATTTCGGTCGCTCAAAAGTTGATAGCGGCGCATATTTTTTCAAGAAGAACTGGGGTTTCGAGCCCGAACCACTTTCCTATGCTGTGCGAACTGCAGATGGCAGCGAGCCGCGCGATGTGAATCCAAATAGCCCGAAATACCGCGCGCAGATTGCGGTTTGGCAAAAACTACCCTTGTCCATCGCCAACCGCATAGGTCCGTGGATTGCAAAGGGTATCGGCTGATGGGTGATATTCTTTTCCTCGCGCACCGTATCCCTTGGCCAGCCGATCGCGGCGACAAGATACGATCGAACAATATTTTGAAGCGTTTGTCTGAGCTTGCACCCGTGCATGTGGGCGCCTTTGCCGACGATGACCGTGATCTTGGCTTTGTGGCTGAACTGGATTCTCTTTTTGCATCGACGCATGTTGAAATTCGGGACAAGCCGCAATGGCGCGCCGGGTTGGAAGCTTTGAAAAAAGGGCAACCGATCTCCGTCACCAGCTTTGCGTCTGATCGCATGCAGGATTGGGTGGATGGTCTCGTCGCATCTGGCAGTATAAGCCATATCTTCGTTTTTTCGGGGCAAATGGCGCAATATATTCCGGCAGATTTCAAAGGCCGCGTTGTCATGGATTTTGTCGATGTCGATAGCGCGAAATTTGAAAGCTATGCCCATGAGGGAAATCCGTTCATGCGCTGGATCAATGCGCGTGAAGGCCGGATGCTGGCGGATTTCGAACACCGCACCGCCTTGCGCGCCGATGCCAATCTATTTGTAAGTGAAGCCGAAGCCGCATTGTTTCGTGATCGCTCGATGCTGGGCGCGGACCGTGTTTTGGCGCTTTCCAATGGTATCGATACGGTTTTCTATGATCCGCAGGCTGACTTTCAGATGCCAGCGAAGAAATTCAATGGGCCGTTGATCGTTTTTACCGGCCAGATGGATTACCGGCCGAACGTGGAAGCGGTTTGCGATTTTGCGGCAAATGCGATGCCCGCTATTTTGAAAGACCATCCGGCAGCGAAATTTGTCATCGTTGGACGTAACCCTACACCTGCCGTTAAGGCGCTGAAGAAGCAAAAAGGCGTGGAAGTAACCGGCAGCGTGGATGATGTGCGCAGCTGGCTTGCCGCCGCCGATGTCGTTGTCGCGCCGCTGCGAATTGCGCGCGGAATCCAGAATAAGGTTCTCGAAGCGATGGCGATGGCAAAGCCCGTTGTCGTTTCTCCTGCTGCGGCGGAAGGCATATCGGCAAAGGACGGCACGCATTTCTTGGTAGCCGATGATGTCGCCGCCGAAGCATCCGAAGTAAGTAAATTGCTGTCCGATGCGCAGCGCGGCGTGAATATCGGCCGTGCAGCGCGCATGCATGTCATCAACCATTATGGCTGGGCGCATCAATTGCAGCCACTCGATAGCCTGCTTGGTTTCGACAGCCATATCGCAGAGGCCGCCGAGTGAGCGGGTTCGCTCTGCCATCCAAAAATTTTCGCTGGTTCTTCTCTCGCGAGCAAGGCGGCGCATGGCATCGTCCGTTGCAGTTTCTCGCTGCAAGCTGGGCAGTGTTGCTGCTAGTTTTCTGGCGCGATGCAGCGGATATGGTGGATATTTGGTGGAACGCATCCACCTTTAATCACTGCCTGTTGATTGTCCCGATACTTGTCTGGCTGGTGCTGCAGCGCAAAGACGAACTGGCGGAATTGAGGCCTACAGCATGGTGGCCCGCACTGGCCTGGTTCAGCGCTGGCGCTGGCGGATGGCTATTGGGAGAGGCCGCTGGTGTCGCTTTGGCGCGGCAGGCGGGGCTCGTGATGATGCTGCAAGGCAGCGCCGCGACCATGCTCGGTCCGCAGGTTACGCGCGGGCTTCTTTTCCCGCTTTTCTATATGTTTTTCCTCGTCCCATTGGGTGAAGAATTTGTGCCTGCGCTGCAAACGCTGACGGCCAAAATGTGCATGATATTGCTCGGCTGGACAGGCATTCCGGCGCATATTGACGGCATTTTCATCACGACGCCCGGCGGATATTTCAAAGTTGCCGAAGCCTGTTCAGGCGTGAAATTCCTTGTCGCGATGGTTGCCTATGGCGCGCTGGTCGCAAATCTATGTTTCAAAAGCTGGTATCGCCGCGCAGCATTTATGGCGCTTGCCGTGACCGTTCCAATACTCGCCAACGGCCTGCGCGCATTCGGGACGATCTATATTGCCGAACATACCGGCATCGAATTTGCCGAGAGCTGGGATCATGTCTTTTACGGCTGGGTTTTCTTCGCGATTGTGCTGGCATTGGTGATGGCCATCGGCTGGCGCTTCTTTGATCGCGAGCCCCAAGATGCGGCATTCGATCCCAAGAAATTATCAGCACCTCGTAATGGCGTTATTTCAGAGAAAATTGCGCTTCCGGCGATGGCAACTGTTGCGGCTATCCCGCTACTTTGGTCCGCGCTGGTGATGGACCGTGCTTCGGATATTCCAGCATCTATTGAACTTCCACAAGTCGCTGGCTGGGAAATTGTCCCGTACGAGCCGTCGGCTGATTGGAAGCCGCGCTTTGATGGCGGGAGTCATTATCTGTTCGGACGTTATCGCAATGCAAGCGGCGCAAAGGTTGATCTGTTTGCCGTGGTATACGATCGTCAGGAAGAAGGCCGCGAGATTGTTGGCTTTGGGCAGGGCGCCGTTGATCCCGAAACCGAATGGGCTTGGACAGAGAATATGGCGGATCCTGAAAATGGTAAGGCGGAGCGCATAAAGGCGCCCGGTCCTGTCGTGCGCGACGTGCTCAGCTTCTACCGCGTGAATGGCAGCACAACTGGATCGGCCACCAAGGTGAAGCTCGAAACTTTGAAGGCGCGCCTTTTCGCGGGTGACCAGCAAGCTGTCGGCATATTGCTGTCCTCGGAATATCGTGATGGCAAGTCACAGCGGGCGGCGCTGGATAAATTTGTAAATGATTTGAGCAGTATCGATAAAGTTGCTGACCGCTTGGCTGGTATAAACTAAGGCCTAAAATCATGTGCGGTATTGCAGGCATTTTCCATCTTGAAACGCCCAAGCCGGTGGACCCGCAGCGCGTTCGCCGGATGACCAACAGTATTGCCCATCGCGGCCCCGATGGTTCGGGAGTTTGGACGGCGGCTGGCATCGGTTTGGGGCATAGGCGGCTTTCGATTATCGATCTTGGCGGCGGCGCGCAGCCGATGGCAACAGCGGATGAACGATTTGTCATCAGCTTCAACGGCGAAATCTATAACTTCCGCGAATTGCGCAAAGAGCTTGAAACGTTGGGCCATCAGTTTGGCAGCGACAGCGATACAGAGGTTATTCTGGCCAGTTGGCAGCAATGGGGCGCGGAGTGTGTGTCCCGCTTGCACGGCATGTTTGTGTTTTCGATTTACGACCAGAAGGAGCGCAAATTCTGGCTGGTGCGTGACCGGCTCGGCGTGAAGCCGCTTTATTATGCGCCAATCGCCGATGGCAGCGTGATTTTTGGATCAGAGCTTAAGGCGCTTCTTGCTCATCCCGCGCTTCGGCGTGAACCCGATTTGCAAGCGGTCGAGGATTATATGGCCTTTGGTTATGTCCCCGATCATCGCTGCATCGTGAAGGGCGTGAAGAAGCTTCCTGCCGGAACGATACTGGCGCTTGAACAAGGCAAACCACTCGCCGAGCCAAGCAAATATTGGGATATGGATTATAGCGACCGCGTCAAAGGCAGTCAGGCGGAGCTGGAAGAAGAGCTCGTCCGGTTGATGCGGCAGGCTGTCACGTCGCGCATGGTATCTGATGTGCCTTTAGGCGCGTTTCTATCCGGCGGCGTTGATAGTTCCAGCGTCGTGGCCTTCATGGCCGAGGAATCGCGCAAGCCGGTAAAGACCTGTTCGATCGGTTTTGATGTGAAGGGGTTGGATGAAAGCAGTTACGCAGAGCTGATCGCGAAACGCTTTGCCACCGATCATCATGCCAAAACGGTTGGCTCGGATGACTATGGCCTGATCGACCGGCTCGCCGATCATTTTGATGAACCCTTTGCCGATGCCTCTGCGCTGCCGACATTCCGGGTTTGCGAGCTCGCGCGGCAGAATGTCACTGTAGCGCTTTCGGGCGACGGTGCGGATGAGGCGCTGGCCGGATATCGCCGTCATGTGTTTCATCATAATGAGGAACGCGTGCGGGGAATGATACCCGCCTCTATCCGCAGCAATATTCTCGGCCCGCTCGGGCGCATCTATCCAAAAGCCGATTGGGCACCGCGCCCGCTGCGCGCCAAATCGACTTTGCTGTCGCTCGCACGTAGCGGCGAAGAAGGCTATAGCGAAGCAGTAGGGGTCAATCCGCCTGCATTGCGGCACTCGATCTATTCTGGCGCTTTTTCGGGCAAACTCAGCGGCTATGCAGCCGAAAGTCACATGCATGATTTGATGCGGAATGCGCCAGCAAGGTCTGGCCTCGATCGCGCACAATATGCTGACATGAAAATGTGGCTCCCCGGTGATATCCTGACGAAAACCGACCGGATGAGCATGGCGGTTGGCCTAGAGGCGCGTGAGCCGCTGCTCGATCACCGCCTGATGGAGTTTGCGGCCAAGTTGCCGGACGCGATGCGCGTTAAAGGCGGGCAGGGCAAATGGATCATGAAACATGCGATGGAGCGCTATCTGCCTAAGGATATTCTCTATCGTCCGAAAATGGGCTTCGTAACACCGATCAGCGCATGGTTTCGCGGCGCATTGGCAAATGAAGCGAGGGGGCTTTCGAAACAGCCTGCCTTGGCACAGATGGATTGGTTTGACGGTGCAGCAATCGACCGCGTTGCCGAGGATCATATTGCGGGCCGTGCGGAACATGGGCGGTTATTGTGGCAATTGCTGATGCTCGATAAATCGCTCAGCCGGATATTCAGTTAAACCGTGCTGATTGGATGGCGCGCCTAGAAATTTCTTCTGATACCCCTATATTTTTCCTTATTATACAATTGTTAAGTATGATTTACTACCGCAATTGAAATGTTGACGGGAAAAATTATTTTCTGAAAATACCCGGTGCAGGGACAGAGGCTTTTATTGACAGGGACAACTGTCACCAGGCAAATCTGATAGGAATGCACAGCGGAACAGGTCCTGTTGTTACTGATTATTTCAAGGACACCGGCGTAGAAGTATGGGAATGGCTTGAAGGTTACAAACAGGTAATTTTCGGAGAT
>CAKZNA010000141.1 GCA_937129355.1 uncultured Sphingomonadales bacterium | reverse complement strand
CCGATGGACCCCAGCTTCCCGAGCCATAGGCTTTGGGTGCGTTGTCACTTTCATCCCAGACGCCACGAATAGCATCAACCCAGCGCCACTGTGCCTCAACTTCGTCGCGCCGGACGAATAGCGTCGGATCGCCATCAATCAAATCGAGCAGCAGGCGTTCATAAGCAATGCGATTTCGCGTTTTGGAGAAGGCCTGGCTAAGCGACAGATCCAGCGGTACTTCGCGCAGCACAACGCCGTCGCGGTCCAGTCCCGGTTCCTTGGCCATGACTTGCAGCCGTACATATTCTTCCGGTTGCAGGCGAATGACCAGCCGGTTGGCTTTAAGTTTCCCGCCGCGCTGGGCAAATATATTATGCGGCACGGATTTGAACTGGATAACAATCTCGCTGCGGCGTTCGCTTAGCCGTTTGCCGGTGCGCAGATAAAACGGCACATCTTTCCAGCGCCAGTTATCAACATGCGCCTTGATCGCGACAAAAGTCTCAGTGTCCGATGATCCGCCAAAGTCATTTTCATAGGATTGAACGACCTCACCCCCGACCGCGCCTGATGCGTATTGGCCGCGCACCATTTCTTCGGCTTGTACGGGCCGCAGGCTGCGGAGCACTTTCACCTTTTCATCGCGGATGGAAGTTGCGTCGAGATTTGCAGGCGGTTCCATCGCTGTAAGCGCCAATAATTGCAGCATATGGTTCTGCACCATATCGCGCATCGCGCCGGTATCATCATAGAAACCATGTCGCCCTTCCAGGCCGACGGTTTCCGATACTGTAATCTCGACGTGGTCAATCCCGGCGGCATTCCACAGCGGTTCAAACATCATGTTGGCAAAGCGCAGCGCTATAAGGTTCTGCACTGTTTCCTTGCCGAGATAGTGATCGATCCGGAAGGTCTGCTCTTCGGTAAATGCCGCCGCCACTGCATCATTGATCGAGTTTGAAGATTCCAGATTGTTGCCCAGCGGCTTCTCCAAACCAATACGGACGTTGTCGCCGGTCAGACCAGCGGACTTAAGGCCTGCAATTGTCGCTTCAAATAAGGATGGCGCGGTTGACAGGAATATCGATAATCCGCCGGATATATCGCCCAGCTTGGCAGCCAGTTCACCAAAGCCTTCAATCTTTGAAGCATCTAGCGTTTGATATTGCAGATGCTCCAGAAAGGTCGCAATCTTGCCATTGCCCTTCCGGTCCTCCGGCAGATAATCCGACAAAGCATCGCCTGCCAGTTCACGAAACTCATCATCACTCAGCTCACTGCGTGCCGTACCGACAATACGTAAGTCCTCGGCGATCAAACCATCTTCATGCAGCGCATAGAGCGATGGCAATAGCATTCGCTTGGCAAGGTCGCCGGTTGCGCCAAAAAGAAGTAATGCTTCCGAAGATGTGGGCGTTTCATCCTTAGGCATGAATCACCTTTCGCGCCAGTTCAAAGGCACCTGCGATGCCAGACATTGTGCCCAAACCTGGCGCTGTGATGGTCGTCTCGGGATCATATGCAAAATAATGCCGGGAAAGTTCGCCGGTTCTGGACTTTATCCGGTCCAGAAGTCCGGGAGTATGCATTACTCCGCCGCCCAAAATGATGCGCTGAGGAGAATAAAGCGCTAGAAGCGTGGCACATAATTGACCAAGATAATCCGCAATGATTTCATGTGCCGGATGATCATCTGGAAGCTCGGACAATGATGAGCCCCAGCGCTTCATAATCGCTGGTCCGGATGCCAGACCCTCAAGGCAATCGTCGTGGAAAGAACATACGCCTTCAAAATCCATATCGCCCGCATGGCGGCGCGGACGGATATGGCCCATTTCAGGGTGACGAAAACCATGTAGCGTTGCGCCGTTCACTATCGCACCGCCGCCAATGCCTGTTCCGACAGTAACATAGATCGCAACATCGCAGCCGCGCGCGGCTCCGTGGGTAAACTCACCCAATGCCGCACCATTGACATCAGTATCAAAGCCCACGGGACAGGCCAGCATTCGTCCAAGATGTCCCGCAACGTCCGTGTCGCTCCATCCGGGTTTTGTGGTCTGCGTGATGTATCCCCATTTCGGCGATTTGCGATCAAGCTCGACCGGTCCGAAACAGGAAATGCCAAGTCCGGCCAGTTTGCCCTGCTCCTGAAACCAGTCCAGTGCCAATGCGAGTGTTTCATCGGGTGTTGTGGTAGGAATTATCGTCTGCGCCGTAATATCTTTATGACCGGTTCCGACAGCAATCACGAATTTCGTGCCACCCGCTTCAATCGCTCCGAGTAGCTCAGGCACACCGTCTTCCTGCGAAGCCGGAGTCATCCGTATCGCACAGCATTGCCTGTTCTCCGTCCAGAGAGATGGTCAGAAATGGTGCGGGCGTTCCACCAAAACTTTCTGCCGCCAATTCCGGATTATCGGCCATGCTTCTGCCACCCAACCCCCAGTGATCGATAAAGCTGCTGACTAGCAGTTCCTTGGTCACATGCCAGCTATAGGTTTGTGTTGGCTCCTCGGGCGGGTTCCCCAAAACCAGACCCGTTCCGTTGAGTGGTCGATAATCGCCGAAGAGCGAGTTTGCTACCATCCCGTACAATCCGGTGGGCCCAATTGGCAAATCGGGATTAAACGTCCCCGACTGGGTTACCCAGAAAAGATAATATAAGCCATCTTTCACGACCATATGGGCGCGTTCCATCTCGTTGTTGACGCCATCGGCATGAGCGAGCGGCGGTAGCAATTTCCAGCTATCCGTTCCGGTTCGTTCTGCAATACCAATTGCGCCGTTATATTCGGAAGCCGATCCACCGAGTGATGCAGAAAAGAGCAAATATTCTTTACCGTCCGCCGGATCGCGAAAATAGGCTGGATCGCGAAAGGCGACAATCTTGCCCGGCTCGCCGTCCTGTTGATCGGCAAACTCATAGTGTTCGCCGCAATTTGTTACCGATTCCCTCGTGGTCGTCCAGTCCGATATGCGGCCATCAGATTGCAATGTCCCATGTGCTTCAAACAGACGCTGTTGGTAGCCACGTGGCACATCCGGATTGCCTGCCGCAGTAAAAAACAACGACACAATATCATTTTCGAGCAAAGCTGTGCCTGCCCATTCGCGTTCATATGGGGACGCTTGATCGGGCAATGCTTGACCCAAATCCTTCCACTGATCGCTCACCAAGTGAAGCAATCTGATCCGCGCCTCAAAATGTCGCCTAGCGGGATCGCCGTGATCCTCTGCCGACAGTGCCATCCAGATGGAGCCGCCCGCAATCTCGGCAATACTGCCGTCAGCAAGCTGGATCGGCCACATATCCCAGAGGATCATTCCCGGAATGATGGGTTGTACTAGATCTTTTGAAACCAAAGGCACTTTTGAAAATTGCTGATCGGCAATTCCCATAACATGCTCGGTCGTCCATGTTGATGTCATGGTCGATACTTTCATTGATAGAATAGTTTTGCAACCGGTTGCACCTATTGGGAGGTGGCACAACCGGTTGCAGCCCCTTTTTAGAAGTCGAAGCGAACCGATGCCGATACAGTACGTCCGACGATTGAGCGAGCCCGAACAATATTGTTACCAGGTATCGATCCTTCTTCAGCTTCAGTAAAGCCCTCAGTGTTGAACAGATTGTTCACGTTGAGT
>CAKZNA010000140.1 GCA_937129355.1 uncultured Sphingomonadales bacterium | reverse complement strand
TAATATTGGACATTTGCCCTAATTATAAGGGGGCTAGTCATTACTGTTATTCGTTTTACTATCGCTTTTCTGGCGTCTGTTGCGCTTTCGAATCTGTTCACTGCGAATGCAAATGGTCAGGCGGCGTCCACTGCGCCCCTTATCGCGAGCGAAACATTCGCCAACGACGACGGCATTTTCAGGCCCAAAATCGCTCCAAATGGTTCGAAATTTGTTTTCCGACAAAGAAAAGACGGCAAGACGTTTTTGACAACTAAATTTCTTGACAAAGAGGAAGTATACAGCGTTGCCATGCCCAAAGATACCGACTTGAGTTGGTATCGCTGGGCCGGAAATCAGAAGCTGCTTTTCAGCGTATCCAGCTTGAAAAATTATTCGGGCCAAAGGGCCGGGAACACGGAGTTCAGACAAACAGAGCTCTACGTCATTGACATTGCAACTCGCAAAACGCGTTATTTGGGCTTGAAAAAGGCAGGGCCGGATGGCGACAATGTCATCCATGTGGATCGCGACGGCCGATTTCTTCTTCTTTCTGCTAGGCAGTCAGTCTACAAATATCCTGAAATTTTCCGCATCGACATGGATACCAACGAGAGTGAATTGGTTCTCAAAGAGCAGCTGAAAGTATGGGATTGGATTGCGGATAATGATGGCGTTGTTCGGGTCGGCATAAGTTATCGCGGAAAGACGGTCCACGTGTTCTACCGCAGTCAAGACAATCAGAAATTTCGGAGAATCGGCAAAATTAAGGCAAATGATGATGAAGAGGAGCAAGAGCAATCATTGTTCGATATCACTCATATCATTTCTGGATCAGATTCGGGCTACATTTTGTCAAATAAAGAAACCGGGCGATTCGCTCTCTATAAATTTAACTTTCTGACAAAGGAAATTGGCGAAAAGATATTCGACCACAGCAGAAATGACATCATCAGCTACAGCCTTGACGACGATGGTAAAGTATTGGAATCGGTGCGATATACTGACTCCCGTGACCGTATAAAATGGTTCAATCCGCAACTGGCGAAGCAGCAGGCGAGGCTCAACAGGGCGCTACCAGGGGATGAAGTCTGGATTACTTCTAAGACCCGCGACAATAGCAAGATGATCATCTATTCAACGTCGTCTACGGACCCGGGGAGCTATTATCTTTATGAGCCTAAAGCAAAACGCATGGACAGGTTTGCAGGAATAAATGACCGGCTGGACCCGCAACAACTCTCGAAAGTTAGCTACGAAAGTTATACTGCCCGTGACGGTACTCCGATCCCTAGCTACCTTACCGTTCCTAAGGGGAAAGAAGCCAAAAACTTACCTCTAATCGTAATGCCGCATGGTGGCCCCTTCGGAATCCGAGATACCATGGACTACAATATAGATGTCCAGTTCCTAGCTAACCGAGGGTATGCGGTTTTGCAGCCAAATTTTCGGGGGTCTGGAAGTTATGGGGAAGATTACTACAAGTTGGGCGAAGGTCAAATCGGCCGCAGAATGCAAGATGATTTGGATGATGGAGTGGAGTGGCTGGTAAAGCGTGGGCTTGTGGACCCTGCCCGCGTCTGCCTCGTCGGTAGTTCCTACGGTGGATATGCCGCCCTGTGGGGTGTAACACGAAATCCCGAAAAATATCGCTGCGCGGCAAGTTTTGCAGGCGTTACAGATTGGAACAAGCAACTTCGCTATGATCGAAGGTTTTTGAGCAGCCGCTACAGTCGTAAATGGAAAGAGCAGATTCGTGGCGAAGACAATTTTGATCTCGACGATGTGTCGCCCGTCCGCTTGGTTGATCAACTGAAACGACCGGTTCTTCTGGTGCATGGCAAGAAAGACAGCAATGTCCCGTATAGCCAGTTCACGCTGTACAAACAGAAACTTGAAGACAGAAACTCCGACGCTGTTTTTGTGACTTATGAGGATGAAGGCCATGGTCTATCTGACAAGAAAAATCGTCAGGATTGGCTGAACCAACTAGAAAAGTTTCTAGCCAAACATAATCCTGCCTGATTTGTGGCTAGCCACGGTCAATCCGGGCTGGAAGCGCTCGTGGCTCGGAGTTTGGCGCAACACAAGAATGATGGGAAGGATCATCATGCCAGATATTTGGAAAGTGTATCTATCAGGTGAAATTCATACCATTTGGCGTGAGGAAATTGCCAAGGGAGCCGCAGAAAAGAATCTACCCGTACAGTTTAGTGCGCCCGTAACCGATCATCCTGCATCGGATGATTGCGGTGTAGCCATATTGGGCGCCGAAGAAGATAAATTCTGGCATGACCGCAAAGGTGCACAGGTCAACGCCATCCGCACGTCAACGCTGATCAAAGAAGCGGATATCGTGGTGGTGCGGTTTGGCGACAAATATAAGCAATGGAACGCCGCCTTTGACGCAGGCTATGCTGCGGCGCTGGGCAAACCGATCATCATCAACCATGGCCCGGAAATCATCCATCCATTAAAAGAAGTCGACGCCGCCGCCTTCGCTGTGGCCGAAACACCGGCACAAATCGTCGATATATTGGGTTATGTTATCGGCGGTAATCTTGCTGGCTACACTGATTGAGCTCCACGATGCGCTTTCCTCGCTACATCATCCTGCTCGATCTGTTCCTCTGCTCGCTATTCGCCATTCCCGGTCTGTCGGATGTGGTGATAGCAGTCATCAACGATCTGAACGCTGCTTTCGGACTATCAGGCGGGCCAGTCACATTGAGCGGCGGGGCGGGGTTTTTTGTCAATTTTGGCGGATTGCTGGGCGTGGTGTTTAATCTGGCGCTGCTCGATCCAGCTGCACTCCGGCTTCACCGTATAAATATCGTCGCGCGCGGGCTGGTCAGCTTGCTTGTGCTCTATCACATAATGCTATTCGCCTTGCCGCTCCTCTATCTCGTAATCGTCGTGACGGAGTTTGTCGGCGGGTTGATTGAATGGCGCTGGCTCCGTCAGCAAGAGTAACGCAGAAAGCTTTGATACAACCACTTCCCTTTCCTGCCCATTGCTCATAGAAATTACCGCTTATGACCGATTCAAAAACCCTCGTCACCGATCTCGTCGATCTCCTGCAAGTGAAACGCATGGGCGATGGCTGGTATCTGGGCAGCCGCAAGAAAGGCGGCGTGGGCCGTGTTTTTGGTGGACAGGTAATTGCGCTGGGGCTCGCGGCGGCGCAGGATACAGTGTCGCCCGAACGCATCGCACATAGCCTGCATGCCTATTTCATGCGTCCGGGCAGCGAGGATTATGAAATAACCTACCGCGTCGAGCGCGATTTTGACGGCGGCAGCTTTTCCAACCGCCGCGTGATCGCGCTGCAAAAAGACAAACCAATATTGAATATGATCACGTCGTTTCAGAAAGCAGAGGAA
>CAKZNA010000139.1 GCA_937129355.1 uncultured Sphingomonadales bacterium | reverse complement strand
GACACGCCAAACACGCCGATGGAAATACCCGGAATGGGCGGTCAGGTTGGCATGATCAATATATCCGACATGATGGGTAAGGCCTTTGGCCAGAATAATACCAAGAAGCGCAAGATGAAGGTTCCCGAAGCTTGGATAAAGCTTGTTGAAGAAGAGACCGAGAAACGGCTGGATCAAGATGATGTCGCGCAGACCGCTTTGGCCGATGCCGAAGAAAACGGGATCGTCTTCCTCGATGAGATAGACAAAATTGCCGTCAGCGATGTCCGCGGCGGTTCGGTGAGCCGTGAAGGCGTACAGCGCGATTTGTTGCCGCTGATCGAAGGCACGACCGTTGCCACCAAATACGGCCCGATGAAAACCGACCATGTGCTGTTTATCGCATCGGGCGCATTCCACGTATCCAAGCCCAGCGATATGCTGCCAGAATTGCAAGGCCGCCTGCCGATCCGCGTCGAGTTACGCGCTTTGGAGCATGCAGACTTTGTAAGAATATTGACCGAGACCAAGGCCAATCTTCCCCAGCAATATACAGCCCTGCTTGGAACCGAAGAGGTCACACTGAATTTCGACAAAAAATCCATTGATGCAATCGCGCGAATTGCCGTCGATGTGAATAACAGCGTCGAAAATATCGGCGCTCGCCGCTTGCAAACCGTAATGGAAAAACTGATCGAAGAAATCAGCTTTGAAGCCGAGGACAAGGCAGGCGAAAATATCAAGATTGATGCAGCCTATGTAGAAAAACAGCTGGCCGAAATTGCCAAGGATACAGACCTTTCAAAATACGTTCTTTAAATGTTCCCCTCATTCTGATACCAGTCATGTGTTGGTTTTTGACAATGAAGGAGAATGAGGATGGCGGAAGGCGGATGCCATTGCGGCGCGGTTCGATACGAAGTTAGCGGCGAAGCACAGCATACAGCGCTTTGCCATTGCTCCGATTGCAGACACAATGCTGGCGCACCTATGGTTGGTTGGTCAGCCTTTGACGATAGCGCGCTAACGATCAAAAAGGGCGAGCCCCAAATATATAAAAGCTCTGAACATGGCAGGCGGCATTTTTGTGCCGATTGTGGGACCGGGCTGTTTTACTATAATGCAGAAAATTTGCCCGGGATCGTGGATGTTCAGGCAACGACTTTTGATGAACCGGAAGAATTTGCCCCCAGCGCGCATATCCAGACCGCCGAAAAGCTGAAATGGATGAATGACGTTCACACGTTGCCGGGCTTTGAACGCTATCCCGGAATGTAATCGCTAGCGACTTTCAGCCGCAACGCTGCTGCTCGCGGCTGCACTGCTTGCTGATTTTGGCAACACCGTCAGCTTCCATGCACGGCCAGGAACAAAATACCGCTTCGCCAGCTCTTGAATACGCGCAGGGGTAGTTCCCTCATAATCCCTGAATAGACCGCTGATTGCGCGAAATTTCTGTTGGTCAAATGTGGCCCCTTGCAAATTGTTGAGCCAGAAAGTGTTACCCGATGCAAGCCGGTCAACCATCTGCTTTATCGGTTCTACTGACCGCTTTAATTCATCAGCGCTGACTGGGTTGGCGGCCAAATCTCTCGCCACCTCTTCGGAAAATTTGAAAAAGCGGTTCACATCTTGCGGCTGCACTTGGCTGATAGCCATCAGGTAGCCACCATTCGTGAATTCAACCGGCCAGCTATTGGCCATGCCCGGACTGTAACTTGCGGCTTGCTCCGCGCGGAATTTCTCGAACAGACGGTCCCGGAAAATTGCCGCCAGAACTTCGAGCTCTCGGCTTTCTCTGACGCGCGCTATGCCGCCTGCGGTGGGCCAGGCAACAACGGCCGCAGCTTGATCTTTCGGGCCATTATGCGTCCGAATAAGCGGGAATTGATTGGCCTTGGGAAAGGACAAATTCAATGCTGTCTGGTCTGCTACCCCTTGCCTGCGCGGCTTCATGGCGCCAATTGTTTCGCCGAGCGCCTTGATCGCGGCCTCGCTGTCAAAATCACCCATCAGGATGACTTCTACCGGACCGGTTTTCAGCAATGGCTCCCAAAACTGACGGACCGATGTTGGCGTGATATTGGCGGCTTCTTTCGGCGTTGGCGTTTTCCAGCGCAAGTCAGAATTAGCGAGCAGATATTCCAGATCGCGCTGCAAGACTGCATCGGCGGACATTTGAAAACTGTCATAGCCGCTGTTTAAAAATGCCTTGGCGCGCGCAACGGACGTATCGCGCCATCCCGGATATTCCATCTTGGTGGCGATAACTTTTAACTGATCTGCCAAATCCTTTGTTCCGGTCGTGGCCGCATATTCAAACGCGTCATTATCGATATCAAAGCTTAACTGAATCCGCTTTCCGGCAGTCATTTGCTCAACTTGCGTCTGGGTGAATTTACCAATGCCATTTTCATTGATGACAACCGGCCCAGTCCAGAGCAATGCTGCGTCTTTGGGAGCCACCGCCTGGTAACCCTTGCCAAAGCGGGTGACCATCCGGATTTGCCCAACTTCGGCCTTGTTAGGGTATAAAAGGACACGCGCGCCATTTTCAAACCTAAGCAATTCCATGCCATAGTCTTTACGCGGTACCCGCGCCGCGAGTTTGCCCGCGGGTCCAATAGCTGGCAAATCGTCTAAGGTCGGTTTGTCCTGGGCGAGCCGGACGGCTGCGTCCCCCGCTACATTTTTATTCAAAACAGCGACCAATCGCTTCTTGCCGTTTTTGACCTCCTTCGGGGCGGTCAAAAATATCTTCACAACATTTGTCGCGAACAATTTTTGCGTGGATTCCAGAATGCGGGCGGGTGTGATTTTATCCGTCATCGACTGAAACACATCTAACGCCGTTTTGGGCGTTGCCACTGTTTCGCGAATATCGACGGCATTCACGATATCATCGGCCTGCTTTGACGCGGCTTCAAAAGGATAACTTTCGACGCGCGTGCGGAAAACACGGTCCAATATCTTATATTCCCGGTCAATATCGGTTTGCGAAGGGGCATCGGCGATCGCATCGGCAATTGTCGCGCGAACATCGATTACCGCCTTTTCCCAATCATCTCCAATCGGGAGGACACTGACCGTCGTAAAGTCTGCAGAGCGGTATAGTTTTTCCGAAAGGATATCTGCTTGCAAGAAACTGCCGCTGTTGCGGGCTTGCTCTTGCAGGCGGCGATTGATTATGCGCAGGGCCACCGCATCAACGATGATTTGCTCGTTATAGACAATGGTATCATCAACCCGCTTCCATGGCTTCAACCACCCGATAGAGGCGCTTAACGGTAAGGTTGGCTCGACGAAAAGCTCTGCCTTTTCCTTGCTTGGCTGCGGCGTACCAAAATCCGGTTCGGCAGCCGGAGCGCCTTTATTTTTCCACGCAGAAAAATGCTGTTTGATCTGCGCTTCCAAAATCTTTGGATCAACATCTCCGGCCAGTACAATCACCGTCTTATCGGGGCGATACCAGCGGCTATGGAATGCGCGTAAGCCGCTGACATTGGCGGCGTTCAGCGTTTCCTGTGTGCCGATCGGTGAACGGTTTGCAAAGCGCTGGCCTTTAAAATAATGGCCGCGCTGAACATCGCGCATGTCGGAAAAGGCACCGCTGCTTTCGCGCATTTCGGCAAGTACGATCGCTTTTTCGGCATCCAGCGCCTTTTGCGAAATACCCGGCGCACGCATCATGCCCGAAAGAATCTTGATCGATTCATCGAGTTTGGCGGGAGAACTGTTTGGAAGGTCCAGCTTATATACGGTTTGCGTCGGTGTGGTTTGCGCATTGCTATCGCTGCCGAAAAACACGCCAAAGCGCTGCCAGATGCGTTTGGATTCGCCGTCCGGCACATATTCCGAACCGCGAAAGGCCAGATGCTCGATCAAATGGGCATAGCCCTGCTCGTTATCTTCCTCATGCAGCGACCCTGCATCAATACGCACGCGGATTGCCACCTGCCCCGCAGGCACGTCATTCTTCTTCACCGCATAGCGCAGACCATTTTTAAGCTCACCAAAGGTCCAGCTTTCATCGACCGGAATATCGCTGCCCTTATAAAGCCAAGGGAGCTCCGTGGCTTTTGGGGCATCTGATGCCGATTTAGCAATTGCCGGGAAGGCTTGCACTGACAGCAGCAATACCGCCGCAATGCCTGAAATAATTTTCTTCATAGAAATGTTACTGCCGCGCGTAATGTTGACGATGCATGAATGAAATGCCGGATTTGGTCAAAACTCCTAAATTCCGCCATCAAAAGCCTGATATCCGGCCTTCTCCAAACCAGCTACCAAAGCTGCGCTACATGCGTTCAAAGCATGGGCATCGGTTGTGCGGACCACAAAATTCGCCCCCACCTTCCCTTCGCGGAAAAACGGGTAGCTGCCAATCTGGCAACCATCATGCTCTTGCTCTGTCTTGGCGAGCAATTCAGAAATTTCGCTTTCGGCAACCCATGCCCCCACCTGATGGGACAGCAGCGGGTCTCCGCCTTCCAGCGTTCCGGTTAGCGCATCGAGCATGCCTGCGGTAATATGCGGGACGCCCGCCATGATGAAGATATTGCCGAAGCGAATGCCCGGCGCGCCCGACATTTTATTGGGGATCAGGTCTGCACCATCGGGCACCCGCGCCATCCGCATCCGTGCCTCTGTCGCACCGCCGCGTGTTTCATAATATTTGCGCAGCATCGCACTTGCCTCTGGATGCTCGACCACATCGACGCCCAAAGCCGCAGAGATCGCATCGACAGTAATATCGTCATGCGTCGGACCAATCCCGCCCGTCGTGAACAGATAGTCGTGGCGTTCACGCAAGACATTCACGGCCTCCTGTATCGCATCCATATCATCCGCCACCACGCGCACCTCGTGCAGGCGTATGCCCTGAATATTCAACCACAGCGCAATCTGGCTGATATTCTTGTCCTGTGTCCGGCCAGAAAGGATTTCGTCACCGATAATGACGATGGCGGCGGTGTAGATACGTTTGTTGTTCATATCGGCAGGCATAGCGACAAACTTGCCTCTCGCAAAGCACGGACGAAAGGCCTATATGGCCCCAATGGATAAATATCTCTCTGTTTCCCCCGAAGAAGCGCTGCAGGCGCGTGACGGCGTTATCAAATTGCACGGCCCCGAAGGCTTTGCCGGCATGCGCAAGGCCGGACGGCTGGCTGCCGAAATTCTCGACGAGCTGACCAAGCATGTCGTGCCCGGTGTTACCACGCAGGAAATTGACGATATTGTGCGCGAAATGACGCTGCAAGGCGGCGGCGTTCCGGCGACACTCGGCTATCGCGGTTATACGCATAGCTGCTGCACCAGCATCAATCATGTGATCTGCCACGGTATTCCGGCTGACAAGAAATTGAAGGATGGTGACATTGTTAACATTGATGTCACGCCCATCGTCGACGGCTGGCATGGCGATACGTCACGCATGTATCTTGTCGGCGATGTGCCATTAAAAGCGCGCAAGCTGGTCGATGTGACTTATGAGAGCCTGATGCTGGGCATCGAGCAGGTTAAGCCCGGCAATCGGCTTGGCGATGTCGCGCATGCGATCCAGAGTCATGCAGAAGGAAACCGTTACGGCGTCGTACGCGAATTTTGCGGGCATGGGCTTGGCCGCTTGTTCCACGACGCCCCCGAAGTCGTGCATGTCGGGCGCCCCGGCACAGGTGCGGAGCTGCGCGCCGGCATGATCTTCACCATCGAGCCGATGATCAACATTGGTAAACCAGCGGGCAAAGTGCTCGACGATGGCTGGACCGCCGTAACCCGCGACCGCAGCCTAAGCGCGCAGTTTGAGCATTCGATTGGCATTACCGAGGATGGCGTTGAGATATTTACGGCTAGTCCAAAGGGGTTGGATAAGCCGCCCTATTAAAGGGCCCTTTGAAAGCACACGAAATTCAAAATAAGCGGCGGGGAATTATGAGTTCAATATTGAATATATCGGTTAGCATTTTGATGCTTATGCAGGGCGGCAGCGACAAATATGCCATTCCGGCGGACGAGATCATCTCGGGCAATGACCCGGTCGTCTGCGCCGCGTATAATGAAGTCATGGGGTTGCTTCGGAAAGACTTAGAACCAAGGGCCAGCAAAATGAACCTGACCAGATCACAGCAATGGACAAAATATGAAATAAAACAGCGCGGCGGAGACGGAAAATCCGCAACCAAAGATATTCTCGCGCAAGTGGCATTGTTTGTGGGCAAGCTGGAAAAAGCAAGAGCTGGCGAAGAAAAGCAATTTGATGAATTCGCCGCATTCGGCCCGAAATGCTTTAAATTGGAGATAGCCAACCGTAGGGAATTGGCAGCGGCAGCTGGAGAGTAAGCTCACGCGATTGTCGCGAGGCTTGGATAAACCGCTTTATTAAACGTCCGCTTTGGGCGCAAAAGCGGACGCTAGAAAAACATAAGCAGACATTCAGCTAACGACCCAATTGCGGACGCAAAAACCATCAGTCAACAATGCCGTTAGACCGGCGCCATAATTGTGTTATTCGAGCGCTAGAAGCGGAGTAATTCAAATGTCACTCGAAGCTGAAGTATCTGCACATTATGCGAAAGATGGCCTTCTCCAACGAATTATCGAAGCGCTCAATGAAATGGGCGTTTCGACTGGTTCTGTGACACCAGAGGATTTGAAATCAGTTGACGAATTTCACGTCGGCGGTTTCTCCGCAACGACAGCATTGATCGATCAACTTGATCTAAAACCAGAGATGAAAGTTATTGATATTGGGTCCGGTATAGGTGGCACCGCCCGTTTTGTTGCGGGAGAAACCGGAGCACACGTAACTGGCGTTGACCTAACGCCGGAATATACTGCAACAGCGAGAAGCTTAAGTGAGTTAGTCGGTATGACTGCGGTGACGGACTACCAAACTGCAAATGCACTCAATCTGCCTTTCGATGATGGTAGTTTCGACGTTGCCTTGATGCTTCATGTAGGCATGAATATCCCGGACAAGGCTGCACTCATGGCAGAGGTCGGGCGGATACTACGGCCTAACGGGCTATTCGCAATTTACGACATCATGAAAGTTGGGTCTGAGCCTATTTCATTTCCAGTCCCGTGGGCCAGCGTCGGGGAAAACTCCTTTCTTGAAGGTCTGCAAACATACCGAGAAGCCTCGTTCCAATCTGGATTTGCGGAAGTTTCAAGTCGAGACCAAACGACAACAGCACTCAAATTTTTTGCCGATCAAAAGCGACGCAATGGGAATGCTGGTTTACCAGCAGTCGGGTTGCACATTCTGATGGGAAACAAATTCCCCGCAAAGTTGGCGAATATGGTGAGCAATATTGCGAAGGAACGGATTGCACCAATTGAGCTTGTTCTTCGGCTAGAATAGTTGCATCAAATGACAGCTCTTATGTCCGCTTTCCACCCCAATTTCAGACATGCCACGGGGCGAAAGCTGGTGTCCGCTTTCGGGACGAAGCGGCCTAAACCTGCAACCCCGCCGTCTCATCAACGCCCGCCATAATATTCAAACTCTGCACAGCCGCACCGCTCGCGCCTTTGCCTAGATTGTCGAGTTTTGCGATTAGGCGGGTGTGATATCCGCCCTCATTACCGAAAACGAATAGCTCCAGCCTGTCGGTTGGCGCGTCATTTTCGTTCAGCATCAGCTCGGTTACGCCCGCGCCATCGCTGACGCTGACTATGGAAGAGCCAGCATAGTGATCGCGCAGAGCAGCCAACAGCTGGTCCGGCGTAGTCTGGCCTTCCATCGCACCAAGATGCAGCGGAACCTCCACCAGCATTCCGCGATAGGCGCGCACCACGGATGGCGCGAATATCACGCCATGTTTTAATCCCGCATGCTGTTTCATTTCTGGCCGGTGCTTGTGCGCAAGATCGAGCGCATAGTTCCGCACGCCAATATCCGCTTCGCTTTCAAACCGCTTGATAAGCGCCTTTCCGCCGCCGGAATAGCCGCTCACCGCATTGACCGTGTATGGCCAATCGGCGGGTAGCAATCCGCGCTGCACCAATGGCGCGATCAATGCGAGGAAGCCGGTGGGATAGCATCCCGGATTGCTCACGCGGTTTGATGCGGCGATTGCTTCGCGCTGCGCAGGTGAAAGCTCAGGAAAGCCGTAAGTCCAATCGGGATCAACCCGGTGCGCGCTCGACGCATCGATAATCCGCGTGTCGCTCTCCACCATAGCCACCGCCTCTTTCGCGGCAGCATCGGGGAGGCAGAGGATCGCAAAATCGGCATCATTCAATGCCTCACGCCGCGCATCAGTGTCTTTGCGCTTTGCGTCGTCAAGAATGGCAAGGTCAAACTCGCTGCGGCCTGCTAGCCGTTCGCGGATTTCGAGGCCTGTGGTGCCTTCTGCACCGTCAATGAAAATTGTATGTCTCATGTTGCTTCTGTCCAATAAAACCGTAGCCCTGAGCCTGTCGAAGGGCGCTTAACCGGATAGACATACTTCGACAGGCTCAGCACTTCGGTCTAAATTTAACGGCGGTATATCGTCACCCTCATCGGACGCGTTTCCGCGCTGTAATCGGGCCGGTATCCAACCCCTCAAACCGCTTTGTTATCTCAGCCAGCGGCTCCACGCTTACCATCATATGATGCGAATTGGCGTGGACCATATTTTCCGCATCTATCATGATGCCAACATGGCCGGGAAAGAAAACCAGATCGCCGCGCTGCAATGCTTCGTCATCCGCCAATGCTTCGCCAAAGCTCGCCTGTTGCATATCCGCATCGCGCGGCACGTCATGACCCGCCATTCCAAAGGCCAGTTGCACCAGCCCCGAACAATCAATCGCATCGCCGCTGCGCCCGCCCCATAGATAGGGAATGCCCTGCATCCCGAGCGCCAGCTCAACCGGATCAACCGATACATCGCCAATCGCCGTCACATGCTGCAACGGCACATAACCGTCACCGCAGGTCAGATAACGTCCGCATTCGGTTTCCATCCCGCAAGCCAGCCGCGCGCCCATGGGCAGCCGCCGGATCAGCGGCGATGGCACTTTCGGTGCGGCCACAATCAACGCGCCCCTGCCCGTCACAACATGGGTCGGATCGCCCATATCGCCGAGCGCAGAGAAGCGCACATAACCCAAATAATCGTCATGAACGCCGTAACCCCAAGCCCAATCGCCCGCGACATCAAGCACCGCGAATCTTTCGCCGTGCAAGAGACGGCTCGTGCCTTCGTCGCTCTCATGCGGGCCATTGTGAAGGGTCGTTGCGGGCATAATGCAGCGTTTGACAAGCGGCACGGCATAATGCGGCGCAAACAGCTTTCCGGCGAGCTTGATATCCGCCAGATCGCCTCTGATAGGCGTCACGCGCGGGTCACCAACCAGGCTATGGCCTGTCAGCGCATGAATCGCACGCTTATTCTCGGTTTGGCTGTCGCCCAATTATTGCCCTTCCCGCCTGTTCGGCCCGGTTATTTCACCGGAAATTTCTGCGCCAGATAGCCGAATACAGCGCGTAGGCCAAGCGCTTCTCCACCCTTTGGCCGCGCGGACTTTGATGATGGCCGCCATGCGAAGGTATCAATATGCGCCCATGCGACATCATCATCGACAAATTTCTGTAAGAATAGCGCTGCCGTAACGGCTCCAGCAAAGCTACCGCCGCTATTGACGACATCGGCAATGTCGCTGGACAACATATCATCATAGGCCTGCCAAAGCGGCATGCGCCACATCGGGTCTCCCGCCACATCACCGTGCGAAACTATCCCGTCAGCAAGATCATCATCATTGGCAAAGGCCGGCGGCAAATCGGGGCCGAGAGCAACACGTGCAGCGCCGGTAAGCGTGGCAAAGTCGATCAACAATTCAGGTTCGGATTCCATCGCTTTCGTGATGGCATCGGCCAGCACAAGCCGTCCCTCTGCGTCGGTATTGTCGATCTCTACGGTCAAACCCTTGCGGCTTTTAATGATATCGCCGGGGCGAAAGGCATTTCCGGCAATCGCATTTTCAACCGCTGGCACCAGCATATGGAGGCGCACGGGCAAACGCGCGGCCATCACCATTTCGGCCAACGCCAAAATATGCGCTGCGCCGCCCATATCCTTTTTCATCAGCCGCATGCCCGCCGCTGGTTTGATATCCAGACCGCCGCTATCGAAAGCGACACCTTTACCAACCAGAGCGATTTTCGGATGGCGTTCGTCGCCCCAATTGAGTTCAATCAGGCGCGGTGCATATTCGCGCACGGCGGCCTTGCCCACCGCATGGATCAACGGATAGCCCTGCTCCAGACTGTCACCCGACGTAACCTCTATCT
>CAKZNA010000138.1 GCA_937129355.1 uncultured Sphingomonadales bacterium | reverse complement strand
TCTTCTGGCAGGAACGCCTTCTGAAGACTTCATCCAGGCCAATCTGACGGATGAAAATCCTCTGATTGATCCGATGAAGCGGTTGCGCGCGACCTTCCCCAATGCCTGTCATCTGGCCTACGACCGTCAGGCACGCGCTCCAGAGACAAAGGCGCTCGGCAACGGACGAGCCGCAGTCACGCCGATCGAGATGGTCGGCGACTTCATGAAGGTTGTGCACGGCCGGGAGCCAAATACCGCCGAAGTCGCGATCTTCGCGGACGAGAAGCCTTCAGATATCATCCATGCTGCACCCGCGGGCTTCTAGAATAGGACGCATCTCACGGTAAGCCGCTGGCGTGCGGGTTAACGGGATATACGGGTGCAGATGGTGCACGATGTGGAATTGCATCCCCATCGATCCGATATTGCCCATCTTCGAAATCCAGCTGCGCGTATTGCGATAGCGTCCTTGCTCGGGCTGCGGATAATGCGGTGCCCATGACAGGAAGAAATTCAGATAGGTCATCGCAATCTGATGGGGCAGCCACCACAGGAAGAACGCTTGTAAGGCGAAACCGCTCCACGCCAGAGCGCATAGTATCGCCAGATGGATAAGCCGATAAAGCACTGACAGCAGCACGAGATCGTCCCTGCCCTTTCGCTGAACTGCGCCCAAATAGTCCTGATTGCGTTTGGCATTGGGGAGAGATCCTGCGGCCCTTTCTGTTTGAGTGACGATTATCGTTGCGAGCGATTTCTGATCGCTGAGCCGTGCCGATCTTCAGGGATTTGCGAGATTAGTTGCTCGGCTTCAACGCGCGCCTCGGCGTTACCCGTGACTGCCGCATAATCGAGCAATGTTGCGACGAGCTCGTTCATGGCACCGTAGTGGTCATCTCCGCCCATCATCTTCGACTCATCAATCCGTAATCGGCCGGAATGAACATTGGCTTCGGCCCAATCGGCGGTACGTGGGTCTGCGGTTTCGATACCATATTCGACCAGTAGTGAGGTGCCGAAGAAATACTCTGCCACTAGCTTTCCATCGACACCATCGGCGAAGACAATCCGCTGATAGGCCAGCGCTTTCTCAAAATGTACAATTTTTGCATCGGTGAAAGGCTGCGGATCATCCGCGCGCCGGGCTAGCTCATGCCCGGCCTCACCAGCATAGTAATATCCGTTCGCCGCTTGATATTGCATGTCGCGTTTGGTCGCCGGATCGAGGCCTTCGTGCGAGGCTAGAACTGCTTCTGCGATCGCGGCTGCTTTCAAGAATACATCGCGCGCGGCCACATGGTTCTCACTGCTAATCGAGAATCCCTCTGAGAAAAGCTCGCTGATTTGATCGGCTGCATCCTCCAAACTTTGCTCGGTCGCATGGGCGGGAGTGACAACAAGCGCTGCACCAATAGCGAGCGATAAAAGCCGGAGG
>CAKZNA010000137.1 GCA_937129355.1 uncultured Sphingomonadales bacterium | reverse complement strand
TATCCATATGGTTGCTGCAAGCCTGTTTCTATAAGAACGCTTGTGACAGCCGAAACATCACGATTCAAGTCAGTTTCATGGGCGGGCGGGCATTTGCTCGGTGGCCGGAGCCTATATGGAGCCTATAGAAAATTCTAGGCTCCATTTTCTACTTCTATTTAAGTTATGTTATTGAAATATATGGTGCCGGCAACAAGATTCGAACTCGTGACCCCCTGATTACAAATCAGGTGCTCTACCAACTGAGCTATACCGGCAATCGCGTATTTGCCCGCGCCCATTGCATCAAATTACGCCAAAGGTCCACCCCTCTGTTTGCCTAATTTTGCTGTTCAGCAATTTCGGGTGCCAAAGAGCTTTGTTTTCGCTCGCTTGACGCAGCCATGTCGCGGTGAGTAGGGCATCGGTTGAATGATCATCATAGCGCGCCAGACGGGCAGGTTGAGGTGCATTTAACGCACCAAGCGCTTGAACGAGTGTTTGGCGGTCGCGTATTTTGCTACGATTGGCTGGCAGGCCAGCGGCCCGCGCTGCCATGCTTGTGTAGATTTCGATCAGCACAGGGCCATTTGTGGGTATTGGATCGAATGGCCAGACGGGAATGGCACCGTTTAAGCGGTGTAGAAGTCTCATACCGGTAAGCGAGCTTTTGCCGACTTGACCGGCACCGATCAGATTGAAGCAACTCCAGCTATTGGCCTGTTTCGTAAGTCGTTGATGGCGTTCGACCTCGCGCAGCCTGCCGATGCTGCCTTCAAACAAATCGCCGACATCCCCTTTGGCGTGGCGGAAATGACGTTTTCCTTGGGGATGGTTCAAAAAAGAAGACGCGCCAAGATGCAGGTCATGTTCGCAAGTGCGGTCGATCAATTCCCAAAGGCTTTTTGCATCGGCGGGGCTTTCTTTCCATTCGGGAAAATATGCGCCGCGATCCGCGAAAGGAAATCCAAAAGACAGGTCCATGCCGATCAGCATGTCGGTCTTTGCTTCAGCGAGCCTTAAAAGCCAATCTAGTACATCCTGGCGAGCCCAGCGTGGATTTGGGTTTAGCAGGGCAGGTGGGCCGTCCTGCCCGATTTGTGCAACCGCGATACCGGGCGGTCGTTCCTGAACCGCGCCGGACCAATCAATACAGGCAAAGTTTGAAAAGCGGCGCATGGCGATGCTTTGCACATGCGCGGCAGTGTAGGAAAGTCAAATAAAAAGGGCGGGTGCCGAAGCCCCGCCCTTTTGTTTTAGCTTATGAAGCTGCTGCTATTTCTTTTTTGCAGCAGCTTTGCGTTTTACCGGAGCTTTCTTTGCAGCGACAGCAGGCTTAGCTGTCCGCATGTCCGAAAGCACTTTGGCTGCTGCATCGCGTCCGCCAAGACCAAAGGCCAGAGCGAAGGCAACCGCTGCACCAACCGCAAGAGCGCCGAAGGCATAATCAATGATCAATCCGCCAATCGCCATCTGCTTGATGCCGATGAAGATAAACAGGCCAAGTGTTAGCCAGTAAACCAGCGTCGGCGCGATACCGTCGCCCGTTGCTGCGCCGATCAAGTTGCTCAGGATGCGTGCAATGATTACGCCAAGCGCGATCAACACTGCGCCGAATACAACCGCACCGGCCTGCTCAAGTACCGTTTCGATCAAGCCCGTAAGTTCTGGGAAGCCCAGCAGTTTGGTCGCTGCAATGGCCATGAACAGCATAATTGCGACACTTGCGATTGTTGCAATAACACCGGAAGCCGAGCGTCCTTTTGGAAGGATACCAAGCTCTGCAATAGCGCGGTCAGCGCCCAGTCCTGGCAGAATCTCTTTCAGCAAACCAGCGACCCAGCGTGCGATTACAAAACCAAGCCCAAGGATCAATGAAGCGCCGATGATCAACGGAACCGCGTTTAACACCATTGACAGCATTGATTTCGCAGGTTCGGTAATTGCTGGGATATTCAATACATCCAACGCGGCAATCGCGACCGGAATAATGATCAGAACAAAAACAATCGTTCCGATTGTCTTGCTGATCGTACTGTTACCAGTGACTTTATCGGCACCGCCCATATTTGCCCATTTGTCAAAATTGACCGTGGAGAGCGACGTTTCAACGATTTCACGAACGATTTTCGCAACCATTGTGCCAACAAAGAAGATAATCGCTGCGCCAATGATATTTGGAACAAATCCAACAACATTGTCGAGAAGACCTTGGATCGGTTTAATCGCGCTTTCAAAACCAAGGCGCTGAAGAACCATGATGAGGCCGATCAGCCACACTACCAGTGAAACGATTCTACCAAGCGACATGCCAATGCTTTGGCCGTCGCCGCCTGCACGCTGAAGCAGCGGAACTGCATCAACAAGTTTTGCAAAGGACCATTTTGCGATCTTTGCAACTATCCATGTCACCGCGAGTATCAAAGCAATCATCAGAAGTTTTTCGCCCCATATGAGCGCAACTTCTTGATCAAAGGCGTAGCCCATAATCTGGAAATTTTCCATTATTTATCCCCCTATTGTTGTTTGAGCCCATATGGGCCTTATTCAAAAGACGCGAATGGTTAACACATACTGATTTTCAGTGCCATACGAGAATCTGCAACGCCCTGTAAAATCATGTTTCAAGTTAGGGTGGCGATCGCCCGACCGATCACTTTACGTTGTTCCAAAATTTTCAGAGCATCCGTAATCTCATCGAGTGCGAAGCGGTGGGAAATATGCGGCTTCATAATACCAGCCGCCGCAAATTCGGCCATTTTGGCCTTGTTGCGTTTTCCAAGCTCCGGATCGCGCCGCCCGCTTTCACCGGCACGAAGGCCGATCAGGCTATATTCCTTTATCATCGCATGGTTTGCCGGAAAGGCAGGAATGTCGCCGCTGGCAAAGCCGACAATCAGATATCTTCCGCCCACGGCAATCGCACGCGTTGCCGTTATCGCCAGATCGCCGCCCACCGGATCATAAACGACATTGCATCCTTTGCCGCCGGTGAGTGCCTTAACTCGCTTGGCAAGATCAGGATCGGCTGGATCAAGTGCGTGGCCCGCTCCAGCACCCAGAACAGCGGTGCGCTTCTCTTCGGTCGAAGCAACGGCGACCACCATCGCGCCCATATGCTTGGCAAGCTTTACCGCGGCCATTCCAACACCGCCAGATGCGCCGAGCACCAAAAGGCTCTCACCTGCTTGCAAAGCCGCTCTGTCATGTAGCGCATGCCACGCGGTTATCGCGGCGCTATACCAGCATGCGCCTTCCTCGAAAGAAAGCGCATCAGGCAGCGGCGAGACGGCATTTGCCGAAACCGCGATTTGCTCGGCGAAGCATCCGCCTTTGTGGCCGCTCATTACGCGGTCTCCGACAGAAACAGACGTCACCTCTGGCGCGACCTCAATAACTTCTCCGGCAAACTCTGTACCAGGTGTGAAGGGCGGATCGGGCCGAAACTGATATTTGCCTTGTGTCATAAGCAGGTCTGGAAAGTTGAGGCCGGCTGCCCTGATGGCCACCCGCACTTCGCCAGCATTTAACGGCTTGGCAGCTACTGTTTGAATTTCAACCGCGTCCGGCCCGGTTAAGGCAGTGCAAATGGCTGCGCGATACTGACCAGTCATTTGGAAGCCCGTGATGCTGGCCCTGCAAATCCAAAGGTCACAACGGTCACGATACCGTAAGCCCCAAAAACCGCCATTCCATGGCCAGTGGAACGTGGGGGTTGCATAAGAGGAATAACAGCGAACATAGTGCTTTGCTGGCAGGCCAATTCCTACATTGCAAGCGGTTTACCGGGCCGCGTGAGTAAAGGCGCGTCTATTTTTGCCGTTCCTCACGCAATCCCTCCCAATGTTTCAGCCGTTGCTGCAGCTTTGCCTCAAACCCGCGCTCGACCGGCGCGTAGAATCTTTGCGCGTCCATATCGTCCGGCCAGTAATTGTCGCCGGAAAAGCCGCCTTCTGCATCATGGTCATAGGCATAGCCTTTGCCATAGCCCAGATCCTTCATCAAATCGGTAGGCGCGTTGAGGATGTTGGCGGGCGGCATCAGGCTGCCGGTTTCTTTCGCGGCCTTCCAAGCTGATTTCTGTGCGGCATAGGCGGCGTTGGATTTGGGCGCTGTCGCGCAATAGAGGCAGGCTTGGGCAATCGCGAGTTCGCCTTCGGGGCTCCCCAGAAACTGAAAGGCTTCCTTTGCGGCGATACATTGCTGCAATGCCTGCGGGTCAGCCAGACCGATATCTTCACTGGCAAAGCGGGTTATCCGGCGGAGCACATAAAGCGGCTCTTCGCCTGCCGTCAGCATGCGAGCCAGCCAGTAGAGCGAAGCTTGTGGATCGCTACCGCGCATCGATTTATGCAAGGCGCTGATCAGGTTATAATGCCCGTCCGCGCCCTTGTCATAGACGGGCATTCGGCGGTGGAGCAGGGCGGACATGGCTTTGGGGTCGAGCGGGTTTTCGATTTTGATCGAAAATAGCGTTTCGGCTTGGTTGAGCAGGAAGCGGCCATCGCCGTCTGCTGTCTGGATAAGGGCGCTGCGTGCCTCCGCATTGACGGGCAGGGGGTTGCCTTGCTCCTGCTCCGCCCGGGCTAGTAGGGCTTCCAGCGCTTCATCATCCAGGCGGTTCAATACTAGAACTTGCGCGCGGCTCAGCAAAGCGGCGTTTAACTCAAAGCTTGGATTTTCGGTGGTCGCGCCCACCAGTGTCACCACGCCGCGTTCGACAAATGGCAAGAAGCCGTCCTGCTGCGCTTTGTTGAAGCGGTGGATTTCATCCACGAACAACAGCGTTTTCTTACCCATCTGGGCAACCTTCTCGGCTTCAGCAAAGGCTTTCTTGAGGTCTGCCACACCAGAGAAAACGGCACTTACAGCCATATAATGCATATCAACTGCATTAGCCAACAATCTGGCAATGCTCGTTTTTCCGGTTCCGGGTGGCCCCCACAAAATTAGCGAGGATAATTTACCAGCCGCAACCATCCGGCCAATCGCGCCTTCGGGTCCGGTGATATGGTCCTGCCCGATTATTTCGCCAAGGTTCGCCGGACGGATGCGGTCTGCGAGCGGCGCGTCTGTGCGCTCCGTTTCTAAACGCTGCGGCGGGGAATCATCTGCAAATAAATCGGTCACACCTGGAGCTTAGAGTAAAATCGCAGCGCTTGTCAGGCCTTTGTCCAACAGCGTTGGCATATTGCGATAACTTTCCTATTATGCTGGGCTGTGGGTCATTGAGGGAGGAAGGCAATGAATGAGAGTGCAACAAGCAGAGCGCCCTGGCATTTATGGGTGGTGGGCATAGTCACGCTACTTTGGAATGCGATTGGTATCACGAGCTATATGATTACGCGACTGGGCAAGCTTGAAGCGGCTGGCATGACGCCAGAACAGATTGCATGGTTTGAATCATTTCCGGCTTGGGCGAACGGATTATGGGCGCTTGGCGTGTGGGGTGTATTTTTCGGATCGTTGCTGCTGCTGTTAAGAAGCCGCTGGGCGGTTACCTCAATTGCGACTTCCATCGTCGGACTTATCGGCACCACAATTTTTGAGCGCTTTATGACAGATATACCAGCAGAATTGGACAGCCCCCCGCTGTCTGCCGCGATCTGGATCATCACACTGTTCATGTTGTGGTATGCCCTGCGGATGCGGAAGGCAGGCGTGCTGCGTTAGTCTGAATTGCCAGACCTTTTCTGCCGGATAAGGCGGATATAGGTGTCGGCTACCACTTGGTTGATCGCATCCCAGCTAAAATCGAGCGAGCGTTTTTCGCCTGCTGCGCCATGTTCGGCGCGGATGTCGGTATTCTCACAGTATAATTGCAGCGCATCGGCAAATTGGTTGATCGCACCGGGCGTTATCAATCGGCCGGATGACTTATCTTCCACAAGGCTTTGGCTACCCGTGGCTTTGGCCGCGACAACCGGAACGCCGCATGCCATTGCTTCAAGCGTCACATTGCCGAATGTCTCTGTAACCGACGGATTAAATAATATATCCATTGCGGCGGCAGCACGGCCCAGATCATGTCCGCCCTGAAAGCCGACAAAGGCCGCATCGGGCAATCGCGATTCAAACCATTTTTTTGCAGGGCCTTCGCCGATTACCATCACACGGTGCGCAACCTTTCGGCGGTTTAGCTGATCAATCGCGTCGGAAAAAACATCCAGCCCCTTTTCCATGACAAGCCTGCCAAGGAATCCGATCACGGGGGGGCTATCCTCGATACCTTGCTCTTTGCGCCAGCCAAGATCGCGCCTGCCGCTATTGAAGATCTCTCGGTCCACGCCGCGTGACCAGATATCAATATCGTAATTCATTCGCTGTTCGCGCAGTACCTGTGCAAAGCTCTCTGACGGAGCGACCAATGCGTCACAGCGGCGATATAGCTTGCGTAGCCACGCCACCATCAATGGTTCGATGAAGGCAAGGTTATAGTACCGGAAATAAGTCTCGAACCGGGTATGTACCGAGCATAGTACCGGCAGATTGCGCCGCCGCGCCCATGCCGCCACTTGCCGTGATACGCGGTCGGGGCTGGAAATATGGACAATATCGGGATTGAATTCTTCAATATCCTTGCGCACGCGGCGGGAGAAGGACAGCGGTATCCGGTATTCCGGCCGGTTGGGAATGGCCATAGATGGCACGCTGACCAGATCGCCTGTCGGTTCAAAGTCGGGATCGTCCACGGTGGGCGAGTAGACGCGCACCTGTGCGCCTTGTTTCAGTAAATAGCCGACAAGCCGGTTCAGCGCCTTGTTCGCGCCGTCCAGTGTCATGTTATAATTGCCGCTGAAAAGGGCTATGCGTAGGTCGCTGGTCTGCATCGGGCGCGTTTTATCGGCGGATAGACAAAAAGCCAATGGGCAGCGCGCATTATATTGTTTATTGCTGCAATATGATATCAACGCTTGTCGATGCGCTGCTGATTGGCGGCCCCAAACCATTTCGCGGTGATGGCACCAAAAGCGCTATGGAGCGCGAGCCTGCTAGTGGACCGGTGCTACTGACAAAAGACGGCTTCGTTGGTGATCATGTAGCCGACACAAAGGTGCATGGCGGGCCGGACAAGGCGCTGCATCTCTATCCTGCGGAACATTACCCGTTTTGGATGGCAAAGCTGGAGGGGCATGAATTGCTCAACCATGCAGGCGCATTTGGCGAGAATGTAAGCGCGGCGGGGATGACCGAAGACAAGGTGAAGATCGGTGATCGCTTCCGGATTGGCGAGGCATTGGTGGAATTGAGCCATGGGCGGCAACCTTGCTGGAAGATTGATCATCGCTTCAATATACATGGGCTGTCCCGCGAGGTAATCCGCACCGGCAAATGCGGGCTGTATTTTCGTGTGTTGGAAGAAGGCGCGGTGGAAGCTGGCGATGTGATCGAGCAAGTGAGCGCATCGAAGCATGACTGGACGGTCGCGCGGGTTTTCAAGCTGCTGATAGGCGGCGGGCATCGCGGGGAAGGGGCCGCTGGCGAATTACAGGAACTCTCGCAACTCGAAACGCTGGCGGTAGTTTGGCGTGAAAGAGCCGCCGCGCTTGCAGAAAGCTGAGCCCTAGCTAGCCGATTTACGAAGCCGGATGCGCGTAACGCGCTTTTCATTGGCTTCGAGTATCTCCAATGTCCAGCCGCTTGCATCATGGAGTAGCTTGTCACCGACCGCTGGCACTACGCCGGCAACTACGAATGCTAGCCCGCCTAGCGTATCGACATCCTCTTCTACATCTTCCAGCTTCGGGTCGATGGCTTCGGCTATATCGTCAAGCTCAGCGCGCGCATCGGCCTCCCAGATACCGGGGCGTATTTCTGTGAATAGCGCTTCGGCCTCGTCGTCATGCTCGTCTTCAATTTCGCCGACAATCTCTTCGACCAGATCTTCGATCGTAACCAGGCCTTCGGTGCCCGAATATTCGTCAACAATAATCGCCAGATGCGTGCGTGTGCGGCGCATTTCGTCGAGCAATTCCAAAACGCCCATGCTTTCGGGCACAAAGCGTGGCTGACGGACGAATGCTTCCAAGCTTTCCGGCTTTTCCTTACCCTCGGCAAGCACGGCAAATACGTCTTTAATATGGATCATGCCGATGACGTTATCCAGGGTCTCGTGGTAAACGGGCAGGCGGCTGTGGCCATGTTCGGAAAACAGCGCAGTCGCATCGCCGAAATCGGCATTATCCTCCACGGCGATCATTTCGCTGCGCGGGACCATGACATCATCGACGCGGTGCTCGGAAAAATGCAGCAAGTTGCGCAGCATCGTGCGCTCAACGGCGGACAGGTCATCGCCATTTTCAACCGCCGCTTCTTCCTCGGCTTCTTCTTCATGTTCGGAAATTGCCTCTTCCAATTGCTCGCGCAATGTGGGTTCGGCTTCGCGGCGAAATAACAGCGATTTTACCCGCTGCCATAAATCTCCGCTATTTTCTGCTCCATCCGTTGTGGAGCTTATACTGTCGCCCTCTGGCATAAAGGGAAGCGTATCTGCCTCGCTATTGTTATTGTCTAATCGCTATATGGATTGGGCAGGCCCATTGATGCAAGCGCTTTTATCTCCAGCGCTTCCATTGCTTCGGCCTCTGTGTCGTCGATATGGTCGTAACCCAGCAGATGCAGCATGCCATGTACCACCAGATGGGTGACATGGTTTTCAAGCGAGATGCCCTTCTCTTCGGCCTCGCGCGTGCAAGTCTCATGCGCGAGTATCATATCGCCGAGCAGCACTTCGCCATCATCGGTATTCGCCAGAGCACCAAGTTCTTCTTCGCCCATCATAGGAAAGGACAGCACATTGGTTGCCTTGTCCTTATCGCGCCATTGTTTGTTGAGAGCCTGAATTTCGGTATCACCGCCGAAACGGACGCTAACAGATAAATCGAATTTCTTTTTGGCCAATCCACCAAACCGGGTTTGCGCTATCGCCGCACCGAGCGATTTGAGGCAGACCGCTTCCCAATCGGTTTCAGCGTTCCACGTTTCAATGAGGTCAAGCTCCAGCGTTATCACGCAGATGGGCCCTCATAAGCATCCACAATGCGTCCAACCAACGGATGGCGCACAACGTCGGCGCTAGTGAAGCGGACGGTTTCTATGCCATCTACGCCTTCCAAACGGCTGACGGCATCATTCAGGCCGGAATATTGTTCGCCGCCGGGGATATCGACCTGCTGCGGGTCGCCAGCGATTACCATGCGGCTATTCATGCCGAAACGGGTGAGAAACATCTTCATTTGGGCCGCTGTGGTGTTCTGCGCTTCATCAAGGATGATGAAAGCATCGGACAAGGTGCGCCCGCGCATGAAGGCTAGGGGAGCAATTTCAATTTCGCCGCTTTCTATGCGGCGTTCGACTTGTTCGGCGGGCAGGCAATCATAAAGCGCATCGTAAATCGGGCGCAGATAGGGATCGACCTTTTCCTTCATATCGCCGGGCAGAAAGCCGAGGCGCTCGCCAGCCTCAACTGCGGGCCGCGACAGAATAAGCCGGTCAACCGCGCCCGTAATCAGCATCGCCACCGCCTGCGCGACCGCCAGATAGGTCTTGCCTGTGCCGGCAGGGCCGAGCGCGAAGATGATATCGTCGCGCGCCAAAGCTTCCATATACGGCTTTTGCATCGGCGAGCGGGGAACCAGCGTGCGCTTCCGCGTGCGGATCATCACTTCGGGCTCTTTGCTCGTGTCCTTGCGTGCAATGCCACCAAGATCCGGCTCGTCCGTCATAGCAATGGCGGCCTGCACGACTTCCATTTCAATCTCTTCGCCGCGCATGACGCGGGAATAGATATTCTGCAATACATCGCGCGCACGCGCCGTTGCGGCAGCTTCGCCTTCGATCTGCACCTTGTTCCCGCGCGCTGAAATATAAACGCCAAGGCTATTTTCGATGGCGACCAGGTTGCGGTCAAATTCACCAAAGACACTTGTGATCAGGGCCGGTTTGTCAAAAGTAATTTCAAGGCGGGACATGTCTCCGGCCTTTGCTTGCGCCCTTTTTGCCATTAAGCGGCTTCCTTCATCAGCACTTTTCCAGTGACGCTGCTATAGCCTGCTTCATTCAGTTCAACGCGAACCATATCGCCGATTTCAAGCCCCGGAACATCAATATGCGCAGATTGCAGCCAAGGGGTTTTGCCGATCAATTGTCCGTCAAACTTTCCTTTTCTTTCCAACAAGACATCGCATGTTCTTCCAACAGCTTCTTCGTTAAACTCTAGCTGATGTTTGCCTAGCAAGGCCTGCAAGCGTTCCAGCCGGAGCGCCATCACTGACGGCGATATTTGGTCATCCATTACAGCGGCTGGCGTGCCCGGACGGGGGGAATATTTGAAGCTATAGGCCGCGGCATATTTCACCTCGGCGACGAGGCTCATGGTGTCTTCAAAATCGGCATCGCTTTCGCCGGGAAAGCCGACAATGAAATCACCGGAAAAGGCGATGTCGGGGCGAACTGCGCGCACACGGTCCAATATCCGCAGATAACTATCGCGGCTGTGACTGCGGTTCATCGCTTTCAAGATACGGTCGCTGCCCGCCTGCACGGGTAAATGCAGATAAGGCATCAGTTTTTCAACATCGCCATGCGCGTTGATCAGGCCATCTGTCATATCGTTGGGATGGCTGGTCATATAGCGGATACGGTGCAAGCCATCGATCCGATTGAGCGCGCGGATTAGCCCATCCAGCCCTTGCATATTGCCTTTATTATCTTCTCCGTTCCAGGCATTCACATTCTGCCCAAGCAGGGTGATTTCCTTGGCTCCGCCATCAACAAGGCGCTTGGCTTCGTCGATCAGCGCGCTCCAACTGCGCGAAATTTCCGCGCCGCGTGTATAGGGTACGACACAATAAGTGCAGAATTTGTCGCAGCCTTCTTGCACAGTCAGAAACGCTGTAGGGCCGGATTTGCGCTGTTTCGGTAGCGCGTCGAACTTATCAAGACCGGGTAAATCCAGATCAACCGCGCGTTTTCCGCCAGATGCCTGCGCTACCATTTCCGGTAGATTATGATAGGCTTGCGGACCAACGACGATGTCCACTGAAGGCGAACGTTTGCTAATCTCTGCGCCTTCCGCTTGGGCAACGCAGCCAGCCACTGCGATCATCGGTTGTTCGCTTTTGTCTTTACGCCGGTTTTTACCAATACGGCCAATCTCTGAATACACCTTTTCGGCTGCTTTCTCGCGGATGTGGCATGTGTTCAGCACCACCAAATCGGCTTGCGATTTATCATCGACGGCTTCCATGCCTTGGTCGGTAAATTGCTCGGCCATGCGCTCGCCGTCATAAACGTTCATCTGGCAACCGTAATTTTTTACGAAGAAGGTCTTTGGTAGTTTTTTTGGCGAATCTTTGCTCATGGCGGCGCGCTATACATGCAAGCCGTGTCGTCCGCCAGACTCAAGGGATGTCCCAATTCTCAGGCGCACTTCGGCAGAGATCGCCTTGCGGTCGCCAATATGCTCTGGATCAAATGGCTCAAGGAAATGCAGCCGCGCCTCGATAGGCTTGATACGCGACAAGAGCCGCCAGAAGTTTGCGAGCGCAGGTTCATCGCCGAGCCACGCGACATGTGGCGTTTTGGTGCCATATGTGAGGAATACCGGTTGAACCATCATCGGCCGCGGTGGTGGGGCCAGCACTTGAAATAGGGATGGTTTGAACGGCAATAGAGATTGCGCATCATGCGTCGTGCCTTCGGGGAAAATCGTAACCGGTTGATGTCCGTCCAGCGCTTCGCGGATCATGTCGATCTGCCTGCCGACGCCGAGCTTATCGTCCCTCGCCACAAAAATTGTATTATTCAGGCGGCAAAGCCAGCCGATCAAGGGAACTTCATCAAGTGTGCCTTTTGCTATGAAGGTGCAGCCCGTGACGCCCGCCATAGTCGGTATATCAACCCAGCTGATATGGTTGGATGCATAAAAGACATTTGTCGTGATCCTCTTGCCCACACGTTTTGGAACTATGCCGCAGGTCCATGCCACAGCGCCAAGAAACAAGCGCGGCCAAGGTGACTGCTGCCGAAATAGGCGCCAGATTGCGTGGAGCAACAGGCAGCCGAGCAATATGGCGATGAGCAAGACCATTCGGCACAGAAACATGAATTGCCCAAAAAGCAGCGCAATGGGATTACGTTCAATCTTTGCGGTCGATTGCAACGCCATATAGCTCCATTCGGTGATCAACTAGGCGATAGCCCAGTTTTTCAGCGATTTCTTTCTGCAAGGCTTCCAGCTCCGGATCGACAAATTCGACGACTTTGCCCGTTTCCACGTCAATCAAATGATCGTGATGAGCTTCAGGTGCGGCTTCATACCGCGCGCGGCCGTCGCCAAAATCATGACGGTCCAATATGCCGGCTTCTTCAAACAAGCGCACGGTGCGGTATACGGTTGCTATAGAGATTTTGGGGTCCACGGCGGATGACCGTTTATACAGCTCTTCCACATCGGGATGGTCGTCCGAATCCGAAATAACGCGCGCAATAACGCGGCGCTGTTCGGTTATACGAAGTCCGCGTTCTGCGCATAAAGCTTCGATATCAATACGGGTTTCCATGTAGAGCCTTTGTTATTTTATAACATCTGCAATTTAGGGACTTGCGCAGATTCGTCAATCAATCGCTACAAAGAAAAAGGGCTGGCGCGAACGGCCAGCCCTTTTTCCGTAGAGAAAGCCGTCTCTATTTCTTCTTTTTCTTACGACCCGATCCCGGCTTGCGGCCAAGACCAATCTTCTTCGCAAGCGTCCGGCGAACTTCGGCATAGGCCGGCGCAACCATCGGATAGTCGGGCGCCAAGCCCCATTTTGCGCGATAGTCTTCGGGGGTCATGCCATAATGCGTCATCAAATGACGTTTCAGCATTTTCAATTTTTTGCCATCTTCAAGGCAAACGATATATTCGCGCTTGATCGATGATTTGATGGGAACAGCCGGTTCCGGCGGCGGTACTTCTGCTGGACCTGCAAGGCCAGCAAGCGATTCATGAACATTGCCAATAAGCAAGCCCATATCCGAAACAGCTACGCTATTATTACTCACATGAGCAGCAACGATATCTGCCGTTAATGTAACGAGAAGTTCGGATGATTGATTATCATCATCAGACATTTTTATTCTCCAACCAGAAGATTATTATTTAAAGCAAAGCTTTATGCCGTTTGCTTTTTATTCGGCACGTTGTCTGGTAAAAGCTAAGAAAAGCAGGGTCAATTTTTATTGTATAAAAACGACATGCTACTGATGAACTCACAAATCGCACTTCATGGTTATGGCGTCGGATTGCTGGTTTTTAGGGCCAGTATAGTAATTTTTACGGCGACCAATTTGTTCAAAGCCCGTCCGCCGGTAAAATTCGATGGCCGGGTTTCCATCCCTGACTTCCAGGAACAGTTTCAATCTGTTTATCAATTTTCAGCTTGTTGGGGACGGTACTTAAGTAGCCAAATAGTGGTGTGATATCGACTGTTTTCAATACATGACCATCGACATCAAGCCAGCTCATTTTAAGAAAGAAGGTTTTAACGATTGGAGAAGAATCAGTGAGACTTCTGTCAAAAACAAGCTCTCCTGTCAAACCTGTGCCATTATCACTGGTTGATAATGTATATTTCAAAATAAGATCCTTGGTTCCTAAGACGCCATCCTGTTTTTCATCTGCTGTATAAGGGATACGACTCTCTTCCTGAGCTACTGCTCCAACCTCAGGAATGATGAATCGAGCACAACCTGTAGCGAGAAAACTACTCA
>CAKZNA010000136.1 GCA_937129355.1 uncultured Sphingomonadales bacterium | reverse complement strand
ATAGTAAGCCCACAGAAAATACTCAGCTCTTTCCCGAGACGGTCAAGTTATTTGAACAGCTTGATATTGTGCGCGTAAACCAAAACCCTATGGAAATTTTCTTTTCGCGGCTGACGCCTGGTGCACATATTCCTCCGCATTTTGGGCTCACCAATAGCCGCTTGACTGTTCATTTGCCGCTAACGGTGCCGAATAATTGTGCAATTCGCGTGAAGGATAGGGAGCATTATTGGACGCCCGGTGAACCGTTCGCTTTTGATGATAGCTTTGAGCATGAGGCGTGGAATAGGTCGGAAGAAGATCGTGTTGTCCTGATTTTCGAGATACACCATCCTGCTTTGTCACCCAGCGAATGCAACGCGATTGAGTATTGCTATGCCGCGCGAGACAGATGGCTGAACAATCGCCGAAAAATTCTGGGCTGGGATTAGGCTTTCTACTCGCGTTTTCAACTGGCCTTCTGGGCGCTTTCATGATGCCTAATAACTTCATTTATGATGAAGCGTAGAAATTGCTCTGTAAAATCCGGGTCAAGCGCCGCGTCTTTTGCCAACTGCCTTAGTCTGGCAATTTGCTTTTCTTCACGACCCGGGTCTGCCGGAGGAAGGTTTGCAGCAGCCTTATATCGTCCTACCGCTTGCGTGACTTTGAACCTTTCGGCCAGCATAAAGACCAACGCGGCATCAATATTGTCGATACTATCGCGAAATTGCACAAGTTGTTTATCTTCAGGCATATTCACTTCTTGCCTTGTCGGAAACTAACCCACAAGTGTTTTTGCGCCTTTTGCACTTGCCAATTCCCGGCATGGTTGCCAGTGAAGGTCGCCTATGACCGCATCCGTTCACCAAATCGGAGGTGCCAAGGCACCATCTCTTGAGCCCATGCTAGCGCTCGTCGCAGCGGATATGAACAAGGTCAACAGCGTTATCCTTGATCGGATGCAGTCCGAAATTCCTTTGATTCCCGAGCTTGCGGGGCATTTGATCGCCGGTGGTGGAAAGCGGATGCGCCCGATGTTGACGCTGGCCTGTGCAAGGTTGCTCGACTATCCGGGTGACCGGCACCATAAATTGGCGGCGGCCGTTGAATTTATTCATACTGCCACGTTGCTGCATGATGATGTCGTTGATGGCAGCGATATGCGCCGCGGCAAAACGGCGGCAAACCTGATTTTCGGCAACCCTGCCGCAGTGTTGGTTGGCGACTTTCTGTTTAGCCGGTCCTTCGAACTGATGGTCGAAGATGGCTCGCTCAAGGTTTTGAAAATCCTCTCCAATGCATCTGCGGTTATCGCAGAGGGTGAGGTCAACCAGCTGACGGCGCAGCGGCAGATTGCAACTTCGGAAGAAAAATATCTCGAAATTATTGGCGCGAAAACAGCGGCGCTATTTGCAGCAGCCTGTAAAATTTCGGCAGTGGTGGCCGAAAGAGAAGCCGACGAAGCCGCGCTTGATGCCTATGGCCGCAATTTGGGGATAGCGTTCCAGCTTGTCGACGATGCAATTGACTACGCATCGGATGATGAAACCATGGGCAAGGCGCAAGGCGATGATTTCCGCGACGGGAAAGTGACGCTGCCCATCATATTGGCGAACGCGCGCGGCGATGATGCGGAAAAATTATTCTGGCGCGATGCGATGCTCGGCAAGCGGGTTAGCGATGAAGACCTGGTTTATGCGACATCGCTGCTGGAAAAGCATGATACGATTTCAGACACGATTGATCGTGCGCGGCATTTTGGACAGCGCGCTATCGATGCTATCGCGCATTTTTCTGCCAGTGATGCCAAATCCGCTTTGACGGAAGCCGTCGAATTTGCCGTTGCGCGCGGTTATTAATCCGCCCGGATGACCTATCCAGTCGAAGCAGTCCTTCCTGATCTGCTCGCCAATCTGAATGATACCACCAATGCTGTTCTGATTGCTCCGCCGGGAGCGGGCAAAACCACGCTGGTCGCTCCGGCCATGTTGAATCAGGATTGGTGTGAGGGGCAGATATTGCTGCTATCGCCGCGCCGTCTCGCTGCACGTATGGCGGCGGAACGTATTGCCGCGATGACCAATGAAAGCCTTGGCGGCGCGGTTGGTTATGCAACCCGGATGGATAGCAAGCAATCGGCCGAGACTCGTATCTTGGTGCTAACCGAGGGTATATTCCGCAACCGTATTATAGCCGACCCGGAACTTTCTGGTGTTTCTGCTGTTCTGTTTGACGAAGTGCATGAGCGCAGTATCGACAGTGATTTCGGGCTGGCCTTGGCATTGGAAGCGCAAGCGGCTTTTCGGCCCGACCTTCGTTTGGTTGCCATGTCGGCGACGCTTGATGGGGAGCGCTTTTCCGGCCTGATGGATAATGCCCCTGTTACGGAAAGCGACGGCAAAGCATGGCCCCTTGGTGTTCGCTATGTTGGCCGGAGCGCGGAGCAGCCCATTGAAAAGGAAGTTGCCCGTGTTGTTCGTCGGGCTTTGAAAGATGATGACGGTGACATTCTGGTATTTTTGCCGGGCGTCAGGGAGATTACGCGGACGGCAGAAAACTTGGCAACGCTACCCGAGCATATTATTGTGCACCCGCTTCACGGGCAAATCGATCCGAAGGCGCAGCGGGAGGCTGTCCGGCCAGATCCATCGGGACGCCGAAAAATCATTCTTGCGACCAATATTGCCGAGACGAGCCTGACCATCGATGGCGTGCGCATTGTTGTGGATAGCGGATTAGCGCGCCGTGCAAGATATGACCGCGCGGCAGGAGTTACGCGGCTGGTCACCGAGCGCGCGAGCATGTCGGCAGCAACCCAAAGAGCGGGCCGTGCGGCACGTCAAGCGGCAGGTATAGCATGCCGGCTTTGGGAAGAGGCTGGAAATGGCGGCCTTCCGCCATTTGATCCGCCGGAAATATTGGAGAGTGATTTGGCGCCGCTATTGTTGGACTGCGCAATATGGGGGGAGGGCGAACCGGCCAATCTCAGATGGCTCGATACACCTCCGGAGGCTGGTATTTCCGAAGCACGCAAGCGGTTGGAAAGGTTGGATGCCCTGGATGAAGAAGGCCGGATCACCCCGCATGGTGAGGCGCTTGCAAAACTTCCGTTGCCGCCGGAACTTGCCCATATGCTCATCAAGGCAGCCGAAATAGGCAAGGCGCAATTGGCGGCGGATATTGCGCTGTTGCTTGGGGAACGCGGGCTGGGCGGCGGCGATGTGGATATCGATACCCGTTTGCGCAAATTTGAACGTGAGGGCGGGCCAAGGGCGCACTCGGCAAAAGCGATGGCGAAAGGCTGGTCTGCTTTGGCGAGCAAACTTGCGAGCCGCGGCGAAACATTGAATTCCGATCTATCCACCGGGGCGGTTTTGGCGTTGGCCTATCCAGACAGGCTGGCAAAACGCCGCGACACATCAGGAGAAAACTGGGCGAGCTTGGGCGGAAGAGGTTTCCGGCTGGATCCACAGTCGCCGCTATGTTCATCCGATTGGCTGGCCATCGCCAATGTTCAGGGGGCGGCATCAGGTGCGCGGATAATATCGGCGGCGGCAGTGACGGAAGAAGAAATATTAGAACTGTTCACCGAAAAAATCGAAACGCATATTAATACCCGCTTTGATGCCGATAGTGGCAGTATAAAGACGGAAGCTGTGCGGCGGCTTGGGGCAATTACATTATCTAAATCACAAAATGTGGATGTGGATGACGCGGTTATTGTCGGCGCTTTTTTGGACGGTATCCGCACAGCTGGTATCGGCGCGCTCAACTTTTCGCGGGCGCTAAAACAGCTTCGGGAACGCGCGGAATGGGCGGGGTTGGAACAGCTTTCCGATAATAAACTTATGGAAAACCTTGAGCTTTGGCTTGCGCCGCTATTGACCGGGAAAAGGCGAATAAGCGATATTGGCAAGGCCGATTTACATAATGCTTTGCTGGCGCAGCTTGGCTGGGATGGGCAGCAGCAGATGGAGCGACTGGCACCCAAACAATTTGCCAGCCCCGCGGGAACGCATCATGAAATCGACTATTCCGCCGAAGCCGGACCCACGGCGGAACTGCGCGTGCAGGCACTTTACGGTCTGAACCAACATCCAGTGATTGGCGAAAAGCGGGTGCCGCTTGTGTTGTCGCTGACATCGCCAGCGGGAAGGCCAATACAAACCACGCGTGACTTGCCGGCATTTTGGCAGGGAAGCTGGCGTGACGTGCAAAAGGATATGCGCGGTAGATATCCAAAACATAACTGGCCCGACGACCCGGCCAATGCGTCGCCAAGCCTTGCAACCAAGAAAAAGCAGGGTATCTGACAAGGTCTATGCTTGACGTAGCGCAGGCTTTTCGGGCAATGCGCTGGCAATCGAAATGGAGTTTCACGATGTCAGCGCGTATCTACCAACGACAGAAAAATGCGATGCAGTCGGGCAAAGCACTAACCGATAAATGGATGCTGGAATTCCTGCCCAGTGAAGCACGTAAAGCCGATCCATTGATGGGCTGGGCTGGGTCCGGCGATACACAAGTACAGGTGAAGTTGGGCTTTCGGTCATGCGAGGCCGCGCAAGCTTATGCAGAAAAAAATGGTATATCATTCAGCGTTGCAGGCGCGTCTCCCAAAAAGTTGAAGCTTCAGGCTTACGCGGATAATTTTCGCTGAGATTAGCTTGCGATCAGGGCCGCTTGTATTTTTCCGACAGTTTGGATAGATTGCACTTAACAAAATGAGGCCCGACAAGGGTAATCAAAGCTCAGGGTCGCGTTCCACCAATGGAGTATTCCTGATGCAAAAGACATTCCTCTCAATTTTTGCCTTCATGCTGGCGCTATTTTTCGGTCACCAGGTTTCTGCGCAAGATGAAGTAGCGCGGCCTTACACAGAAGAAAATTGTTCTAAGGCAACTGCCGCGCTTGCCGAAATGCAAGGACAGGATGAAAAGTCCTGGTCATCCCAAGACGGTAGCGAGAAAGCTTATGAAATATGGGCAAGTCCGGAATGCGTCAAAATTCGCGAGCCGCGTAAACTCGATGTCGTTAAGGATATGGACAAAGTGGTCGCGTTACTTGCGCAAAACAACATTGATGTTTCTCGTGATTTGGATGCCGAGATCGCCAAATGCGATACTTACGTCAATGAAAAATGGAGCAATGCCGATGCCAAATTCCGTTCGCAAAATAGCAAGGCTGAGCTGAAAGAAACATGCGCCTTAAATGCTCGTATCGCGCTTTATTCCAAAGCGCTTAACCGTCTGAACAGAAATCGGCAAAATAGTTACGATGCGGATATGGCCGCCTATGAGCGGGCAAAACAAGAACGGCTCGACAAGATCGCAGCCGACCAAGCTGCATATGAGGCTGATGTCGCGGCTCAAAAAAAGGCGCATGCGGAAGCTATGGCAAAATGGGAACGAGAAGCGAAGCTTTGCCGGTCAGGAAAGCGGGAATATTGCGCGAAATAGCGGAGCGATGAACTTCTAAAAGTCGATCATTCCGGGCAACATTAGCAAACGGACATCTATTCCGTAACCTTCAGCGCGCTTATCAGCCAGAAATGCCGGAAGCTGCGGCATAGCAACTTTGTGTACCGTGATGTTCTCGCCATCAACTCCGCCGCCATCGCCCACTTTTATCAGGTCATGCGCGCGGACAAGTGTGAAGCTCTCGCTGACCATGCCGGGGGACGAGAAATATTCTCCAAGATCTTCCAATCTGCCAGCACGATAACCCGTCTCTTCTTCCAGTTCGCGGCCAGCGGCCTCCAAAGGGTCTTCGTCTGCGTCATGATCCCCGATTAGTCCGGCGGGAAGCTCTATGCATGCTTTGCCCATCGGGACGCGAAACTGTTCGACCAGCAAGACGTCCCCTTTCGTGATCGCGAGAATTACCGCGGCTTTTATCCCACGCGTCCGCGAAACATATTCCCATTTACCCCGGCGTTTTGTGGCAATGAACTTGCCTTCCCACATCACTTCTATCGGCGCGTCCTGATCGTGATGTTCCCCGGCGTTAGAGCTCACAGTTCGATAAGCCTGTCAGGCAGTTCGTTTGGATTGCCGTCGCTTTTCGGGAAATGTTCCGACAAGACTATGCCGATTTGCTCGACGGCCTCTGCCATGCCTTTGCCGGGATGGCCAGCGCGCGTGTGTCCAACTAAGGCCAGCATGGCATCGCCCCATACTTCTCCAGAGACTTTGCTGACAATGGCCTCATCTGCAACGATTTCCGCGCGGTGTTCTTTCAAAGAAAGGTAAACCAATATTCCTGTACGCCCGATAGTACGGCTTTCTGTGCCGACCTTGAACAGATCAATTGCACGCAAACGAACCGCCCGCTTTTTCTTGAATGGCAACGTCAAAAACAGTCTGATTGGCTGCCAATGCAGTATCAACCAAACGCCCAGCCATTTTAACAATGCCAGCGTTCCAGCTATGGCCAGATATTCACCGTTGGAAAATACAGGATTCCATTCGCCAGTTAGCCACGCAATTTTCGACATATAGAATTCGGGGAAAAGCGCGAATAGAGCCAATACGATCAAGGACGATAAACTCGCCCACACATATGCGGTTTCCCGGTAGTCGTCCGAAACATCTGCGACTATCGTGACAATTTCGCCATCGGTGGTTTTTTCTGCATCGCCGACTGCGGTGCTGACCAATGCATGATCGTCTGCACTCATATGATTTGTCTTACGGAATTTCATATCACCATCCCCCGGACGCGCCGCCGCCGCCAAAGCTTCCTCCGCCGCCGGAAAAACCGCCGCCTCCGAAACCTCCGCTTGAGCCGCCACCCCAGGATGATCCGCCAGAGCTTCCGCCCCAGCCGCCACCGCCCCAAATTACAACAGGACCAGCCGATCCTTTACCCCGGTGTTTTTTGCCGCCGCGCATTGCCGAGGTGATCATTGGAAGAATGAAAAAGAAGAAGATGAATATCCAGAAAAACACCATACTGCCGCCGCCACGGTCACGAGTGCTACTGCGTGAGTTTGCTTGGGCAGCGATCTTGGCAGCCTCTTCCGGCGGCAGGGTAAGCTGTGTCACTATCCGGTCCACGCCAGCATTTATTCCGCCGGGAAAATCGCCTGCCTTGAACTTTGGTGTAATTGAATTGCGAATAATGCTGCCAGATAAGCCGTCGGTAAGGACAGGCTCAAGTCCGTAACCAACCTCGATACGCATCTTTCGTTCATTGGGAGCAACGATCAGGATAACACCGTTATCCTTTTCGCTTTCGCCTTTCCCGTCCTGCCCGATGCCCCAGTGGCGTCCGAGCTGGTAACCATAGTCGGCTATGTCATACCCTTGAAGGTCACGAATTGTTGTGACGACAAGTTGGCGGTTCGATTGCGTTTCAAGGCCTTTAAGCTTTGCAGTAAGTGCGGCTTCTTGTGCGGGATCGAGCAGATCGGCTTCGTCCACAACCCGGCCGGAAAGCGCAGGAAAGTCCTGTGCCATTGCCGGAAAAGCAATGAGCAAAACAAGTAGCAGAACTGGAAACCGGCCGAGAGCCTTTCGCATAAGGTCTAGTCCGATCGTTTAGCTAGCAGGAGCCATGTCAAGCTTAGGAGCTTCTTCTGCGCCCTGCGTTGTGGCTTTGTAATTTGCCATCGGCTTTGCGCCGTGAACAATCTTCGCGCCGATAATGTCGGGGAACGTCCGGATCGTGGTGTTATACTGACGCACTGCTTCATTATAGTCGCGGATAGTAATCCGGATTTTATTCTCGCTGCCCTCAAGTTGATCCTGAAGTTTCAAAAAACCTTCTTGGCTTTTTAGCTCAGGATAGCGCTCTACCGAAACAAGCAAACGAGACAAGCTGCCTGAAAGTTGGCTCTGTGCTGCCTGAAAAGCAGCGAGTTTGGTTGGATCGGTGAGATCATCTCCGCTGACATTGACCTGCGGCGACGTCGCTTTTGCCCGCGCTTCGATCACTTCGGTAAGCGTTTTGTTTTCCTGCGCGGCAGCCCCTTTTACAACATTGGCAAGATTTGGGACCAAATTGCTGCGTTCCTGAAAAGCGGCCTCTACGTCAGCCCATTTTGCTTTTGCGGCCTCTTCGGCGGTTGGCACGCTATTGATGCCGCAAGCTGAAAGTGAAACTGCTGCTGCCGAAACGAGCGCGTATTTTGCGAAATTGGACCCCATGGCGAAACTCCCTAATGTGAACTGTATTGTTCATATAGGACTGTAGTCGCCGATTTACAATCGCCGCTATCGACATATGTTACTATTTCCTTCATGTTGATGCCTGCGATCTAAAAATCAATGGAGACAAAATATGTGGGGTGAATTCAAAGACTTTATTGCCAAAGGCAATGTGATGGAGCTGGCCGTTGCGGTTATCATCGGTGGCGCGTTTGCAACCATCGTTGGTTCGCTGACCGAAGACCTGATTATGCCGATTGTTAGTGCGATTTTTGGCGGAGCCGATTTTACCAATAAGTTTATTCTGATGGGTGCTGTACCAGATGGTGTTGCTGCGACTGATTATGCCGCGTTGAAAGCCGCTGGAGTTGCTATGCTTGGTTACGGTGCGTTCATCACCGCTTTGATCAACTTTTTGATTTTAGCATTTGTGATCTTTCTGCTTGTTCGCTGGGTCAGCAAAATGATGGCCAAGAAGGAAGAAGAGGATGCAGGGCCGAGTGAGGTTGATCTTCTTATCGAAATTCGCGACGCATTGAAAAAATAGCATTGCGCTTCAAAATTGCGGCCGTTGTGATTGCTTTATCGTGATTGCAACAGCATAGATGGCGTCATGAATGCGCCAGACCTAAAACGAAGCCGCCACCTGACCCGTACTGGCAATGCCAGCGGACTTGGTGGCGGCTTTTTGGCGCGTGTCGCAACGCCGTTCTATGCGCGCGCGATTGATCGACTTGATGCCGGGATCGCTTCGGGTTCCATAGAGGGTTACCTGCCTGACGGGACTACTCGAATGCTGGGTGGCCGAAAACCAGGGCCGCGCGCCATCGTACATTTGCATAGCTACCGGGCGCTGCTTCGTTTGGCGCGGGCAGGGTCTGTCGGTTGGTATGAAGCATGGGCGGCGGGCGAATGGAGCAGCCCTGACCCGGTGCCGCTTTTTGATTTGTTTATGCGCAATCGCATTGAATTGGGCGAAGCTGCCAGGCCGTCTGGCGCGATGCGGGTACTCGGCAAGGCCGCACAATGGGTGAAGCGTAACAGCCGCGCTGGCGCGCGCAAAAATATCGAATATCACTATGACCTAGGTAATGATTTCTATTCGGCATGGTTAGACGAGACAATGACCTATTCCAGCGCTGTTTTTGCGGAACAGTCAGATGGGCAGGAAGGGTTAGCCGCTGCTCAACACCATAAGAACAAGCTTCTGCTTGATCGTTTGCAGCTTGCTGATGGCGACAGTCTGCTGGAAATTGGTTGCGGTTGGGGCGGGTTCGCAGACCAGGCTCTAAATCAAGGCAACTTGGATTATCACGGCATTACGCTGTCTTCGGAGCAAAAAGCATATGCCGATGGCCGCCTTGCTAAATATGGCCGCAGCGCTAAAGTTAGCATCACAGACTACCGCGATGTAATTGACCAATATGATGCGATTGCCAGTATCGAAATGGTTGAGGCCGTGGGCGAGAAATACTGGCCCGACTATCTAGATAGCATTGCAAATAGTTTGAAACCGGGTGGCAGAGCCGCGATCCAATATATCCGTATCGAAGATGACGTTTTTGATGCCTATGCGCGCGGGCAAGACTTTATACAGCGCTACATATTTCCCGGTGGCATGCTGCTTTCCGAAAGCAGGTTTCGTGGGCTAGCTGAGCAGCGCGGGCTTAGATTGCAAGACCAGATAAATTACGGCCTGCATTATGCAGAGACACTACGTATTTGGCGTTCGCGGTTTGACGCTGCCGTTGATGACGGGAAGTTGCCTTTGGGGTTTGACGAGAAATTTGTCCGGCTTTGGCGCTTTTATCTCATGTATTGCGAAGGCGGCTTTAGAGGCGGCGGTATTAATGTGTCGCAGGTTACGCTAGTCAAAGAATAGCGAGAGACAATCAGGGAGAGAATTCGTGAAAAAGTGGATATTTGGCATCCTATTGGTTGTCTTACTTGCATTGGGCATCGGTTGGTTTTCGATGGACAAGAACACGCGGAACCTAGTCGCGAACATGCCGACCGACGACAATGTGCTATTTTGGACTGTTCCGCAGCGAGATGCCGCATTTCGGGCGCTCGATTCAATCTCGGCGCTTGCAAAATCGAAAGTGATAAAAGCGGGCGGCAAAGCCTATCCGTTACCTGATGGCGAGCCGCTGAAAATAGCGACCGACATTGACGCCTATATGAAGGATCAGCGCGCTGCCGGGCTGGTCGTTGTTCACGATGGTAAGATTGTGCTTGAGAAATACGGTTTGGATTTCAGCAAGGAAGGGCGATGGACAAGCTTTTCAGTTGCCAAAAGCTTCACTTCCACGTTGGTCGGAGCGGCTGTAAAAGACGGCCATATTAATAGCCTAGATGACAAAGTGACGGAATATATCGCCGGACTGAAAGGGTCGGCCTATGATGATGTCACCGTTCGTCAATTATTGACCATGACATCTGGCGTAAAATGGAATGAGGATTATGAAGATCCAAATTCCGATGTTGCATTGTTCAACAAGCATGAAGCCGAAGATGGGGCCGATGTTACTGTCAGTTATATGCGCAAATTGATCCGTGAGGCACCGGCTGGCGAAAAATGGGTGTATAAGACTGGTGAAACCAACCTGATCGGCGTGCTGGTTAGCGAAGCCACCGGCAAATCTGTGTCGGAATATCTTTCGGAAAAGGTTTGGGCGCCCTTTGGCATGGAACAGGATGGCAGCTGGCTTCTTGGTTCAACCGGGCATGAGATTAGCGGTTGCTGTATTCAAGCATCGACGCGTGATTTTGCGCGTTTCGGACAGTTCATGTTGAATGGTGCAATCGTCGGGGGGGAAAATATATTACCTGACGGATGGATTGCCAATGCAACTACCAAACAAGCCGATATCAATATGCCGGGCCGCGGCTATGGTTATCAGTGGTGGACAAATGATGATGGATCCTACGCGGCACAAGGCATATTTGGTCAGGGTATCTTCATCGATCCTGCGCGTAAGCTGGTGATTGCTTCCAACAGCAATTGGCCGACAGCGACAAATCCGGATACGGTGGGGGCGCAACGCGAGGCGTTGTACCGTTCCGTTCAGGCCGCCGTCGACCAAGCGGTGAATGAAGCGGCTGCGCCTTGAGCATTTCTGCTCAAACGCCGCCGTTCATCTACTCATCCAAGCGGTAACGCGCGACCAGATTATCGAGCACTGCCTGGTTGAGAAGATTGTTGAATGCACAACCGACGGTCGTGCGATCATTTCTAGCGATTTCTGCCATCAACGGCTCTAGGCCGGGTATGGTGATCCAGACTCGCGTGCCATTGGGCTGACAGGTAAAAGCTTCGGCGGAAAATCCCGACAGCGATATGTCTTTTATAGTAACGCTGAAGCCTTCCGAACCGGATGGACGCAATATGGCAGGTATCTGGATTTTGGTTCGTTGTGCGCTCCGGTCCTCTAGGGCGGTTTCTGCGTAGCAGGTATCGTCCGGTTCAATCGAAGCAGCGTTTGTGGGCAGTGTTTTAACTTGTGGGGGTGTTTTAAGGGTCACTATTTTGTCTCCATGTTTGCCAAACACAAAATGGCCAAGCAGGGTAAATATGCAGTTCCTTGGCAAGGCGAAGGAAATTTTAACCAGCCAAGGCATTGGGAGACATGAAAATAATTTTGATGACATCCTACGGCTTGCTTTTTGACGGCCCTGCCGCCATATCGCGCTTCGGGAGTCGGATGGACGTGGCACTCGCCAACCCGGTCAGATCCTGACGGAAGCAGCCGTAACGAATTCGCTACGGGTCATCCGGCTCCTACTTTTCAATTCTGCGGGCATTGTTGTTTCGTATGCGAAGCCCTGTCCCGAATTTGTCTAACTAAGCCTTCGACAAAATTGCCGCTGCATTCTAAACTGAATTCCTATGCCCGATTCACCTGACAGCGAAGCGCCAACACGCGATCCAGATATGCCCGACGACGCGCTTGGTTTGGGGTTGAACGAACCTGCACCGCCGCCGCCATCCGATGAAGCAAGTGGTGCCTACCGGGTTCTTGCGCGAAAATACCGTCCGCAAACCTTTTCCGAGCTATTTGGACAAGATGCGATGGTTCAAACGTTGGGTAATGCGATAAAGCGCGACCGGCTTGCGCATGCCTTCTTAATGACAGGCGTTCGCGGTGTTGGCAAAACCACAACAGCACGATTGATCGCCAAAGCACTGAACTGCATCGGTGCGGACGGGCAGGGTGGTCCGACAATAGATCCTTGCGGAAAATGTGAGCCTTGCGTGGCAATTGCGGAAGGCCGCCATATTGACGTGATCGAAATGGATGCCGCCAGCCATACAGGTGTAGATGACGTTCGCGAGATCATTGAAGCGGTGCGATATGCAGCGGTATCGGCTCGCTATAAAATTTACATTATCGACGAAGTTCACATGCTGTCGAAAAATGCTTTCAATGCGCTTTTGAAGACATTGGAGGAACCACCGGCGCATGTGAAATTCCTGTTCGCAACAACAGAAGTCAACAAGGTTCCGGTCACAGTTCTATCGCGCTGTCAGCGATTTGATTTGAAACGCATCACGCCAGAATTGCTTGCGGAAAATTTTCGCATGATCTGCGGCAAAGAAAATGTCGAAGCCGATGATGATGCTTTGAAGCTAATTGCCATCGCGGCAGAAGGTTCGGCGCGTGATGGCCAGTCAATTCTAGATCAGGCTATCGCGCATGCGGATATGGAGGGCGATGGCAAGGTTACGGCAGAACAGATCCGTGCGATGCTCGGGCTGTCAGACCGCAGAGCTACCGCGCGCTTGTTTGACTTGCTCTTGGCTGGCGACGCTCAGGCGATGCTGGCTGAGTCGGCTGCTCAATATGCCTTGGGCGTCGAGCCGCAAGCGATGTTGGCCGGCCTTCTCAACGAAGTGCACCGACTGACGCTTGCAAAGGTGGGTGGACCGTCCGATCCGGCTACGGCGCAAGATGCGCGCGAGGAAATTATATCCAAGGCAGACAGCCTGTCATTCCCGATGCTCCATCGTCTTTGGCAACTGCTTTTAAAGGGGCATGAAGAAGTGGTGCATGCCGCCATGCCCCGCGAATCCGGTGATATGGCCTTGCTCCGCATAACGCATGCCGCGACAATGCCGGATCCGGGCGAGCTGGCGAAAATTCTTGAAGGTCGTGATACGAGTTCTAAACCGCAAGCCCAGAGCAACGCGCCTGCCGCACCTCCTTCTACCGCGCCATCAGCTTCGGATCAGCCCGGCATGCCTGCCAGTTTTGAATCCTTATTGTCGTTGCTGTCCGAAAACGGGCATCACAGCATGGAAATTTTCATGCGTGATGAAATGCGGGTGATTGAATTCGCACCGCCCAAACTTACCTTTCAATTGGCGAGCAATTTGAAATCTAACCCGCTTAGTGAGTTGAGGGAGGCTCTTGGCAGGTTGACCGGCAAGAAATGGGAGTTGATTGAGGATAAGGATGTCGAGGCACCGCCGACCGAGCGTGAGATATTGGATGCAAAGCAGCTTTCCGAAGACAAAGAAATAATGAACTCGCCGCTGGTTAAGGCCGCCAGATCAGCTTTTCCCGGTGCAGAAGTTTCGGTTGATGGCCGCCAGATAAATATTGATGAAACACAAGATCAACGGAGCGTGAGCGCATGAAGAGCATGGAAGAAATGATAAAGGCCGCGCAAGATGCTGCTCAAAATATCCAGCAGCAAATGGAAGATGCGCAAGGTAAGCTTGATAGCATAGAGGTTGAAGGCGTTTCGGGCGGCGGGTTGGTGAAAGTTCGCGCTTCTGCAAAAGGCAGAATAATCGGCTTGTCATTAGATGACAGTTTGATCGTGTTGGAAGATAAGCAGATTTTGGAAGATCTCGTCATCGCTGCCTTCAACGACGCGCGTGAAAAAGCAGATGCAGCTGGCAGTGCGGAAATGGGGAAGATGACCGACGGGCTTCCATTGCCTGCTGGCTTCAAAATGCCGTTCTAACTGGTCTTATCCCCAGCAAATCCTCCATTTTCATCGCTTTTCCATTGAAAGCACGGGCTTGACCCTCATATTGGGTGTAATTCTGCGCGAGCGGTGAAACAGCTTGCGCGCCACCGGAGTATTTATGGACCAGTCATTCCCGCTTTTACCCTTACGCGATATTGTCGTTTTTCCCGGCATGATTGTGCCGCTTTTCGTTGGGCGCGATAAATCCGTTGTAGCGCTTGAGAAAGCGATGGACGACAATAAGGAAATTTTCCTCGTTGCGCAGCTTGACCCTGCGGAGGATGATCCCGGCAAGGACGATCTTTATGACATCGGCGTAACGGCGACAATCATGCAGTTGCTAAAGCTTCCCGATGGAACTGTCCGCGTTCTGGTTGAAGGTAAACAGCGCGCCGAATTGGCCGATCTTACCGATCTGGAAGATGGATATACGGTTGCCGCTGTTCATGCCATTGATGAAGTCGAGGCAGAAGGCGCGGAAACCACCGCATTGATGCGGTCAGTGATCGACCAGTTTGAGCAATATTCCAAGCTCAACAAGAAGATGCCGGCAGAAACTGCTGTGCAATTGGGCGAAATTACGACCCCTTCTTCGCTCGCCGATGCGGTTGCAGCTAATATCCAGCTCAAGGTATCCGACAAGCAAACGTTGCTTGTCGAGCGCGATTCCCAGCGCCGGTTGGAAATGGCCTTTGCCTTCATGGAAGGCGAACTTGGCGTATTGCAGGTCGAAAAGAAAATCCGCGGCCGCGTAAAGCGTCAAATGGAAAAGACGCAGCGCGAATATTATCTCAACGAGCAGATGAAAGCCATCCAGAAAGAATTGGGCAATGGCGACGGTGAAGATGGTGATGAGCTAACCGAGCTGCAAAGCAAAATAGACACCACCAAGCTTAGCAAAGAAGCCAAAACGAAAGCACAGACCGAACTCAAAAAATTACGTTCAATGGCTCCGATGTCAGCAGAGGCAACGGTGGTGCGTAATTATTTGGATGCCTTGCTTGGCGTTCCATGGGGCAAGAAATCCCGGCTGAAGCGCGATATTGCAAAGGCGCAAGATGTGCTTGATGCCGACCATTTTGCGCTTGAAAAGGTAAAGGACCGCATTGTCGAATATTTGGCCGTGCAGGCGCGTACCAACAAACTGAAAGGTCCAATCCTTTGCCTTGTTGGCCCTCCCGGCGTTGGTAAAACATCACTGGGCCAATCGATCGCAAAAGCATGTGGGCGTGAATTTATTCGTCAGTCGCTCGGCGGTGTGCGCGATGAGGCCGAAATCCGTGGTCACCGACGCACCTATATTGGATCGATGCCAGGCAAGATTGCAACAAACCTTAAGAAAGCGGGAACGATGAACCCGTTAATCTTGCTCGACGAGATCGACAAATTGGGCCAAGATTTCCGCGGTGATCCTGCATCGGCGCTTCTGGAAGTGCTCGACCCCGAACAGAATGACAAATTCGGTGATCATTATCTGGAGATTGATTTGGATCTTTCCGATGTGATGTTTGTTACAACGGCCAACAGCATGAATTTGCCACAGCCTTTGCTCGACCGGATGGAGATCATCCGGCTTGAAGGGTATACCGAAGATGAGAAGCTGGAGATTGCCAAGCGGCACTTGCTTGAGAAGCAGGTCAAAGCACACGGCCTTAAAGATTCTGAATTTTCAATTGATGACGATGCGCTGCGTGACCTGATCCGTTACTATACTCGTGAAGCTGGTGTGCGGACGCTAGAAAGAGAAATCGCTAAGATTGCGCGCAAAGCGCTTCGCAATATTCTTGAAGATAAGGCAAAGTCGGTTTCAATTACTCCAGATAACCTGTCTGATTATTCAGGTGTTCGTAAATTCCGTCATGGAATTGGCGAGGAAGAAAACCAGATTGGTGCTGTTACGGGTCTTGCTTGGACCGAAGTTGGCGGTGAGCTGTTGACCATTGAGGCGGTTACCGTACCCGGCAAGGGCCAAATCAAGACCACCGGTAAGTTGGGCGAGGTGATGAGCGAGTCCATTCAAGCCGCGCTTAGCTATGTAAAAGCTCGCGCGCCCAGTTATGGCATCAAACCAAGTATTTTTGCCCGTAAAGATATCCATATCCATTTGCCTGAAGGTGCCGTGCCTAAAGACGGTCCGTCCGCCGGCGTGGGAATGGTAACAGCTATGGTGTCGACATTGACCGGCATTGCTGTTCACCGCGAAGTGGCGATGACTGGCGAAGTGACCTTGCGCGGACGAGTTCTGCCAATTGGCGGTCTGAAGGAAAAGTTGCTTGCCGCGCTTCGTGGCGGAATAGAAACAGTTCTGATCCCGCAAGAGAATGAGAAAGATCTTGTCGAAATTCCGGACAATATCAAAGATGGTTTGGAAATCATTCCGGTTAGTCACGTGGACGAGGTTTTGGCGCGCGCTTTGGTAGAGCCGCTAGACCCCGTAGAATGGACCGAGGCGGATGAACTGGCCGCACTATTGCCGCCAACTCAAAATAGTGAAAATGGCGCGAAAATGCATCATTGAGTAAAATGCTGCACTGCACATAAGAAATTCGGCGTATTTTCCACAATAATCGGCGGTTTTTTGCGGTATTTCGCCGTTTTTCCTTTGACAGGGGGGGAATCTACGCCTTTAGTCGCGGCACCGGCTAAGCCGTGATTCAGAATTAATATTACCATTTTTGAGAGGGGTGTCCAAATATGAATAAACAAGATCTTGTAAGCGCAGTTGCAGATGCAAGTGGCCTAAGTAAAGCGGATGCAGCGAAAGCTGTCGACGGTACCTTCGATGCTATTTCTGGCGAATTGAAAAAAGGTGGTGATTGCCGCCTTGTAGGTTTCGGAACCTTTTCAGTAGCGCATCGTAAGGCTTCAACAGGCCGCAACCCTCGCACAGGCGAGCCAATGAACATTCCTGCATCCAAGCAGCCTAAGTTCAAAGCTGGTAAAGCTCTGAAAGATGCTTGCAACGGCAGATAAGATATTCAATGCGGTAGGGGATAATTCTCTACTGTAATTGAAAAATAAAAGGCCGCCCGGTTGGGCGGCCTTTTTGTTTTTGCGGATTTGACTTAACTGAAATCGGGCAGGATCTATCTACCGCGTAAGTCGATAAATCTAGGCCGCTATTCTGTCAGGATGGATTGCAAGGACACCCGTACGCGTCTTCTTGACCATCGGAAGTATTTTTGCGGTCGGTTCAACCGGCAGTGAAACTGTAATTTTACGAACCAATTTTTCTTGCTTTGCGCCATGTACTTGGCGAATTATCTGCATGATGCGCGGCATCGCTCCGGAAAGAGCGAGCGCAATTATTGCGATTGAAGCGGCAAATGTTCCAGTGAACAAAAGGGCGGCTATCGTGGTCATAAAACTACCTTTCTTCGCCCCTATTGTTTCTTTTACACGGGGTCACATTACTCTTTGCTGAATCACATGTTCACTATGTGTTCCATCTTGTCAACAAAATTGTTCTTTTTTTGTTCCTTCTTGTGCACGGCCAGAAAAAGCTATTCATAGCCTTGTTCGCAATCATGATGGTTGACGTTACAGATGGTTCTCGCTAATCGCGCCGCCATTCCACATGGGAATCGCTCATACCGGTGCTGGTTTCATCTTCGGATGATTTTGGTTCTTAGATTCCCAGAGGTACAACCGGATTAGGAGAAATATTATGGCGGCACCTGTCGTCTCGATGCAGCAATTGCTGGAAGCCGGAACACATTTCGGCCACCAAACACACCGTTGGAATCCGCGTATGAAGCCGTATATTTTCGGCGCGCGTAACGGTATCCATATTCTTGACCTGTCACAGACTGTTCCGCTTTTTGCGCGGTCGCTGGACTTTGTATCCAAAACCGTCGCAAGTGGCGGCAAGATTTTATTCGTTGGTACAAAGCGTCAAGCGCAGCAGCCGATAGCAGATGCAGCACGTGCGTCTGGACAGCATTTTGTGAATCACCGCTGGCTTGGCGGCATGCTCACAAACTGGAAGACAATTTCTAACTCGATCAAGAAGCTCAAAACTCTTGAAGAGCAGCTTGGCGGCGAAGCAGAAGGCTTCACCAAAAAAGAAATGCTGCAAATGACGCGTCAGCGCGACAAGCTTGAGCTTTCACTTGGCGGCATTCGCGACATGGGCGGTATTCCCGATGTCATGTTTGTGATCGACGCCAACAAAGAAGAACTCGCGATCAAGGAAGCCAACGTGTTGGGCATTCCGGTGATTGCTATTCTCGATTCAAATGTCGATCCATCGGGTATCGCATTTCCGGTGCCTGGAAATGATGACGCAAGCCGCGCGCTGCGTCTCTATTGCGAGGCGATGGCCGAAGCGGCTGGTCAGGGCAATGTTAAGGCTGTTGAAGCCAGCGGAGCTGATCTTGGCGCTATGGCTGAACCACCGGTTGAGGCTGCGGTTGCTGCCGAGCCAAAGGTGGCAGAAGAGAAGCCAGCTAAAGCAGAGGCAGCACCAGCTGCGAAACCAGCCGCAGCCAAGGCTGAAAAGGTAGAGGCGAAAGCCGAAGAAGCTGCGCCAGCCCCTAAAGCTGAAGCAGCGGAAGCCAAGGCCGACAAAGCAGCACCAGCCAAAGAAGCTAAGCCTGCCGAAGAAAAAGCAGAGAAGGCGCCGGCAAAAAAGGCGCCCGCTAAGAAAGCGGCTCCTAAAAAGGTGACTCCCAAAAAAGCTGCGGCAAAAACGGCTACAGCAAAAAAGGCACCGGCCAAAAAAGCTGCTGCCAAAAAGGCTGACGATAAGCCGGCTGAAAAGGCTAAATAACCATGAGTGCCCGTCTCTGGCGGGCACTCAATTTTTAACATTCGCGCGAAGCCGCGAATAGCATCTTCGATCTATGGTCCGGAATTTGGACAAACAATCGTTTTTGCGAAAGGATGACATATCATGGCAATTACTGCTGCTAACGTAAAAGAACTGCGTGACCGTTCCGGTGCGGGCATGATGGACGCGAAAAAAGCGCTTGAAGAAACAAATGGTGATTTGGAAGCCGCAGTTGATTTGCTGCGTACCAAGGGCCTTGCAACTGCAAGCAAGAAATCGAGCCGTACGGCGGCCGAAGGTCTTGTTGGCGTCGCGGTTGATGGCACAAAAGGTAGCGCTGTTGAGGTGAATAGCCAGACCGACTTTGTGGCTAAGAACGAACAGTTTCAGGGCTTTGTGACCACAGTAACGGGCATCGCGCTTGATCTTGGCGCAAATGACGTTGAGCCTATTCTAGCGGCAAACCATCCGGACGGTGAAACAGTACAGGAAGTACTGACCAACAATATCGCCACAATCGGCGAAAACCAAGTTGTTCGCCGTGCGAAGTCGCTTTCAGTCGATAAGGGCCGCGTCGTTTCCTATGTGCATAACGTAACGGTTGCTGGCCTAGGCGGTATTGGCGTTTTGGTGGCTTTAGAGAGCGATGCTGATGCAACTGTGCTTGACGGTCTTGGCAAACAGCTCGCGATGCATATCGCCGCTGCCTTCCCGCTCGCACTGAACGCCGATGGCCTTGATCAGGATGTTATTGAGCGCGAACGTTCGATTGCCGCTGAAAAAGCCGCAGAATCGGGCAAGCCTGCTGAAATCGTAGAGAAGATGGTTGAAGGTGCGATCAAGAAATTTGCCAAAGAAAACGCGCTTCTGTCGCAGCTTTTTGTCATTGACGGCAAAACACCAATTGCCGACGTGGTCGCAGCAGCGGCCAAAGAAGCCGGAACAGAGATCGTGTTGAAAGACTATGTCCGCTTTCAGCTTGGTGAAGGCATTGAAAAAGAAGAAGATGACTTCGCGGCCGAGGTTGCGGCAGCAGTCGGAGGACAATAAACAAACAAGCTGACGGAAAAATACCGTCAGCCTATTGGCGATATGGCGCGCTGCTTCTATAGCTGTGCGCCATAATCGTATCTGGGCCGGATTTGCTGGCTGAATTCGATGGGAGAACGGGGTTACATGAGCACATCCGGCTATAAGCGCATCCTGCTGAAACTATCGGGTGAGGTGTTGATGGGCGACCAGTCCTTTGGCATCGATACCGATACCGTGGCCCGTGTGGCCGAAGAGGTGAAAGCCGCCAAGGATACCGGGCTAGAGCTATGCCTTGTCATCGGCGGAGGCAATATATTCCGCGGTATGGCAGGGGCGGCCAAAGGCATGGACCGTGCACAGGCGGACTATATGGGCATGCTGGCCACCGTCATGAACGCGCTGGCCATGCAGAGCGCATTGGAGCAGCTTGGAGTTCCGACCCGCGTACAATCGGCGATACAGATGGATAGCGTGTGTGAGCCGGTTATCCGGCGCCGCGCAGAGCGCCATCTGGCAAAGGGGCGCGTGGTTATTTTTGCAGCAGGTGTTGGCGCACCTTATTTCACGACCGATAGCGGAGCGGCGCTAAGAGCCGCAGAAATGCGCTGTGACGCCTTGTTTAAAGGCACTAGCGTGGATGGCGTATATAATGCTGACCCCAAGAAAGATACGGATGCGAAGCGTTTTGAAACGGTGAGTTTTGACCGTGTTTTGCAAGATAATCTAAAAGTCATGGATGCCAGCGCCGTCGCGCTATGTCGTGACAATGACATTCCGATTGTGGTCTTTTCTATACGAGAGCAAGGCAATCTGGCGATGGTGCTGGCCGGCGACGGGGTATCGACAGTGGTTTCAAATCAGGCGTGATCGCCAAATAAGGGCAGGAGAGAGAATATGCCGCAATATGACAAGGCAGACATAGAACGCCGTATGCAGGGCGCCGTAGATAGCTTTAGAAGCGATCTGGGCGGGCTGCGTACCGGGCGCGCCAATACGACATTGCTCGATCCGGTGGTGGTTGATGTCTATGGCGCGAATATGCCGATCAATCAGGTGGCCACCGTTAGCGCGCCTGAGCCGCGTTTGCTGTCGGTGCAGGTGTGGGACAAAGGCAACATGAATGCGGTTGAAAAGGCCATTCATCAAGCGGGGCTTGGCCTTAATCCGGTGATTGACGGGCAGCTTATTCGCTTGCCTATCCCCGACCTGACCGAAGAGCGCCGTAAAGAGCTTGCCAAGCTGGCCGGGCAATATGCCGAAAAGGCGAAAATTGCGATCCGCAATGTGAGACGCGATGGAAATGATGCGATTAAAGCCGATGAAAATAAAAAAGAAATTAGCGAAGATGATCGCAAGCGGCTGGAAGAAGAAGTCCAGAAACTGACCGATGATATGATCAAGGCAGTGGATGAAGCAGCCGAGAATAAAGAAAAGGAAATCATGAGCCAGTGAGCATTGCCGCTTCACACCGTAGCGCTGAGGCGCTGCCGCCTCAGGATTACGGTGATTGATTGAATAGCCAGTCCGCCTTGAATCCCGATACCGGCCAAGGAACCGGCGCGCCTCGTCATGTCGCTATCATTATGGATGGAAACGGGCGCTGGGCGAAAAAGCGCATGCTTCCGAGAGCCATGGGGCACAAGAAGGGCGTCGAGGCAACGCGCCGGATAGTGCGAGCCGCGGGCGATATGGGCTTGGAGGCGTTGAGCATCTATGCCTTTTCCAGCGAGAATTGGAAGCGGTCCGAAGAAGAGGTTAGCGACCTTATGGGATTGCTGAGAAATTATATCCGCAGCGATCTTGACGAATTTGTCGAAAACGGTGTGAAGCTAAAAATTCTTGGTGATTACAAGGCATTTGCACCTGATATTGTGAATTTACTTGAAGATGCGCTTGATCGCACGGCTGGCGGCAATGGCCCGACTTTGGCGGTTGCTCTCAACTACGGAGCGCAGGATGAATTGGTCCAGGCCGCCGCGAAAGCCGCAGAAAAAGGCGGAGTGACGCAGGAGGCGATGGAGGCCGAGCTATATACTGCCGACCTTCCGCCGCTCGACCTGATCATCCGCACATCGGGTGAGCACCGGCTTTCCAATTTCATGCTGTGGCAGGCGGCCTATGCCGAATTGCTATTCGTGGATACGCTCTGGCCTGATTTCACACCGCAAGAATTTGCGAAAGCGATCGATGAATTCACGGCCCGCGAACGCCGTTTTGGTGGTCGATGAAAAGCCCCGCGGAAGTTTGCAGAATCGCCCCGAAGTTCACAGTCGCTGGCGGAATGGGCGAAGTTGACGCGCTTGCGCGGCGGGAACTTCCGATAGGCGGCGATGCGTTTCAATTTGTTATCGCACGAAGCTGTGCAACTTTCCACCATGCGGAGGGTGTGTCTTTTGGGTGCGCGCAGCCATTTCCCCATCGTCCTGC
>CAKZNA010000135.1 GCA_937129355.1 uncultured Sphingomonadales bacterium | reverse complement strand
CAAAACGCTCCCGCTAGATAAGGCAATTTCGATCGAAGGGCCGAAGAAAGAGGTTGCTACTATCACCTTCGGGCGGCCTTCGCTGGTGGAATTGAAAGAAGGCGGCAGCTTGCGGCTTGCAAACCTAACGATTGACGGGGTTTCGGCTCCTGACTCGGTGGGCAATGCTGTGATACGCACGACCATATATCCCATTCAGTCCAATTTCGTGATCGAGATGGACGGTGTCACCGTCAAAAATCTATCGGTCAACAAATCCTTCGACGTCATCAAGCTGGGCAAAAGCACCTTTGCCGACCGCGTTATGATACGCGACAGCAAGTTTGAAGACATCTCTGGATCGCTTCTGCTGGCTGCAGCGGAAAGCGAAGATTATGGTCAGTATAACGCGGAATATGTCGACATCGCCCGTACGAAATTCAAAAATATCGGCGGGCCGATTGTAAACCTATATCGCGGTGGACGCGACGAGAGCACCTTCGGGCCGCATTTCACTCTCGTTAAATCTACACTCGAAAATGTTGGCAAGAGTGGGAATAATGCGAGCGGAGCATCGCTATTGCTTCACGGCGTTCAATATACCGAAGTAAGCGAAAACCAAATTAGTGGCACTGCCCCCTTTCAGGTCAAGCATACTGTCGGAAGACCACAGACGCGCATTGCAAAGAACAGCTTTGTTTCAACACCTGAGATTCAGGTGTCAGAACTAAACTATAAGGGCGGAAAACAACGCGCGGTTCTTGTTGACAATGAGTTTGACGAGGGCGCTGCCAAATGAAGATGCGTTCGCTTCCTATTTTCGCTGCTGCTGCGGTAGCGCTGCCAATAGCTAGCTATTCCAGCTCGCCACTTGCTGTCGCCGCAACATCGCAAGAAAAATGCGAAACATTGTTTGAGTGCGAACAGGCACGTTCGGCAAAATTCGTTGGTGACATGATGGCGAAGGGCGTTGTCGTGCCTCAGCCGAAAGATCCAGGCGGTGGATATACCCACGAACAACATAAGCGCAATTACAAAGCGATCTATCTTGGCGGGCAGCTGTTTAAGCTTACGGGCGATCAGAAATATGCCGACTATTCGCGCGATCTGTTGCTAGCCTATGCAAAACTTTACCCGACATTGGGCGAGCATCCAGCGCGCAAAAATAGTCAGGGTTCCGGCCGGATTTTCTGGCAGGTTTTAAATGACGCGATGTGGATGGTGCATGCTGTTCAGGGTTATGCCGATATTCGCGATAGCCTTTCAAAGGCAGACCGCGAGAATATTGATGAGAATGTATTCCGCAAGGCAGCGGCATTCCTGTCTAAAGGTTCTGCGGTTACATTTAGCAAGATCCACAACCACGCTACTTGGGCCACCGCTGGCGTGGGCATGACAGGCTATGTTCTGGTCGAAAAAGAGCTGGTCGACATCGCTTTGCTTGGGCTCGATAAAAGCGGGGAAACGGGCTTCCTGCGCCAGACTGAATTGCTCTTCTCGCCGGATGGTTATTATAGCGAAGGGCCATGTTATCAACGCTTTGCTTTGCTGCCA
>CAKZNA010000134.1 GCA_937129355.1 uncultured Sphingomonadales bacterium | reverse complement strand
GCTTTGCTAACGCCTTCTTTAGCCGCTTTCGGTGCGCCTTCAGCCAGTGCTTTCGCATCGGTCAGACCCAGAGCAGTGATCGCACGAACTTCTTTAATCACCTGGATTTTCTTGCCGCCGTCGCCGGTCAGAATGACGTCAAATTCGCTCTGCTCTTCAGCAGCTTCGCCGCCGCCAGCAGCAGCCGGTCCAGCAACTGCAACAGCAGCGGCCGCAGAAACGCCCCACTCTTCTTCAAGAGCTTTTGACAATTCAGCCGCTTCCATAACGGTCAGCTCGGAAAGCTGGTCTACAAGTTTAGCTATATCAGCCATTTTCAATTCACTCCATTTTCTTCACGTATAAGGGCGGGGGATATCCGCCTGGTATGTTAAAAATATAAGGTATCTTATGCGGCTTCTTTCGCAGCATAAGCACCAAAAACCCGGGCCAGTTTCGCGGCTGGCGCTGTAGAAAGCTGTGCAATCTTCGTTGCAGGCGCTTGAACAAGCCCCACAAGAGTTCCACGGATTTCATCAAGCGACGGCATCGAAGCCAGCGCCTTGACGCCATCAACATCAAGAACAGTATCACCCATCGCACCGCCGACAATTTCAAGTTTGTCATTGGCTTTCGCGAACTCGACCGCAATTTTGGCTGCGGCAACGGGATCGGTCGATGTGGCAAGTGCAGTCGGTCCGCTGAGCAATTCGCCCAAGCTTTCATACTGCGTGTCCTTGAGTGCGATTTTGGCAAGGCGGTTCTTGGAAACCTTGTAAGCAGCACCGGCTTCACGCATCTTCGTACGCAGCTCACCTGAATCAGCGACAGTCAGGCCCGCATTACGGGTGACCACCACAACGGCGGCTTCGTTAAAAGTTGCATTTAGCGCAGCAACTGCATCGGTCTTTTCAGAACGGTTCATCTACTACTCCTTGCTTGGGTCAGGATAACGGAACGCCATCCATCGCCAAAACGCGACAAATGCGAATAGCGCAGCCGAGGCAGAACTATCCGCGTTACAAATCCGAAGGGGAGGTTGATTGCCGTCTGCAAATGACCGCAAGGGTCGGAGCGTATGGCGCGGGATATCTGAAAGATACCCGAAAAATCTCTATCCCCGTCTAGGCTGGAAATTAAGATGGTCAAATTACCATCACCGGCTGTCTCGGACGGTGAACGATGGGGCCGTCGCCCCACCGAACGAAGGGGGCATTAGCAGCGGCGGCGTAAGAGTCAAGCGCAGAAGGGTGCGCGCCGCGGGTTGCCGTTGACGATCCCTGCGCCCAGCATGACAAAGTTGACAGTGTGTCACCCGGTAAGCGGCGCCTATTTGTGGCAGATAAACAGAGGCGTGGCATCAAAGCGGACAAGGTGACACCGCTACAGACGAAAAAACGGACGCGATCAATATGGCGACCCAAAGCCAGAAAATATGGAGCATCGCGCATGCAAATATCAAAGAACGGGCTATGGGCTAGCATGAGCGGGAGCGTGTAGGACAGGGCATTTGGTGAGGAACTTTAACTGGATTTTGGCGGAGGTTTTGATGTCTGCTTTATCCCGAAAGCGGACATAACCTCTTTCCCATCGATACACGTTATTCGGTTGCAATCACTCTCTTCGTCTCTACATGATAGCCTTCACATATTGGAAAAAGCTGAGGACTCCCATGGCTGGTGGTTGGACGCGCGATGGCGCGGTGCAGGATCAGATTGACGATACAATAGCGGACGCCGTGAAGCGTGCTCGGAGCGATATGCCGTCTGGTGAAGCCCTGAAACATTGCGATGAATGCGGTGAAGAAATTCCAAAGGCGAAGAGGCTTGCTTTGCCTGGAGCACGCACCTGTGTTGCTTGTCAGTCGGCGCGCGATGCGGTCCGGACCAGTGCAGGGATCGATCGCCGTGGCAGCAAGGATAGTCAGCTTCGTTAGATTGCCGACAGCGCTGCGCATTCAATTATAGCTGATCTGGCGTATGGTCGGGTAGCCCACGGTAGTTTTTTGCTCGGCTAGGTTAGTTGGCGATACTTGCTGTTACGGTATCAAAGAAACTGATCACGCCGCCTCATCTCACTTCTATCCAATGCTCTGAACGCGCATGCAATTCACCAAAGCTAACCAACTGCAGGCCATGATCAACGGAGCATGACAA
>CAKZNA010000133.1 GCA_937129355.1 uncultured Sphingomonadales bacterium | reverse complement strand
AGCGCATGAGCAATAGTGCGATGGTAATGGCGGCAGGGCTGGGTACGCGGATGCGGCCGCTAACCGATGACCGGCCCAAGCCGCTGGTTATGGTTGATGGCAAACCGCTTATTCAATTCACGCTTGATAAACTGCGCGAGGCGGGCGTTGGGCGGATTGTCGTGAATGTGCATTATTTGCCGGAGATGATGGAAGAATATTTGACAAGCGATGCGTCGGATTTCGACCTACATATTTCTGATGAAACAGAGCTGCTATTGGAAACGGGCGGCGGACTTATCAAAGCGCAGAGCCATCTGCGCGAAGACCCGTTCTTTTGTGTGAATAGCGACAATATCTGGACCGATGACAGCACGCCCTCGCTCGCAAAGATGGGCGGGATGTGGGACGGCGATCAAATGGATGCATTGCTGCTGCTGGTTCCGCGTGATCGCGCGCATAATCATCGCGGAGCCGGAGATTTTTCGCTTGATGAAGCGGGCAGGCTGGAACGGCGCGGGGATGCGGATAGCGCGCCCTTTGTCTATAGCGGCATTCAGCTATTGTCGCATCGCTTACTGCGCGATCCACCCGAAGGACCATTTTCGACCAATATTCTCTGGGATAGAGCCTTACAGGAAGGGCGCTTGTTTGGGTTGGTCCATGATGGTGACTGGTTTGATATTGGCCACCCCGAGGCGATTATACCGACGGAAGAAAGATTGAATGCGAGTGCGCTCGCAAATGGATGAGCCCAAGAGGCCCGCGATCTATACATTGCCCTTTGGCGCGGATATTTGCGACGTTACGGTAGATTTGGTGATGCAGGCTTGTGGCGACGACCCACTTTCGCTCACCGAAACACTTATCTTCCTTCCTAACAACCGCGCCATTCGTGCAATGACGGAGAGCTTTGTCCGGCGTGCTGCGCCGGGCCTGCTCATGCCGCGTATGGTGGCCATCGGTGATCTCGCGCTCGATGAAAGTCTTGGGCCTCTGCTTGATCCATTAGATGGAGACGCGGCTATTCCGGCGCTTATTCCGCCCTTAAAGAGGCAATTGCTGCTCGCCGGGTTGGTACGAGCGCACCGCAACAAAATCGATCAAAAGATTGATGCGACGGAAGCGATGCGGCTTGCGCGATTGCTTGCGGAGTTAATCGATGAACTAGATATCGAACAAATCACGCTGACCGACTTTCAGGCGGTGTCTGGTGACAGAGAACTGACAGATGATCCCGATCTCGCGGGGCATTGGCAAAATAGCTATGCCATGCTGATGGAGATATTGCCGGAATATCGTTCGAAAATGAACGGTTTGGGTATGGATGGGCCGGCGGCGCGGCGTAATCTTTTATTGTCGCGGTTGGAGAAGCGGTTTCAAAGGGATCAACCCAAAACACAGATATTCGCCAGCGGAATTTCAACCGCTGCCCCCGCAATTGCCAACCTATTGAAACGGATTGCCGCGATTCCGTCTGGGCACGTAGTGCTGCCGCCAGTGGATTTGGAAATGTCCGATGACGATTGGGAAGCGCTTGGGCCATTTGCAGAAGAAGACGGCAAATTACCAAAGCCAGGCCGCGAGACGCATCCGCAGTTTCATCTGAAACTGTTGCTGGAACGGATGTCCGTCAATCGCCGCGAAATTTCGTATTTAGACGGTGAAAAATCTGTAGCGAACGCCGGTGTCCCGCAAATATTCTGCCTTCCGGAAGCAAGTGTGGGGTGGAATGAACTAAAGCCCCGTCAGAAGCGCATGCCGAATTTAAGGGCTATGGTGGCCGAGGATAGTGCAGAAGAAGCGCGCGCCATAGCCATATTGGTTCGCGAAGCTTTGGAAGATGAGGGGAAAAGAATTGCTGTCGCCACGCCAGACCGTGAATTGGCGATCAGAATTTCTAGCCAGCTCAAGCGTTGGGACATAGAGGCAGACGACAGCGCGGGACAGCCCTTGCTGCAAACGCCCGGCGGAACCTTGCTGATGGCACTGCTGCGCGGGATTGCCGACCGATTTTCACCTGTTTCCGTT
>CAKZNA010000132.1 GCA_937129355.1 uncultured Sphingomonadales bacterium | reverse complement strand
GGGCTATTTCGCGACACCGAAATGGTCGATGAGGTTGTTTCAGCCTATCAGGCTATCGCTAAAAAACACGGTATCACAACCGCGCAGCTAGCACTTAAGTGGGTAGATCAAGTTTCAGGCGTGAGTTCAACAATTATAGGCGCAACTTCCCTGGCGCAACTGGAAGAAAACATTCAAGCGTTCGATATCGATTACAACGCTGAGCTCGCGGGCGAAGTGAGTGCCGTACTGAAAAAACACCTTGCGCCTTTCTAAAAAAAGGCCTGTTTTAAAAAAACAGTTTTTTCAGTTCACTGCCAGGTTGATCGGCACGCATAAACGCTTCGCCAACCAAAAATGAATTAACATTTTTTTCACGCATGGCTACTACGTCATCGACACTATGAATACCACTTTCTGTCACAACAATTCTATCGGACGGAATATGGGCCAACAAATCATACGTTGTATTTAACGAGGTATTAAAGGTGTGGAGATCACGGTTGTTAATACCTACAAGCGTACTACCCAAAAGTAAACAACGTTCCAGCTCTTCGCGGTTATGTACTTCTATAAGCACATCCATTCCCAGATCGGTTGCGCAAGTATTGAGCGATTTAATTTGCGCATCATCCAGGGCGGCAACAATTAATAATATGCAGTCAGCACCGATAGCACGAGCTTCATAAATCTGATATTCATCAACCATGAAATCTTTGCGCAATACGGGTAGAGCACAGGCGGCCCGTGCGGCGACCAAAAAATCTTCATGCCCTTGAAAATAAGGTGCGTCCGTAAGAACGGAGAGGCAGGCAGCTCCGCCCGCTTCATAGGCTGCCGCATGTTCAGAAGGTTTGAAGTTAGCGCGGATTAAACCTTTGGATGGGCTTGCTTTTTTAACCTCCGCAATCAGTCCAAAACCCGATGCCGCCTTGACGTCAAGCGCTGCTTTGAAGCCGCGTGGCGGTGTTTGGGCGGCACAGCGCTGCTCAAGTTCGGCAATTGAAACAGCGGCTTTGCGCGCCGCCACCTCTTCGCGCTTTGTCGCGCAAATTTCCGCTAGTTTGTCGGTGAAGGAAAATCCGCTCACTGGTTCGCAATCCAGCAATCGAGCAAGGCTTTGGGCAGGCCTTTATCGAGCGCTTCGGCGGCTTCCTCGACGCCTTCTTCCCAGCTATCAACTTCACCAGCAACCATCAGGGCAGCAGCGCTGTTGAGAAGGACCGCATCACGATATGCACCTTTGTCGCCCGCTAGTAACTTGCGTAATTCAGCCGCATTATATTCCGCGTCGCCGCCTTTGATGGCACCCAGCGAATGGCGCGGAAGGCCTGCGTCTTCCGGCGTGATTATTGACAGTGTGATCGCGCTATTGTCGATCAGCGCAACTTTGGACGGACCAGCGATAGAAAGTTCATCAAGGCCTTCTTCGCCAGACACCACCATAACGCGTTCAAAGCCGAGCTTGCTGACGGCCTTCGCATATTTCTCTACCAGATCAGGCGAAGAAACACCGATCAATTGCCGCTTTACCCCCGCCGGATTACATAGCGGGCCAAGCAGGTTGAATATCGTGCGCCGCCCAAGCGCCTTACGAATAGGCGCAATCGGGCCAAGGGCAGGGTGATGGTTTTGGGCAAAGAAGAAACCGATGCCGATTTCATCCAACGTCCGCTGCGCGCCTTCACCCGCCTTACTCAAATCAAGTCCGAGAGCTTCAAGCGTATCTGCGCCGCCCGCCTTGCTAGACGCCGCGCGGTTGCCATGCTTCGCCATCGGCACATCCAGCGATGCGACCACCAAGGCAACCGCTGTGGAGATATTTAAACTATGCTGCCCGTCCCCGCCCGTGCCGCACACGTCGATGGCATTTGCGGGTGCGATAGCCGGAACCATCCGCGCCCGCATCGCGGTTGCAGCAGCCGCGATTTCCTCGGCAGTTTCACCGCGCTCAGCAAGCCTGACCAAAAAACTGGAAATATCTTCTGCAGGCATCCTGCCATCCAGAATCGCGTCAAAACTCTCCGAGGCGGATGCTTGTGTCATATCCGTGTTGATCCATATTTTTCTAACTTACTGCAAATCTCGTTATAAAATGCGGCGCTACCGAAGATTGTGCGCGGCAAGATGTGATGCATATGATCCATGGGGTAGATCAGCAGAAAATCATCATTCGCGGCCCATTGGTGTATCTCGGCAAATGCCATGTTGCTCTCACCATAATCGGACGTGATGGTAAGAATGGTGTCATCCCATAATATCCTCTGTTCCCGGCCCAATGCGGGCATTTGCCGAAAACTTTTGCGCACTCTTCTGGGAATCAGGATGTATCCTATGACCGGCATCAGCAAGATAAGCAGCAGTAGATACCCAGCGAATAGAGACAGAAAATTCTCAATGAAAACCGGGGATCGGTAGCCATCGATGATGGCTATTATGCCGGCGATCAAGGCGCTAACAATTACCAGCAATAGGGCTATCCGCAGCATATTTTTGCGCAAAACCCGCGTCGCCCCAAACCGCGTCGCTTTGATTGCTTGTTCATGGTTCAAAGTGAAGTGGATTGGCGTCATCCAATTGCCTTCGGCTTCATGCCTGCAATTTCCATGAAATTGGCGAGCAGCTTGTGGCCATGCTCGGTCGCGATGCTTTCGGGATGGAATTGCACGCCGTGGATGGGAAGATCGCGGTGGCGGAATCCCATGACGCTACCATCATCCGCTGTTGCATTGATTTCAAGCTCCTCGGGTATGTCCTCGACGATCAGCGAGTGATAGCGAGTGGCGGTGTAGGGGGTGGGGATGTCGGCAAACACGCCGCTGCCATCGTGGTTTACCGCGCTGGTCTTGCCATGCATCAGGCCCCCGCGAACCACCTTGCCGCCAAAATGCTGACCTATCGATTGGTGACCAAGGCACACGCCGAGCAAAGGCTTCTTCGCCTCTGCACAGGCGGCAACCAGATCAAGGCTGATCCCCGCATAATTCGGCGTCTTTGGCCCCGGCGAGATCAGGAAAGCCTGCGCGCCGCTGGCCATCGCATCGGCAACCGAAATCGCATCATTGCGCTCCACCCGCACCTCTGCGCCCAATTCCATCAGATAATGGACCAGATTGAAGGTGAAGCTGTCATAATTGTCGATGACTAGGATCACTGCCCATACCCCGCTTCATTCGCTACCCGCACCGCCTCTTTCGCTGCCGCCAGCAATGCGCCAGCCTTGGCTTCGCATTCGGCTTGTTCATAGGCTGGATCGCTATCGGCAACGATGCCAGCGCCTGCCTGCACATGAAGCGTTCCGTTTTTGACGATGCCGGTGCGCAAAACGATGCAGCTATCCATGTCGCCATTGGGGCTGAAATAACCGACGCCGCCCGCATAGGCTCCGCGTGTTTCGGGTTCCAGTTCGGCGATAATCTCGCAGGCGCGCACCTTTGGCGCACCGGAGACCGTTCCGGCGGGGAAGCCAGCGAATAAGGCGTCGATCGCGTCTTTATCGTGCGCAAGCTCACCGGTCACGTTGGAGACGATATGCATTACGTGGCTATAGAATTCGACCATATAGCTGTCGGTGACTGTCACGCTATCTGCGCTTGCCACACGGCCCATATCGTTACGACCCAGATCGAGCAGCATCAGATGCTCTGCACGTTCTTTCGGGTCGGCGAGCAGCGATGCTTTATTCGCCGCATCCTCGCTGGCAGTCTTGCCGCGGGGGCGGGTTCCCGCGATGGGGCGTATTGTGACCTCGCCATCGCGGGCGCGTACGAGAATTTCGGGAGACGACCCGATGACAGAGAAACCGGGCAGATCGAGGAAATACAGGAAAGGCGAGGGGTTTATCCGGCGCAGAGAGCGATAAAGGTCGATTGGCGGCAAATCAAAAGGTGTCGTAAACCGCTGCGCAAGCACGACCTGAAAAATATCGCCGGCTTCGATATACTCCTTCGCTGCGAGCACCATCTCTTCATATTTCCCGTCCGGCAATATGGGCGTGGGCAAGATTTCCGATTTTGCGCTCGATTGAGAAAGCTGTTGCTGCGTTGAGGTAGCAAGCCGGTATTCGCATTCATCAAGCCGTTCGGCGGCCGCATTTATCAAGGTTTCAGTGTTCACCCCATCCTTTGGCCAAACGGGCGCTACCAGAAACATCTCATCCTTCAACCGGTCAAACACGATGATGACCGTTGGCCGCACGAACAGCATGTCGGGTAGGTCAAGCTGTGATTGCGGCGCACGCGGAAGCTTTTCTACAAGCCCAACCGTTTCATATCCGAAATAGCCAACCATACAGGCCAGCGCAGATGGAAGTTCCTCTGGCACGTCCATTTGGCATTGCTTTGAAAGCGCGCGCAGAGCGTCAAGCGCGGGGGCTTGTTCGGGTTTGAACGCTTCACGGTCATGCAACCAGCTTGCGTTAATTTCTGCTTTGCCGTCATGAGCGCGAAATACCAGATCGGGGGCGAGACCGATTAAGCTATGCCGCCCGCGGGTTTCGCCGCCTTCTACTGATTCAAGGATGAAATCACCGCGTTCCGGCTCCATCAGCCTCATCGCGGCAGAAACCGGTGTTTCAGTGTCGGCAATTCGCCGCCGCCACAAAAGAGCAGGCTTGCCTGCCGCCAATGCCGTTTTTGCGCGAATTTCGCCTGATATGCTGCTGGCAGTCATTATCAGGACGTCATTCGGATTACTGGCCGTCGCCGGTCTGGGTCAGGCGTTTTTTAAGGCCGTCGATTGCGCTCTGATTACGCTCCACGCCGACATCGGCAATAATCGCCTGGACCATCTGCTGCGTATATTCCTGCTGCAACAACTGACCAAGTTCCGTACGGCGCTGTTCAAGCATTTCCTTCTTGCCACTGGCATCGCCCCGGATAACTTCGGTTGCCTGCACGATAAACCAGCCATTGTCGCCGGGTGCCGCCAAAGTCTTGGCTGTACCCTTTTTCATGGCAAACAATAATGCAAGAGGCGGGGATAGCTGTTTGCCATCCTGGTTTAAATCGGCCCGCGTTCCCGAAACCGTTTGCACGGGCGGCAATTTGATCTTCAACTCGGCAAGCGCCGCTTTCAAACTTTTGCCAGCTGTCACGGCTTTACTCACCTTCTCGGCGGCCGCTTTGGCTTTCTTGGATGCTACAGACAGGGCCCAGCTTTGCGCAACGACCTGCTTTACTTCGGCAAGCGGTGGAGGCGCGGCTTCGACGAGCTCTGCAACGGCAATCATTGCAAATTTTTCGCCGGGTACGATTTCAATCAGCTGCGCATCGCCATCTTTTTCCATGTCGAATGCCGCTGGTAAAATTTGCTGCATTTCGGCGATTGGTTTGTAATTCTTGTTCGTCGCATCGATGCCATTAGCCAAAAGCTTGGGTGTGGTTTCAACTTTCAAACCTTGACCCTTCGCCAAATCTCCGATCGTCGCGCCGCTTGAAAATTCATCCTGAATTTCCGAGGTTAGCTCGTCGAGCATTTCTTCGGTGCGCGATTTTTCGAGATTTTTGCCAATCTCGGCGGATACTTGAGCAAGCGTGCGTGCTGGAATAGACGCAACTTTTTCGACCTTTACCACATGCCAGCCAAGGTCGCCTTTTGCCGGTTTCGCTACAGCGCCGGAACCTGCCGCAAACACGGCATCTGCAACCGCTTTGGAAGCGGATGATGTTAAGGCGGTTTTTGTAACGTCTTCGCTGCTCGTAACCGAAAGGCTAATTTCGTTGGCGGCTGAGGCCAAAGTTTTACCGCCTGCTACTTTAGCCGCGAGCGCTTTCGCGCCAGCTTCGGTTGGAACAATAACCTGCGTTAAATTCCGGCTTTCCGATTTCGCATAGTCCGAAGCATTCTCCTTATAAAAGGCTGCAATATCGGCTTCTGTTGGCTTTGCTTTCGCGGCAACCGCATCCTTGTCAAACAGTGCATAGCTAATCGCGCGCTTTTCAGGGATCGTGAATTTAACTGCGTTATCTTTATAATGTTTCGCCAGCACGGCTTCGCTTGGTGGTTCCTTGGGAAGGAAAACAACCGACGGGACCGCCGCCAATTGGCCGGTACGCTTTTCAAGCATCAATGACGCATAGGGCAGCACCAGCGTTCCTGGGGCATTCGCGCCCTTGACCGTCGTCGACAGCACCTGCTTTGCGAAGAGATTTTGGGTCATATCGCGCCGGACCATCTTTTCGGTCAAACCAATACCGCGCAAGAATGCCTGAAAAGCAGCTGGATCATATTCGCCATCAAGTCCCTTGGATTGCGGAATTTGATTTATCTCTGAATCAACAAGTCTGCCGGAAACACCAAGGCCATATTTTTCGCCAAACATAGCGATCGCATATCTGTTGACAATTTGGCCAAGTGTGCTGTCGAGCCCGCCGCCGGCAATGAAACGCCCCATATCAAGCGTAGGATTATTTTGGCGCTCGCCCCGAAGTCTGTTTTGAAGGCTATTTTCAAGCTCGCTAACTGCGATATTCTCTTTGCCGACTTTTGCTACATTTGCGGCAGATACTCCGCCAAAGTTGCCCGAACCCGTGACATCGCTCAAAGCAAAGGCAATGCCGATCAAAACCACAAAGGCCAATGCCAGCATAGCGCCGATTTTCGTGCCAAAAAGTCTGCGAAAGAATGAAATCATAGAAACTTGCCTTGTATGCGATAGAGCGCGTGTTGCGTTACAGCGGTTGCTTTAGGCAGCAAGCGTGCGTCAATCAAGCGGAAGAGGGAACAATTGGCAAATTGCATACAGCCTGCTAGCGGGCGAGTGGAAATAGGCAGCGAAGATAGCAAAGTCAGCCAAGGGAAATAGAATGCGCAAATTGATTGTCGGAAACTGGAAAATGAACGGCACTTTGGCCGATTTGGAAGCGATTGGTAATATAGCTGACGTGGCTGAGGGCATGGAGGCTGTGGATTGCGGCCTATGCCTTCCCGCGACATTGATCGGTGTTGCCGTGGCGCAGTTTCCGATATTGGCGATTGGTGGCCAGGACTGTCACATGAATGAAAGCGGCGCGCATACCGGCTGCGTTTCTGCTGGCATGTTAAAAGACGTGGGCGCTACAATGACAATTGTCGGCCATAGCGAACGCCGCGCTGACCAGGGCGAGAGCAATGCAGACGTCAATGGAAAGGCGCGTGCAACCAGAGCTGCCGGATTAGATGTCATTATTTGCGTGGGTGAAACCGAAGCCGAGCGCGATGCGGGAAAAGCAGAAGAGGTTGTTCTTGGACAGATTGAAGCGTCTGTTCCGGGTGACCTCGGCACAGATGGCATCAGTGTTGCCTACGAACCGGTCTGGGCGATTGGGACAGGCCGGGTGCCGTCGAGCGATGATGTGCGCGCGATGCATGCGGCAATACGCAGCAAGCTGACGGCTATGCTGGGCGATGCCGCATCGGGCGTTCGGATTCTTTATGGCGGATCGATGAATGGCGGAAATGCAGATGAGTTGCTGGCAATCGACAATGTCGATGGCGGCTTGATCGGCGGTGCGAGCCTCTCGGCGGAAAAATTCGCACCGATTTTGCAAGCCGCTTCTACCAAATAAGAAATGTCATAGCGGCAGGGCCATTGAACAAGTGAATGGCAATCGCTATGTGGCAGGCGAAGCGGGGCTGATCTCCGCAAATTTTTTCAGGAAATATCATGGGTCTTTTTCATTTTCTTATCGTTGTTCAAGGCATTATCGCTGCTGCGTTGGTCGGCACTATCCTGATGCAGCGCAGCGAAGGCGGCGGGCTTGGTATGGGCGGTAGCCCCGGCGGTCTAATGTCCGCGCGCGGAGCAGCCGACTTTATGACTCGCGCGACGGCTGTCCTAGCGACATTGTTTGTATTATTGTCGATCAGCCTTGCATTTGTGGCGGCTCAGGAAAATTCCACGAGCACATTAGATAACAGCCTAGAGCGCACGAAAGCTCCTGTTGTTGCTCCCGATACGCCAGTGGATCCTGCTGCTGGACCGGATGCTGCCAATGCTGATGCGAATGCAGCGGCACCAGCGCCTACCGGCGGAGAAATACCGGTCGAATAGCATTTCTACCAAATCGAATATCGAATGAGGGGGAGGTTAATAGCTTCCCCCTTTTTTTGTGTATTTTCGGCGCAGCAAATTCTTTTGCACAGAAAAATTTCACTTTTATAGATTCGCCATCTTGTCATTTGCAGCGAAGGCAGTCTAAGCCTTCACTCCCATGGCGCGGTTCATTTTTATCACCGGCGGCGTGGTCTCCTCGCTCGGCAAAGGTCTCATGGCAGCATCGCTCGCAGCGTTGCTTCAGTCACGCGGTTACCGCGTGCGCATTCGTAAATTCGATCCTTATCTGAATGTCGATCCAGGCACGATGTCGCCCTATCAACATGGCGAGGTTTATGTCACCGACGACGGAGCAGAAACCGACCTTGATCTTGGCCATTATGAACGGTTTACGGGTGTTTCAGCGAAACAATCTGACAATATAACATCGGGCCGAATCTATCAAAATATAATCCAGAAAGAACGCCGCGGTGATTATCTGGGCGCGACGGTTCAGGTGATTCCGCATGTGACTGATGCGATCAAAGAATTTGCGCTGGCCGATACTGACGATCTTGATTTTGTTTTATGCGAAATTGGTGGGACAGTCGGCGATATTGAATCGCTGCCATTTATGGAAGCGATTCGGCAGTTGCGGAACGATCTGGAGCCCGAACAGACGCTTTCCATTCATGTCACGCTCGTTCCCTATATCGCGGCGGCTGGCGAGCTTAAAACCAAACCAACACAGCATAGCGTGCGCGAGCTAACGTCGCTGGGTATTCAGCCTGACCTGTTGCTCTGCCGCTGTGAGCATCCGCTTCCCGAAACCGAGCGTGCGAAGATTGCTGCATTTTGTAACGTCCGCAAGCAAGCGGTTATTCAGGCGTTGGACGCGGAAAGCATCTATGCTGTTCCCCTGCAATATCATGGTGAAGGGCTTGATAACGAGGTGTTGCGGGCATTCGGGATCGACGATGCCAAAGAACCCGAGCTGTCACGTTGGGATGATATCGTTGATCGCTATAACAATCCCGAAGGCGAAGTAACTATTGGCGTTGTCGGCAAATATGTCGGCTTGCAAGATGCGTATAAGTCGCTTCACGAGGCATTGGTCCATGGCGGCATGGCAAACCGTGTGAAGGTCAATATCAAATGGCTGGATGCCGAGGTCTTTGAAAATGAAGAAGAGCTCGCCGAAGATCTTGAGCCTTTGCACGCAATCCTGGTTCCTGGCGGATTTGGTGAGCGCGGAAGCGAAGGCAAGATCAGCAGCGTAAAATTTGCGCGCGAACATAATGTGCCATTCTTCGGTATCTGTTTGGGCATGCAAATGGCCTGTGTTGAAGGCGCTAGAAATGTGGCGGGTATAGCCAGCGCGTCAACCACGGAATTTGGAGATACCAAGGAACCAATCGTTGGTATGATTACCGAGTGGATGACCAAGGAAGGCCTCGAGAAACGCGGTGCTGATGGCGATCTCGGCGGAACCATGCGGCTTGGGGCATATGAAGCGAGGTTGGCGGCGAACAGCCATGTGGCGGCTGTTTATGATGACGTGAAGATATCCGAGCGGCACCGGCATCGTTACGAGGTCAATTCGAACTATATTGAAAAGCTTGAACAGGGCGGATTGCTCTTCTCCGGAATGTCACCGGATGGCGCGTTGCCGGAAATAGTAGAACGGCCAGACCATCCATGGTTTATCGGCGTTCAATTCCATCCAGAGCTAAAATCACGCCCCTTTGATCCGCATCCATTATTCGCCAGCTTTATTAAAGCTGCATTGGATCAAAGTCGGTTGGTCTGACGGAAGCGCGCGTTTCTCCGCCAAACGACTAGTAAATTTCTGTAAACTACTCTATAGGGCTCTACTTTAAAGAGCTTCATGCGAATGTCGGCCCATATGCGACCCGGGTTGATTTAGCATGAGAGGGCGCAGTTTAGTGCCCGGGGCGGCCATACCCACGGCCGCCCCGAACTTTGTTTTCTACAAATTTCTTAATTGTTTACGCTGACTTCTTTTTCGGCTTCTTCTTCGATGCGTCTTCGATCACAGTGGTTGATGCTGCATTGCCAATCTCAATCTTACGTGGTTTCAGCGCTTCGGGAATTTCGCGTAGGAGCGAAATATTGAGAAGGCCATCCGACATGTCGGCGTCGGTCACATGGACATGGTCGGCAAGCTGAAAGCGCCGTTCAAAGTTGCGGTTGGCGATTCCCATATGCATAAAGTCGCGGTTATCGTTACCTTCAGCATCCTTGTTCCCAATCACGACGAGCATGTTTTGCTGCGCGGTAATATCGATTTCTTCGGGCCGGAATCCCGCCACGGCGACAGTGATCCGATATTCATTATCGGAAAAGCGCTCGATGTTAAACGGGGGATAATTTTCATTCTGTGTGGCGCGGCTTGAATTTTCAAGCAGATCGAACAAGCGATCAAAACCAACGGTTGTGCGGCGATAAGGGGTAAAATCAAAACGGTTCATATCAAATTCTCCATTGAGCAATCTGTTTAAGTTTGAAGCCCGATAATTCGGCACTTCGGTTAATACGCAAGACCCGCGTTCGGCGTCTTACTGGAGTGATTTGGGAAGGACGAAAGCTGTTTTCAAGAGGGGCAAAAGAAAACCGCCCGGGAATGCCGGACGGTTTGCAGTTTGTGTTTTGCTGACCTGTTTCCGGATCATTGCCCGGGATCAGACCCCCTGAACCATTGGCCACATATTTTGCAGACCTTTAAGCTCGAGACGCGTCATTCGCGAATCCCGTTCCGATTGCAATTTATACCGTCATCATTTGGGCGCATTTGCACGCGGCTGTTGTTTTCTGGCAACAGAAGTTCAACCCCGACATAGATGCTTGCATGATATAGCGGCGCGCCATAGAAGCGCGATTATCAGCAATCGCCGGAAATAATTTCACCTATGATCCTTTCTCGTTACGAGCGCATGGTAGCAAAGCGTTACCTGCTTCCCGGCAAGGGCGAAGGCTTTATCTTTCTGGTCGCAAGCATCAGCCTTGTTGCGGTTATGCTGGGTGTTGCTGCGCTTATTATTGTTATGAGCGTTATGAACGGCTTTCGAGCCGAGCTATTTGACAAAATCGTCGGGCTGAACGGGCATGCTATCGTACAGGGATATGGTGGCCGGCTTTCTGATTGGCGCGATATCCTTAAAGAAACGCGCGATACGCCAGGCGTGACAGAGGCGTCACCGCTTATCGAACAACCGTTACTCACAACCTATGATGGCAGAGTGGAGGCGATCCTGCTGCGCGGGATGGAGATGGACGAGATTATCGGCAAAGGCGGCCTCAGTGAAAAAGTAATCGCGGGCGACATTAACTTACTGAAACGTAACAAGGGGCTTTCGGGTGTTGCAGAAGTGCCAGAAGGCGAAGATCTGGATGAAAATGGCGAGTTAATTACGCCGCCCGGTTTTGATGCCCAAGCACCGCCGGGCTTTGCGGAAGATGAAGCACAATATGTTGCTATCGGCAGCGGGCTCGCCACCAATCTGGGCGTGTCGCCGGGGCAACGGATAACGATTGTAAATCCTGCCGGAAGAACCACTCCGTTTGGTACTGTGCCGCGGGAAATATCCTATCAAGTTGCCGCGGTTTTTGAAATCGGCATCTATGATTATGACAAAGCTTTTGTGGTGATGCCAATGGCAGATGCGCAGCTTTTGCTGCTGCTCGGCGATGATATCGGAATGATCGAAGTAACCACCGACGATCCCGACAATGTGAATGAAATCCTGGCGCCGCTGCTACCGAAAATCGACAATAGAGGGTTGATCGTTGACTGGAAAAATTTGAATGCGTCGCTGTTTGAGGCGCTGGCAGTCGAACGTGTCGCGATGTTTGTTGTGCTTTCGATAATGGTGGTAATCGCGGTGTTTAACATTCTCTCGTCGCTGATCATGCTTGTTCGCGCAAAAACACGAGATATTGCAATTTTGCGCACGATGGGCGCTACGAGGAAGTCTTTGCTGCGGATATTTATTACCGTAGGTTTGCTGATTGGTGCTGCCGGGACAGTTGCCGGCCTTATCTTGGGCGCAATATTCCTGTTTTTCCGGCAATCTGTCGTTGTAGGAATACAGTGGTTGACGGGTATCGAGCTATGGGATCCCAAAATTCGGTTCCTGACAGAACTGCCCTCGCGTACCGATCCGATGGAGGTGCTCGCGATCGTGCTGTTGTCGCTATTGTTCAGCTTCCTTGCAACGCTCTATCCGGCCTTTAAGGCTGCAAGCACCGATCCTGTGCAGGTACTGCGCTATGAATGACATTATAGCATCCCTTAAGAATGTTAGCCGAAGCTTTGAGCAAGGCGATGTGACGATTAATGTCCTGCGCGGTGTGGATTTGGAAATTCAATCCGGAGAATTGGTGGCGCTTCTTGGGCCGTCCGGAACCGGTAAGTCGACCTTGCTACAAGCGCTCGGGTTGCTGGAAGGCGGATTTGGCGGAAGCATCACTATCGATGGCGAAGAAGCGGCGAACCTTGGCAAAGACCGCCTCACCGAAATACGGTGTGAGAAGCTCGGCTTTGTCTATCAGTTTCACCATCTGCTGCCTGATTTCAACGCCGCCGAGAATGTGACGCTGCCGCAATTGATTAACGGCGCAAGCCATGCCGAGGCACAGGCGCGAGCTGAATATCTGCTCGGTCAGCTTGGTCTATCCGAAAGGCTGGAGCACCGTCCGTCGAAGCTTTCAGGCGGCGAACAACAGCGCGTCGCGGTTGCCCG
>CAKZNA010000131.1 GCA_937129355.1 uncultured Sphingomonadales bacterium | reverse complement strand
GTTTCGAGTAAAAGATTTTAATCCACTTGGACATTCTGGGCAGCCTAAATTACAAGAAGTTGTTGGCTCAATAGAAATATTGAAAGGCAAACCCCATTGGATGGGTTTTCCTAATAAACTAGACAGGTAAAAAGAAGCAATTACTTTACTAGCATTCCAAATCTTATTTGGACGAAGTTTCTTTACAAATTGAATGCTATCTTTAATTCTCATCTAGACTACAAAGAAACTACAATTATTACGATTTTACAACCAAAAAGGATGCTATATAAGAGATTGTAATTAGAAAGTAGTGCGTTTAAATTTGAGTAAAGAGTTTGTTTGTTAGTTCCTCTTGAGAAGGGTAATTGATTAAAACGCCTTTTGCTTCATGAGCATAAACAAATAAACTTCCTGCGGCAACGGAAGGTGAAAACCGGAGTCACGCCTTTTTCTACCAGCCAAGCCGGCATGGCGGTGCCCACGGGCCGTTGGGGCTTCCGGTGTCGCGTGAGCTTGGGCGTACGGTTAAACGCTTCCTTGGCAATGGCTCCGCGATTGTCTTTTTAGGACGGCGAGATGGAAAATTCCGCCTTGCCGGAGAACTAGAGGCTCTTGCCAAAAATGCGAAGGATGATGGCTGCCAAGCATCCTGCGTTGATTGGTACGGGAATGCCCGTCCAATATTCTTGGGAAATCGTGTCTTTGCGCTTATGGGTTATGAATTGGTGGAAGGCAGACGTTCGGGTTCTTCCGTCAAGGAAGTAGGGCGCGTAAATTTCGCGCCAAATTGAACAAGAGAGAAATCGGGGCAGGGGTGACACAGGATCTAGCACATAAACGGCCATGGCTTCTTGCCAGTTTGGCATTTGGCTTCAGCTATCCGGCCATTTCATTTTTTCCTGTCGAGGGCATTTACGCGATCATTTGGAAAATGTTGCCGCTAGCGTTGTTGGTTCCATATGCGCTGCGTAAGCATCATTCAGGTGAGTTCCTAGTGATAGCGATTATTCTAGCACTTTGTTCTTTGGGAGATGGGCTCGTTGAACTTAGCCTAGAGGCAGGCGGCACCGCATTTGGCATTTCACATCTGGTAGCGATATGGTTTTATAGCCGGCATCGACGCGAACAGACTGCGTTTAGTCAAAAGCTTCTGGCCCTTACCGTTTTGATTGCAGCACCGTTGATAGCTTATTTCCTCGCCGGAAATTTGGCGGCGGGATATACCCTTTTGCTGTCATTGATGGCGGCTATGGCATGGACCAGCAGCTTTCCGCGGTACCGTGTTGGTATTGGCGCTATGCTGTTTGTAATATCTGATTTGTTGATTTTTACGCGCGAAGGGCAGTGGGTTTCTAGCCCGCTGATAAATCCGGCAATTTGGTATCTCTATTATATCGGGATGGTGATGATCGCCACAGGGCTTGTTCAAACGCTGGTCAAAAAATCGGCCGCTACTGAAATAGTCTAACCGCTATACGCAGCAATCGTTGTGCGATGAAGCTCACGGCGATGTCCTTCATATCCGCCAGTTGCCTTGTGCAATACGGACCGGTTATCCCACATTATCAGCATATCGGGTTTCCATTTATGGCGATAGACAAATTCGTCTTTGCTCTGCCATGCGTAAAGCTCTGTGAGTAGCGGAAGCGCTTCTTCCTGTGACAAGCCTTCAAACCCGATAATGTAGCCCATGCAGCTAAACAGTCCGAGCTTGCCAGTTTCAGGATGCGGGCGGACAAGCGGGTGTGTCTGTGTTTCGCGCGCGGATTCATCGGGCCGGATATCCATGCTGCGGCCTTCCTCGTCAGCTTCGCCATAAGCGCCATCGGGTGCATAAGCCATTTTTGCACTATGAATCGCGGTCACCCCCTCGAAACGCTCCCGCATTTCGGGCGGCATCGCATCAAATGCCTTATGCTGATTGGCAAACAGGGTATCTCCGCCAACAGGAGGAATATCGACTGCCATCAGGCAGGTGCCAGCGGGCGGATGGGCTTGAAAACTCCAATCGCTATGCCAGTTTTCTGCGAATAATGGCGACGTTTCATCTGCTTCACGCAAGATTGCAGCGATATTTTTACGGCCAGCAATCGGATTGAAAAACGGATCAACACCGAAATCACCAAAATAGCGCGAAAACCGTTCAAGCCCGTCATCGTCCAATGCTTGATTTGGAAAGCTGAGAACATGATGTTCTAACCAAGCATCGCGAATGGCCGCCATTTGTGCGTTATCGAGCGGCTTTGTCAGATCAATTCCGCTAACTTCAGCACCGCATGCTTGACCAGATGGCTTAACCTCAATCACCGCTTGGTTCCGGAGCCTCCGCCGCTGGTTCTGTGCTCGCGCCTTCCTCACCTTCCGCTTCATCCTCTCCGGAATCTTCGCCCTCATCGATACGGGCAGCGCCGACTACGGTTTCGCCTTTGGCCACATCGAATAGCTTAACACCCGCCGAGTTGCGGCCGATAACCCGCATATCCGCGACTTTCATCCGGATGAGCTTGGCTTGATCGGTCACCAGCATGATCTGCTCGCTATCGGTCGCGGGGAAGCTGGCAACTACCGTGCCGTTGCGTTCGATATTGTCGATATTCAAGATACCTTGGCCGCCGCGGCCTGACTGGCGGTATTCGAAAGCACTGGAGCGCTTGCCATATCCATTCGCGCATACAGTGAGGATGAAATCCTCGCTCTCGGCAAATTCGGCAACGCGTTCTTCGCTCAGTTCAGAGACATTGTCATTTTCTTTCCAGGGCGCAGCTTTCAGATACTGGTCACGCTCTTCGGTTGATGCGTCAAAGCCGCGAAGGACGGAAAGGGAGATGACTTCATCGTCACCTTTCAACAGAATTCCGCGCACGCCGTTCGACGTGCGGCTTTGGAATGAGCGAACCGCATCACCGGCAAAGCGTATTGCCTTGCCGTTTTTCGTGGATAGCAAAACGTCATCGCCATCCGATAAAAGCTCTACGCCTATCAAGCGGTCATCACTATCATCGGCAAATTTCATCGCAAATTTGCCGTTAGAAGGCACGTTGGTGAAGCTATCCATGCTGTTACGCCGCGCGCTGCCTTTGGCGGTCGCGAACATAACATGCAGATCGCTCCAAGTTGCCTCGTCCTCGGGCAACGGAAGAACGGTTGAAACAACCTCTCCATCGGCGAGGGGCAGAAGGTTGACCATCGGACGACCCTTTGTTTGCGGCCCGCCTTCCGGGAGCTTCCAAACTTTCAGGCGATACACTTTGCCATGCGTAGAGAAGAATAGAACTGGCGTGTGTGTAGAAGTCACGAACAGTTCAGTGACAACATCCTCGTCTTTGGTCGCCATGCCGGCCCGGCCTTTACCGCCGCGCCTTTGCGCGCGAAACGTCTCAAGCGGTGTGCGCTTGATATATCCGCCATGCGTGACGGTAACGACCATATCTTCGCGTTCCATAAGGTCTTCATCATCAAGACCATCCCAGGCAGCGGTAATTTCACATAGGCGAGGGGTTGCGAATTCAGACCTGATCTCTTCCAGCTCTTCACGCATCACTGCATATAGTTTTACGCGGTCGCCCAATATTTCGAGATACCCTTCAATATCAACTGCAAGCTCTTTTAATTCCTTGCCAATTTCATCACGCCCAAGCGCCGTCAAACGGTGCAAGCGAAGCTCCAGAATGGCGCGAACCTGTGTTTCCGACAGCTTGTAGCTATCGCCATCAACTTCTGTCTCAATGGCCTCGACCAGTTTGATATAGGGTGCAATTTCCGCAATCGGCCATTCCCGTGCAAGCAGGGAGGCCCGCGCTTCCACCGGACTGGCCGAACCGCGAATGATGCGGACAACCTCGTCCATATTGCTGACGGCAACGACGAGACCAAGCAAGATATGCGCGCGGTCGCGAGCCTTGTTAAGCTCATATTTGGTGCGCCGCGTGATGACTTCTTCGCGAAACCGGACAAATGCCTCGATAATGTCGCGCAGAGTTAGAACTTCTGGGCGGCCGCCGCGTATCGCAAGCATATTGGCCGGAAAGCTCGACTGTGCGGGTGTGTGGCGCCAAAGCTGATTCAGCACCACATCAGGTGTTGCATCACGTTTCAGGTCGATGACGACGCGCACGCCTTTGCGGCTCGATTCATCGCGAATATCCGAAACGCCATCGATGCGCTTTTCTTTCGCGGCATCGGCAATCTTCTCGACAAGGCCGGATTTGCCAACTTGAAACGGTATCGATGTCAGCACAATCGATTGCTTGTCACCGCGACCTTCTTCGATCTCATGCCGCGCCCGCATCATGATGGAGCCCTTACCGTCGCGGTAGGCCGCCCTCGCTCCGCCCCGCCCCATAATTAGCGGACCGGTAGGAAAATCTGGTGCAGGAACTATCTCGATAAGCTCATCAATCGAAATCGCTGGATTATCGATATAAGCAAGACTGGCATCGATCACTTCGCCTAGGTTGTGGGGCGGAATATTGGTTGCCATTCCGACTGCAATGCCGCCTGCACCGTTGACGAGCAGGTTGGGGAAGCGGGCAGGGAGAACCTGCGGTTCTTCAAGGCTGCCGTCATAATTGGGCTGAAAATCTACCGTATCTTTGTCGAGGTCATCGAGCAGGTTATTCGCAACCTTTGCAAGACGAGCTTCCGTGTAACGCATCGATGCCGGCGGATCCGGGTCCATCGAGCCAAAGTTACCTTGGCCATCGACCAACGGAACCCGCATTGACCAGTCCTGCGTCATGCGGGCCAATGCATCGTAAATCGCGCTATCACCGTGCGGGTGATAGTTACCCATCACGTCACCAACGATTTTGGCGGATTTACGGTAAGCACGTCCGGCAACAAAACCGCCTTCTTTACTCGCAAATAATATCCGGCGATGCACCGGTTTCAAACCATCACGAACATCCGGAAGTGCGCGAGAAACAATGACCGACATGGCATAATCGAGATAACTCGACTTCATTTCATCGACGATATCGATCGGCGCTATATCGGACGGGTCGGCTGGAATTTGGTCGTCGCTCACGTGGCGCGTTTCCTTTGTTTAAAATGCGAGTTTTTAACTTAAACGATTATAGCCACTAAAACCAGCGATTTGGGGAGAGAATGGACCTTTTCTACAACATATCCACAGCCTTGTTTCCCGAGATATTCAGGCCATAGTTCCTCGACCACTCCAAGCAGAGAGTTTTCCGTTCCGTAACACCAACATTTTCACAGAATTTGGGCTATTCCCTAAAAGCTTATGTCAATAGCGATAAGTCGTTACAAGAATATACATTCTTAGCGAGGAATGCCCATAATATGCTAGGGATATTCAACCCAAATTCAGCAAAGACCTACTATAACCTTGCCCATAAGCAACGACTTTGGCTATGCGCAAAGTCAACCATGAACGACCCGTTATTAAAAATGCGGGACATTTCGGAGGAATTTATGAAGTTTTTATCATCTGCGACGGCTGCGTTGCTCATTGGTACCGCATCGATTGTGGCAGCTTCTGCTGTGCCCACAGAGGCCTATGCTCAAAAGAAGAAAGGCAAAAAAGACAAAAAGGGTGATGATGCCAATGCAGAGCCCAAGGCAAGTAAAGGTTATGCGAAGGTTTATGGAGGTGCTGCCGCTGCGCTTGAAGCTGGAGAGCCCCAGGCAATTAAATCCTCTATTCAGATATTGAAGGAAGCATCAAAAACTGAGGCAGATCAATATTTTACTTCTAGATATCAGTTTATTGCTGCAAGAAAGTCAAAGGATGTTAGCGCGCAGGTGCAATCTTTGAAAGAGCTCATAGCAAACCCGGTTACGCCGCCTAAAACCTTAACAACTTTTCGAAGTGAACTGGCACTGCTCGCTTTTAACGAGCTTAAAGACTATCAACTCGCCGCTACTCATTTCCAAGAACTCTATCGGAGCAGCGGGGCGAATCACTCCCTGGCCTTCAACGCCGGACTAGCTTTTAGCCGGATCAATGACCACAAAAACGCGATTTTGTGGACGAATAAAGCGATTGACGCGCAAACGGCCGCTGGGCAAGCAGTTTCGGAAGCTTGGCAGTCAACTAAGCGAAACAATTGGTATAATGCAATTTCACCGTTGCGCAAAGACGCCTATACTGACTCCCTTCTTAACATCAACTATTTGAGGTTGTTGAGAGTTACCGATAATATGCGCTTTCCTTCACTATTTGCGGACTATGCAGAATTTGGAGCGAGGTTCCCCAGCGAGGTGATCGCTACTTTTGATGAAGGCTTTGCGTCTGGAATCATTTCCAAAACTGACATTTCATTTTCGGAATTATATTCCGAAGCAAAGCGCAATGCCAGGGAAATAAACGCAAAATTATCTGCTGACGAGAAAGACGCAGCGAACAGCCCTAAGGGGTTTTTGGCAATGATCGCAGGCGATAATTTGGCATCAACGGGCCAACATGCGCGCGCAATCAAAATGTATGAACTAGCGTTGCAAAAAGGAAACATTGCTGGGCGCGACGGTGTCGACCAATCAGACAAGGTTAGGCTTGATCTGGCCCGGGCTAAAATTGCTAGCGGAGATAAAGCTGGTGCAAAAGCTGAATTTGCAAAGCTCACAAACCCTAAGACCAAAAGCTTAGTGGAATATTGGAATTTGTTCCTTGATACAGAGAGTTAAAGCGGCATAGAGATTTCTAGGACTATAGATCGATTGGCCTTGAGGCCTTTCGATCTACAGCTCGATCGGAACGCCGGGGTCATCCTTGGTCGTTCGTATTGTAAGCGAAGTTTTTACGCTGGTCACATTCGGCGCAGACGTCAGCTGTGATGTGAGCAATTCCTGAAATGCCTGAAGATCTTTGGAAACTATCTTCAAGATAAAATCGATTTCACCATTCAACATATGACATTCCCGAATCTCTGGGATCGATGCGACATGTTCCTCAAATATCCGCAGATCCTCCTCAGCCTGGCTTTTCAAACTTACCATAGCAAAAACCGTGATGGTATAACCGAGCGAAACCGAATCTACGTCCGCGTGATAAGACCGAATAATTCCTGATTCTTCCAATGCACGCATTCTACGCAAACATGGCGGAGCAGTAAGGCCGACTTTTGCCGCGAGATCGACGTTTGTTACGCGTCCGTTCTTCTGCAATGCAGCCAACAGCTTCATATCTATCGTATCAAGGTTTAAATTTGCCATAAGAATGTTATTTCCGTCTAGATTGTTCGCCATCCTTATAATTATGTTATAACGAATTGCAATTGTCCCATAGTGTGACGTGAAGAATTTGTACCTTCCGTAATCGGGCATCTGGGCTTATCAAAATTGGGAAACAAAAAGTTAACAGCTAGCTGGAAAGTCCCCGATTTGCGCTTTGACGATCGCCTCGAAACCGCGCTGCGCAATGCGGCTGGTGACGGAATGGCTGCTTCAACGCAGTGGCGCCAATTGATTGATATCTTGGCGCAAGACCCCGGAAAGTTTGACGTAAGCGAAGTTGCCAAGGGCTTGAAGCAAGCCAGGTCATTGATTTCAAGTACAAAAGCTGAAGATAGGCTTTCTTCAGTCAACAATCTATTCGGGCGCATCAAAAGCGCACCTTTGATCCAGCTATTATCTGCAGACGAACCAGCCATCGCCGGGTCGGCCATTGCTGGCGCAAAATTGACAGATAGCGAATGGGCGGACCTAGTTCCGCATCTTCCCGTGCGTGCCCGCGGCTTCCTTCGAAATAGAAGTGATCTCGGCGTCCGCGCGAGTAAAGCCCTTGCAATATGGGCTGCCGCCGACTTTGTCCTTCCATATCCAGCAGCGAAAAGTAGCGAGCAGTTTGCCGATCAGGATAAGTTGCACAGATCAAAAGAGGAACCTGCCAAACCAGCATCAACAAAAATCGGAAAAATCGTTGAGAAGATTGAAAAACTTCGCCGCGACCGGGAAGGCAAAGTTGCGCCGCAGCTTCCGTTTGACGGCCGCGAAGGCAAGCCAAAAGAAACAATCTACGAAATCCGGTTCGAAACCGATGATGCAGGCACAGTATGTTGGGTAGAAGGTGTTCCCGAAGGAGCCGTTATCGGAACAAGCATTGCCGAACCGGCATTTGACTACGGACCCGGCCCGGATGGATATGGCGCATCTGCATTTCGACAAAGAATGCCGCTAGAAAATGCAAGGATGCATTTAATGGGATCGCCATTGATTGACGGTGATTGGCGCATCAACGCGGCGCCTTTCTTTGACGCCAAGAGCGGCAGGTTTCGTGGGTATCGGGGGATATTGCGCCGACCTACAATTGCGGAAAGTCCCAAAATTGAGGCGGCAAATGCTCAAGACGGTGAACGACTGCAACAATTGGTCCACGAACTCAGAACGCCTTTGGGCGCGATCATCGGTTTTTCAGAAATAATTGAGCAGCAGCTTTTCGGCCCGGTATCTCATGACTACCGTGTGTTGGCAGATAGTATTTTGGCCGATGCAAGCCGGCTTCTTGCGGGATTTGATGACCTGGCAACAGCCAGCAAAATGGAAAGTGGTCATTTTGTAAGTGACCCCGGGCAGACTGAATGTGATTGGCTTACAGACCGCTTAGCTGAACGGCTTTCGGGATTGAGTGAAAATTTATGCGTCACGTTGAATTTGGCGAGGGCTGACCCTGTTCGTCCATTCGCAACCGAAGGTGAACTCACCGAACGTATATTCTCAAGGTTGCTATCAGCGGTAATAATCGGCTGTAATCGAAGAGAAGAGCTGGCTGGCCGCTTCCATACGGATGTAAGCGGACTTCCAACCAATCATTTTATCCTGGCACTTCCCGAAAAATTGCAATCGATGAATGAAGAAGAATTGCTGGGTTCCGGGCCGGGATCAATTGACGACGGTGACCACGCTCCGCTGCTGGGATTGGGCTTTTCATTACGGTTAGTGCGCAATCTAGCGCGAAGTGTTCAAGGGGATTTACGCTTTGACAATGAAAGGCTGCTACTGACCCTACCTGCAGCGAGCAAGAACAGCTCCTGGTCAAGGGGCACAGAAAGGTAGTTTGGCAATGCAACAGGCGAGCGAGGCAATCAAAAATGACGTCTCGTCGCAGCATGCCAAGGGACAACCCGTCGATGTTTCGCCTCTAGGCGGACCTCGCTTCCTCGTTACAGTCGATATGGAAGAAGAATTTGATTGGGATGGTCCGTTCACTCGCGACCAGCATGGGCTGAAGCATGTTAAGTCTGTGCCGCGATTTCAAGATCATTGCGAAGCACATGGTGTAAAGCCAGCTTATTTGATCGATTGGCCGATTGTTCAAGACCAAAGAGCCGGTGAGCTTCTAAAAGACTATGTCGATCGAAATACAGCGTCCGTGGGCGTTCAACTGCACCCATGGGTGAACCCGCCATTTAGCGAGGAGGTGAACACCCACAATAGTTACGCGTGTAATCTCCCGCCGGAACTTGAACGAGCAAAACTTACCAATTTAACAAATGCCATATCAAAAAAATTTGATATTCAACCCGACATATATCGCGCCGGTCGTTATGGGGCGGGTGCCGACACCGCCGCGATATTGAAAGATTTGGGAATACGAATCGATACTTCGGTACGATCGCGATTTGAATATGTTGCGCAGGGCGGACCTGATTATACCCGCGAACCTCTAAACCCTTATTGGATTGACGACGATTTGATGGAACTGCCGGTAACGACGGTTTTTGCTGGTGGAATGCGCGGGGCAGGGGATACTCTATTTTCACGAATGTTTGCATCGGATACTTCGCGAGCGATTATGGCGCGGGCTGGTCTGGTCGAAAGGATTGCACTTACACCGGAAGGAATACCGCTGGAAAAAGCGCTTATCGGTATAGATCGGGCGTTGGAAGAAGGCATTCCAGTATTGAATTTCTCGTTTCATTCACCATCTTTGGCGGTGGGCCATACCCCATATGTTCGCAGCGACACCGATCTTGAGTCGTTATATGGTTGGTGGGAAGGGGTTTATGCCCATCTCAAAAAACGAGGCGTTAGGCCTGTTTCGGTTGAAGAAATTGCTTCTTTAACGCACGAATAATCGATATTCCGATATTTGCGCTTGGCATGGCCAAATCCTTGGGCTATCGGGCGCCTCGGCAGTCGAACCTCTTCAAAGTCTTTTGCTGAAGGGCCTGTAGCTCAGTTGGTTAGAGCTGGCCGCTCATAACGGCTAGGTCGGGGGTTCGAGTCCCTCCGGGCCCACCAGCTTTTGTGAGGGGCAAATCCGGAAGAGGGTTGATGCCAAAAGAGGATGGAAGTCCTTCCGCTATTTTGATAAATAGCGATGATGAAATAGTCGGGGAGTGGCGCAGCCTGGTAGCGCACCTGTTTTGGGTACAGGGGGTCGCAAGTTCGAATCTTGTCTCCCCGACCATTTCATTGAAACATAGCCTGCAACTTATTGCGGCTGATTTTCCGCATTTTCAATTTTAGGCCGCGATTGCTTAATTTCCTGTCTGCTTTCAGCTTCCACGAGTTCAACAGCCGCATCGGCAGCCTCTTCGATAGATTTGGCTTTTTCTTCCATTTCGGCATTTGTCGGGTTTTCAGATTGCACCGGCTCTGTTGAATCTGCGGTGTCATTGCCTCCAGAACAGGCGCCAAGCAAAAGAGAGAGCGCAAAGAGAACCCTCACGGCTTCAACTTACCTTTATAATTGGCCGTAATCTGCAGGACCGTAGTCCACACGGCAACATTTTGGCGAAGCTGCGCTTTATCAATTTTGTCCAGCGTGTCGTCCGGTGTGTGATGCAAATCGAAATAGCGTGAGCCATCCTGTTGCAAATCGATAATCATAGGTTCTTGTGCGGCGATAATTCCTTGAATATCCGCTCCCCCGCTGGCTGGCTGCTGCCCAATCGATACGCCAAAACGCGCAACTGCCTGACCCAACTGTTTTTTAAGCGCATCGCGTCCGGCGCCAGTTTTGAATTCAATACGCCACACTCTGTCCGCGCCGAAATCTGACTCCATTGCCAAAGCATGCGGCGCGTTCTTGTATTTCTCGCCGTAAGCTTTCCCGCCCCAAAGACCGACTTCTTCGGCACCCGCCCAAAGGACGCGGATAGTGCGCAAAGGCTGTTTACTCTTTGTGGCGTGAATAGCTGCTGCGGTAACAATTCCGCACCCTGCGGCATCATCAAATGCACTGGGTGCCAGATCCCAGCTATCCAGATGACAGGCGACGACAATAATCGGCAGCGAAGGGTCGCTCCCGGGAATTTCAGCGATGACATTACCGGATTTTTGCTGGCCAATGTTACGAGGCGTTAGCTTCAGACGCATCTTCACCGTTTTTCCGCGCTTGACCATCCGAACCAGATTATCCGCGTCAGGATTTGTCAATGCTCCGGACGGTATCGGCGTCACGCCTTCTTCAAAGTTGGTATTGCCTGTGTGCGGATTGCGGTGCCGGTCAGTTCCGATTGAGCGGATAGCAATTGCCGCCGCACCCTTTTTTGCAGCAACATTGGGACCAAACCATCTGCCCGGTCCGGCAAAGCCATAAGATGAACCATCCTGGGCTGGCTTCATATGGTGATCGATAAAGACGATCTTGCCTTTAACGCGAGATGCATCAGCGGCGGCGAGATCGGCAAAGCTTGCAAAATAAGCGACTTCCGCTTCAAGCCCTTCTTCACCCGTTGATCCGCTATTTCCAAGCGCCGCAATCACCATTTTTTGGGGGAAGGGGCTAACAATCTCTGCCGTTTCTTCGCCGCGGACCCATGTCGGCATCATGAAATTTTCTTCACGAACATTTTTAAGG
>CAKZNA010000130.1 GCA_937129355.1 uncultured Sphingomonadales bacterium | reverse complement strand
AGCATGGGCATTTCGGCAAGGCAGCAGAGGCGAGCTTTGTTACGCAGTCGACGCTTTCATCTGGCATTCGTGAGCTGGAAACCTTGCTTGGATTGACGCTAGTAGAGCGCACCCGCCGCGTAGTCCGCTTCACTCCGCTTGGCCGCAAGATGGTGGACAAAGCGCACCGTATTTTGCGCGAAGCAGAGGAGCTTGCCGATATGGCGCGATCTGCCGGAAAGCCTCTAGCCGATGATTTGCGGATGAGCGTGATCCCGACGATCGCCCCATTTCTTTTGCCGAGATTATTGCCCGCGCTGCGAAAGCGCCACCCCGATCTCAAACTCTATCTGCGCGAAGAAAATAGTGCAGATGCGTGTGAGGCGCTGCACCATGGTGATGTCGATTGCGTGCTGCTCGCGTTGCCCTATGCTTGTGGTGATGTAGAGAAGGCCAGCTTGTTTGAAGATGGATTGCAAGTGGCGTTTCCAAAGGATGATCCGCGCGATCCGCCGGCGAGCATCGACCCCAACCTGATTGATGAAGAAAAATTGCTGCTGCTGGTTGATGGCCATTGCTTGAAAGATCACGCGCTCGCGGCATGCAACCGGCCCGAACTTCGCGCCAACGCACGGATGATGGGAACCTCGCTCTACACGCTGATCCAGATGGTCGATAATGGGCTCGGGCTAACGCTTATCCCCAACATGGCAGTCGAAGCTGGGCTGCTTGAAGGAACCGAAGTGCAAGCACGACCATTGGATGCGGACCATGCTAGCCGCGAAATCGCATTGATCTGGCGCACCAACAATCCGCGCCGTGAAGAATTTCAGTTGTTGGCGGATGCGATGCGCGAATTGCGGGTGGGTTAGCCCCAATCCTCCGCCCGCGCATTGTCGCTGGCTTTCGCTTCAACCCAATCCGCGCGGCCATCTTCGCGGTGCTCTTTCTTCCAGAATGGTGCGTCGGTTTTTAGACGGTCTATCAGGTAGCTACAGGCGGCCAATGCTTCGGCCCGGTGGTCCGAACAAGTAGCTACAAATACTATGGATTCACCAACCTCGATACGCCCTATACGGTGGATGACGGTCGCGCCCAGCAAATTCCATCGTTCGGTTGCCTGCTCTGCCAATTTACGCAGACTTGCTTCCGTCATTCCGGGAAAATGTTCTAGCTCGATAGCTACCACATCGCCGTCTTGCCTTGCGATGCCGGTGAAGCTTGCCACCGCGCCGCCGCCTAGTTTTTCAAGCGGCGTTAGTTCAGCGCCAACGTCAAAAAATTCGGTTTGCACGCGAACCGTTATCATCCGCCAGTCACAGGCGGAAAAATCGCCAATTCCTTCGCGCCCGAAATGTCAGCATCGCCCTGCACCATCTGTTGATCCAGCGCGAAACGGAGTTTGGCGCGGTCTGCAAATGCGGTTTTATGTTGCGCGCTGCTTTCTGCCAGCCAATCGAGACATTGGGTGACGGTTGCAACATCGTGAGGTAATTCAAATTCTTCACTGTCGCGTCCGATAGCTTCGCGAACGCTGGCGAAATAGACAAACTGCATCACGATTAGTCCATGTGTTTCAGGCCGACACGCAGATAGTCCCAACCGGTCAGCACGGTCAGCGCGGCGGCGATCCAAAGCAGAACAAGCGAAGCATCTTTCAGCCACGCAAATTGCGGCAGCGCGCCAGCCAATATCAGCCCACCAAAAGCAAAAAGCTGTGCCGTGGTTTTCCATTTTGCAAGCTGTGATACGGGCACAGAAACCTGAAGGCCCGCAAGAAATTCGCGCAGGCCCGATACCGTAATTTCGCGGATCAGGATAATGAGCGCGGCAATCACATGCCATCCGGCAATATCCTGCGTAAAGACAAGCAGCAGGATGACTGCCGCGACCATGATCTTGTCAGCGATAGGATCAAGGAACACGCCGAGTTTCGAAACCGTCCCTTGCGAGCGGGCGAGATAGCCGTCGAAATAATCGGTAATGCCCATCAGGCAATAGAGGCCATAGGCCAGCCAATAATCGATGGTCGTCGGCTGCGTCCCGCTATCGGTCATGCTGGGCCACAGCAGGAAGACGAGGATCGGCACGGCCAGGATCCGCGACAGGGTCAGTATATTGGGAAGGCTTAACATGGCCCAGACCCCTAGCGTCATTTTTAAGCAAAATCACGCATCTATTTGATTCTTGTCATAGAAGGGCTTGGCCCCGCGTGCTAGCGCGGCTATGCAGCGGGCTGACATCATTGGGGGCAAGAGATTTTCATGAAAAGCGGTCTTTCGCTTCTGAACAAACGCCGGTTCTTGCCGATATTTGTCACCCAGTTTCTCAATGCATTCAACGACAATTTCTTCAAAATGGCGATGGTTATTCTCGCCACCTATACGATTTATGATGATCCCAAAATTGTTGCCAGCTTCAACGCATGGGCCGCAGGGATTTTCATTCTGCCATTCTTTCTGTTTTCGGCGATGGCCGGGCAGTTATCGGACAGCATCGACAAACGGCGCGTTATCCTGTTTGTGAAAACCGCCGAAATTGTCATCATGATGATTGGGGCCGTGGGAATTTATCTCGAAAGCGTGCCGATAATGTTTGCAGCGCTTTTCCTGATTACGACCCAATCCACATTTTTCGGCCCCATCAAATACGGAATATTGCCGCAGCATTTGGACTGAATTGTTCGGATCGGTCTCTTCGGAGAGGTTGACCAGCAACGGTCTCAAACCCCGGTCTTGCAGCCCCTTGGTGAAGAGATCGAACACTTCGAGAAAAATCGGATTGTGGAAGTTGTTAGAAACCAGACCGATCATCTTGGTCCGACCGGTGGTGAGCGATGACGCGAGCGCATTGGGGCTGTAGCCGAGCTTTTGCGCGGCCGTCATGACCTTGGCGCGCGTTTTGCTGGAGACAGAGGCCCCTTCCGTAAAGGTGCGCGAAACCGCAGAGCGGGAAACGCCCGCCAATTCCGCTACATCTTTTAGGGTGACAGCCATAACGCCCTAGTCATCTGAAATGGCGCTGTAGTCAATCGTGGCAAACCGCCACGCACATATCACGCCAACACCGATGAAGATCACCGCCCAAAGGACAGCACCGGTGCTGAGTTCGAACAGGCCCCAGCCCAAAAGCACCAAAACAACGGCGATGCGAATCCAGACCGGAGCAAAGAACGGGTGGTAAAGGTCGATGAGTTTTCTCATGCGACCCCTTCGTATTCCGCACCGGTTTTGGCGCCTGTGATGTAGCTCACCACATCTTCGCCGGTGAAATCGCCGTTCTTGATGTCGAGGTTGGCACAAATGCGCCCGCGCCGGAACACGACGATCCGATCGACCAGATCGAACACCTGCCGCATATTGTGCGACACAAGGATCAGGCTTTCGCCCTGCTCCTTGAGCGTGCGGATGATGTTTCCAACCTGTGCCGTTTCCTGCACGCCAAGGGCGGCTGTCGGTGCGTCCATGATCGTCAATTTGGGCGCAAACGTTGCAGTGCGGGCAATCGCCACGCATAGACGTTGGCCGCCCGACATATTGGCAAT
>CAKZNA010000129.1 GCA_937129355.1 uncultured Sphingomonadales bacterium | reverse complement strand
CTGAATTCCAATTATCAATGCGAGCCATTTGTGCAGCTTGCTTGCTGTCATATGGACTTTGGTCGACATTTAGCTCTCCCCCCGAAGCTAGATTCAAATATCTAGTTCTTCTTTGGTGCCCGAGATGATGAATGATATTGGATGATTTTCCATTCGTTGCCGATCTTTCGCAGCACCGATGTTGCAACGCCGGTGCGCTCAATCACGCGACCATCGGCAAGCTTGATGGTATACCCATAGCTTTCATGGGCAATCGCTGTATCGCCAAGCGTCGTTACCGAAACAGAAGGCGAAGTGAAGGTGAAACTCCTTACGTGATCCAATTCCGGCCCAAGATGATGAGCAAGATAGTTGGCGAAACTGCCCTCATCCTTTCCGTTTTCAAAGACCTTAGATTGTTCGGCAAAAAGACTGGTCATTTTTGAGCTATCAAGGCTCTCGATAGCTTTGCGGTAGGATGTCAATATAGCCTCTGGCGATGGTGAAACATCTCCATGATGGCTGGACGCATGGTCTGTTTCAGATTCTGGGTTCACCTGCGCGCTTGCGGCAGGCGAAGTCAGCGCAAGGCTAATTGAGATCAATGTGATTAGTGACAAGTTGTGCATCTGATAATCCCCTCGTTGATGCGATTTCAAAGTATGTTCGAGTAAATGACCAACACAGATTCAGGTGCTGACCTCGCGTTTGAATTGAGGAATGAAGCGCGGAACGCCTGCTGCATATTTGCGGTAGACATCACCTAGCTCTGCCTCAACTTCACGCTCTTCGTGCAAGGCAAGACGCCAGTACATAACCGTGAGAATGGGAAACATTGCGAGCGTCAGGATCGTTGGCCATTGAACCAGAAACCCGGCCATAATGAGAATGAACCCAACATATTGCGGATGACGAATTCTCGCATAGGGACCAGAAACTGCGAGTGTGCCTGTACGCTGTGCTTTGTATAGCACTCGCCAAGCAGCAGAAAGCAGAGTGAAACCGCCACCAATCAATATGAAGCTCAAGATATGGAAGGGTCCAAGATGCGGATTTGATTCCCAGCCAAACATCATTTCCAGCAAATGTCCGCTGTCATGCGCCAACCAATCAATATTGGGATAATTGGTTTGTAGCCAGCCAGCGAAAAAATAGATGGTCAACGGGAAGCCGTACATTTCTGTAAACAGCGCAACAAGAAAAGCGCTAAACGCGCTAAAGGATCGCCAATCGCGTTTTGTTTGCGGCTTGAAGAAGCTGAACGCAAAAATGATGAAAATGGCTGAATTGAAAAAGACCAAGAACCAAAGGCCGTAAGATGAGTGTTCCATGGCTATTTGTCCTCTCTATCGTTTGAATGACCATGCCCGCCGCCGTGCATGAAAAGATGCATGGTGACGCAGGCGAGAAGCAAAATGGTGAGAAAGAAATAGCCGCCCGGCAGGTGCGCGCGGTGTTCATGGATCATCAGATACCCGCCGATTAGAACGGCTGCACCAAAGACCAGTAGATAAACAAGTGTCGACGATACGAGGCGCGGGTGCTGTTTGTCATGTTTCATGATCTGCTCCTCCTTCGAGCATCAAATTGTTCGACTGTTTCAAAACCAGAAGCGTATTCCCACGACATAGTTGGTGACCGATGGGTCTTCGCCTGCAGCACGAGCAAAATCCCGGCTTCCACCAAATTTCCATTCCTGTTCGATGCCGACATAGGGCGCAAATTCTCGGGAAAACTCATAACGAAGACGAACTCCGGCCTCCAAACTATCAAGGCCAGATCCAATCCCTAGTTCTGGAATATCTTGGGCTGACAGATTAACTTCTGCACGGGGCTGCAAAATCAGGCGCTGGGAAATTCGTTGATCAAGCTCGCCTTCAAACCTTGCGGTCAAATCGCCTTTGTTTGATAGAAATAGCGCGGTATCAATTTCAAACAGATAGGGCGCTAGACCTTGAATACCGATCACAGCGTGGGTGCGATCAGGTCCGGCAAAATCTTGTCTGACACCGGCTTGAACGTCGAAAAACGGAGCAATTGCCTTGCTGTATAGGGCCTGGACTTCAGCGCTCTCGATGGGTACGCCAAAGCTTCCTTCGCCTTCACTTTTAAACCAGAATTTATCAAGATCGCCGCCAAAATATCCCTGAACATCCCACAGATATCCGTCTTCGCCTTGTCTTGCGCGGTATTCGAAGCGATCACCTTGGAACCAAAACAGAGGAGTTCCGCTAACAGCGCGTGCCACCCCTGCACGCGATGCAGCCATTGCTTCTTCGCCGACAAATTGATCGGCAGCGTGGGTTGGTCCATCAAAAGCTTCTGGTGGAGGCGGCGCATTAACAGGCAAGTTTAGTGGCATTACGTGCCCGGCATGGGGATCAGCATCGGCTGATGAATGGTTCATATTACTATGGTCCATTTGGCTATGGTCCATCTTCATATCGCTGGAAACATCTGGTTCGTCGGCGCTCTCATGAGACATGCCCCCATGATCCATTTCATCATGATTGACTGGTGGTTCTTTTGCTTGCGTCTTGATGCCTTCCATTTGATGGCCAGCGTGCGGATTGGCGTTATCAGCCTTTGGTTTTTCCGCTGAATCGGTCACAGCTGGTTTGGCATGAGTACCATGATTGCTATGATCTTGGGCAAGAGCACCGGTGGAAATGAGGGTACTGGACAAAAAGAGAGCAATCATCAATTTCATGATTTGTCTCCGTCTAGTGGCCGGACAGTGACAACCTGAAACATCCCGCTGTGCATGTGATAGAGAAGGTGGCAGTGGAAAGCCCAATCGCCGGGTTCATCGGCGGTGAGATCAAATTGTGCACTGCTGCCTGGTTGCACAATCATCGTGTGTTTAAGCGGCTGATTACCTTTTTTAGCACCGTTGACCAACTCGAAAAAATGGCCGTGCAAATGGATGGGATGCGCCATCATCGTATTGTTGACCAGCTTGACCCGAACGCGTTCGTTGTAGGCAAAACGGATAGGATCATCGGTCACGGCGGAATATTTCTTACCGTCAAAGGACCACATATAGCGTTCCATGTTTCCGGTTAGATGGATTTCTTTCAACCGCGTTGGACGGCGGGCATCTGGATTAGGTTTGGCAGCTACGAGCTGCTTATAGTTCAATACACGGTGACTAACTTTATCGAGGCCAATGCCTGGATCACCCATTCTATCGACCGGGTTCATTGCTACCATATCGACGCCGGGACCCACTTTAACCGATGGCGGCAGCTTGGACGTATCGCGCATATTCATGCCGCCTGACATGTCCATGCCCGCCGCAGCGCCGCCAACTGCGGCTCCGCCATGGGCGGAATGATCTGTTCCACCTTCGCCGTGGCCGGACATGCCCATATCAGCCATTGTGAGTAATGGAGCATCACGAAGGGCAGGAATGGCCGCTTTTGCTCCGGGCCGGCTTGCAAGCGTGGCAAGCCCCATGCCTGAGCGATCCATTGATTCAGCTACGATGGAATAGGCTTCGCTGCTTCCTGGCTCGACAATCACATCATAGGTCTCAGCGTTGCCAATTTGGAATTCATCGACTTGAACAGGCCGTACATTTTGCCCATCAGCCTGGATCACCGTCATTGGCAATCCGGGAATACGGATATTGAAGAATGTAGCGGCGGCACCATTGATGAAACGCAAACGAACACGTTCGCCTTTTTTGAACAGATATTCGAGTCCATCTTCTGGTCCATGACCATTGAGAAGATAGGTGTAGGTTGCAGCCGATATATCGCTAATGTCGGTTGGCATCATGCGCATTCTCGCCCACATTCGGCGATCATCCGCTGAAAGTGGATAGTCATCTGACATGGTGCGTTGGCTGTAGTTGAAATAGCCCTCGCCCTTTTTGAGCTTGGCCATGATCGTGTGGGGGCTCATGGGCGACCAATCTGAGAGCATCACCACATAGTCACGGTCATATTCTACTGGTTCTGGTCCTTTGGGATCGATTATGATTGGGCCGTAGTGACCCAGTGGCTCTTGCAGCGTGTGAGCATGCCACCAATAGGTACCAGATTGTCTGATTGGAAATTCGTAGCGGAAGGTTTTCCCCGGCTCGAGCGCAGTCATTGTAACACCGGGCACACCATCCATCAAAAAGGGAACGAGAAGGCCGTGCCAGTGGATGGAAGTTCCCTCAGAGCTATTGTTGACCATATCAACAACAAGGTTCTGCCCTTCCTGCAAGCGAACCAATGGGCCTGGAATTGTTCCATTTACCGTTACGCCCGCGCCTCGCCGATTGCCGGTTCTAAACGCAGCGTCTGCAACTTTCATGGTCAAATGTTCGCCGGAAAGGACATCACTGCCCTTACGCGCTAGTGTGCCGCTAGTAGCACCACGCGCCCATGCAGGCATTGCGGTCAGTAAACCAGCAGTGCCGCCA
>CAKZNA010000128.1 GCA_937129355.1 uncultured Sphingomonadales bacterium | reverse complement strand
GTACGTTTGATGCGATGCTCAATGATCGCTTTCAGCATCTTCAAATTGCCCGTCATGGAATCGCCGAGAAATTCTTTGGAAGGCGTACGGCGGCTCAGCACACAATCGATATGGTCTTGCAGGTCTTCACCCACGGCTGCACGATCTTGCACAATATCAATGCCATGCTCGGCAAGATGATCCGCTGGGCCGATACCCGACAGCATCAAAATCTGCGGCGAATTAAATGCGCCAGCGGACAGAATGACGCTGCCTTTGGCTGTGATTTTCCGCCGCTTTTTACCCTGACGGATTTGAACGCCAACCGCGCGGCCATCTTCGACGATGATCTTTTCGGTCAGCGCATTGGTGAGGACGGTGAAATTCGGCCGCGATCGGGCGGGCTCGACATAGGCACGGGCAGCGGACCAGCGCTCGCCGCCTTTCTGCGTTACTTGATATAGGCCAAAGCCTTCCTGTTTTTCCCCGTTAAAATCGGCATTGCGCGGTAACTGCAATTCGGCAGCCGCCTCGACAAATGCGTTCGACCCAGGGTTGGCATAATGCTGATCCATCACATTAAGCGGACCATCGCCGCCATGATAGGCGTCAGCACCGCGCTCATTGCCCTCCGCGCGTTTAAAATAGGGGAGCACATCGTCATAAGACCAGCCATCGCAGCCGATTTCGGCCCAGTTGTCATAGTCCCATTTATGGCCGCGAATATAGACCATCGCATTGATCGCACTCGACCCGCCAAGCCCGCGCCCCCGAGGTTGATAGCCCAAACGGCCATTCAAACCCTTTTGCGGAACTGTGTCGAAACGGTAGTTCGATTTGTCGGGTAGAAACGGCATGAAACCCGGCGTTTTGACGAGGAAATTGTCATTCGTTCCGCCTGCCTCGATTAGGCAGACACTGTATTTTCCGTCTTCGGAAAGACGTCCTGCGGCGGCGCTACCGGCGCTGCCTCCGCCTATTACGACAATATCAAACTCGTCCATGCTCGACTCCTCTTTTGGGAGGTTTAAGTGAGCGATTAAAAGCTGGCAACGGGATTCGATGTTTGCGGACAAAAAAATTGGCGCGAGACCGGAAGGATGGCCTCGCGCCTGCCCCACCCCCGTATGCGACCCACGAATAAACTGAGGGAGGAACAATCTGTATTTGGTTGTTTAGCGGAGCTTGGCCGCCTTAAATTCTTCTTCCATTTGCTTGCCCAGCGCTTCGAACTCCGGGATCATACCGGCAAAAACTTTGGCAAAACCGCTCATCATACTCATCGCTGTCCGGCTTTGCTCACCAAGCATTGCGGGTGCCATTTCAGCCTTCGGCCCGGCAATATCGGCCAAAGTGGCATTTGCGGGAATATTGTCCTTGATCGTACCGGGGCGCGCATCTTCAATGGCTGCGGCAAATTTCCCGACGGGCAGCTTCATCAAACCGCCGACCATTTTCTCGACCATTCCTGCAACGCCATCCTGCATTGCGGGATCGGATAATTTATCGGCCATTGCCGTCATTTCGGCAGCGGCATCTTTCTTGGGCGCAAAGGAAACGGGCGCGGCCATAACATCGTTATCGGCAGCCGCGCCGCCGGTTCCCGCGACGAATATGATAGATGCGTCTTGCGGCGCGCTTTCCTGAGCGAAAGCAGCGGGTGAGGCAATGAGCGCCAGCGCAGCCAGCGGAACGGAAAAACGTGAAGGTCGCATCGAAAATTCCTAAATAAGTTCAGGGCAGAATTGCCGCTGATCTTTCTATAGGAGACCGGCCTTGAGTAGATGCTGAACGCCGCGCTCAGCTTAGCGAAAGCGTCGTAACAAGATGTAAATTACTGCGCTATTCAGCAGCAACCGTTTCTTCACTATCCGACAGGGGATGTTCAATCCGGCTCACCATTTCCTTCGGACAAATCTGCCAGAATTTACCGCGCCATTGGTCCCAATCCTCCAGTATGGATGCAGACCAGCGGCTGTCGGTTGCCTCCGCATGTGCCTCGATAAGGCCTTTCAGCTTCTCTTCCCAATAAACGCTATCCAAACGCTGCCATGTTAGGCTCTCGCCATTCGCATTGCGTTCAAAATCATCTCTTGTATCCAGAATAAAGGCCATACCCCCGGTCATGCCCGCGCCAAAATTGCTACCCACGCTACCAAGGATCGCGGCAATCCCGCCGGTCATATATTCGCAGCCATTGGCGCCGCAGCCTTCAACAACAACTTCCGCGCCGGAGTTACGCACGGCGAAGCGTTCGCCGGCCTGACCGCCTGCGAACAGCTTGCCCGACGTAGCGCCGTAGAGCACCGTGTTACCTATGATGCTGTTATCCTGACTATCGAGCGGCGAGGAAACTGTTGGCCGCACAATGATCGTGCCGCCAGAAAGCCCTTTGCCGACATAGTCATTGGCATCGCCGAATACTTCCAGCGTGATGCCCTGACACAGATATGCGCCAAGCGATTGCCCCGCCGACCCGCGAAGGCGGACATGGACATGATCCTCGCTCAAATCCTTCATGCCATAAAGCCGCGTGATTTCTGACGAAAGCCGTGTGCCCACGGCGCGGTGCGTATTGCGCACATTATAGGTGAGCTGCATCTTCTCACGGTGATCGAATACAGGCTTTGCATCGCGGATCATTTGCGCATCAAGGCTATCAGGCACTTCGTTGCGGATGCCTTCAATATTGAAACGGCGCGCTTCGTCGGGCGCATCCACCTTCGCAAGGATAGGGTTGAGATCAAGATCATCGAGATGCTCTGCACCGCGGCTCACCTGCCGCAGCAATTCGGTGCGCCCGATAACTTCATCAAGGCTGCGATAGCCAAGCCGCGCCAATATCTCGCGCACTTCTTCGGCGATGAAGGTCATCAGGTTGATAACTTTTTCCGGCGTGCCGGTGAATTTTGCGCGCAGCTTTTCATCCTGCACGCACACGCCCACGGGGCAAGTATTGCTATGGCATTGCCGCACCATGATGCAGCCCATTGCCACCAGCGACAGCGTGCCGATGCCAAATTCTTCCGCGCCCAATATTGCGCCAATCACGATATCACGCCCGGTTTTCAAGCCGCCATCGGTCCGCAATTTCACGCGGTGGCGTAGGCCATTGAGCGTAAGCACTTGGTTCGTTTCGGACAGGCCCATTTCCCAAGGTGTACCGGCATATTTGATACTGGTTTGTGGGCTAGCGCCCGTACCGCCGACATTGCCGGAAACAAGGATGACATCTGCATGCGCTTTGGCGACACCGGCCGCAATTGTGCCGATACCTGCCGCACTGACCAGCTTCACACAAACTCGCGCACGCGGGTTGATTTGCTTGAGATCATAGATCAGCTGCGCCAGATCTTCGATCGAATAAATGTCATGATGCGGCGGCGGTGAAATCAGCGTCACACCCGGCGTCGAATGACGAAGCCGCGCAATAAATTCGGTAACTTTAAATCCCGGAAGCTGACCACCTTCACCCGGTTTTGCACCCTGAGCAACTTTGATCTCTACTTCTTCACAGGACCCCAGATATTCCGCCGTCACACCAAAGCGGCCCGACGCGACTTGCTTGATCACGCTGTTAGCATTGTCGCCATTTTCATATGGCTTGTAGCGGGTTTTATCTTCGCCGCCTTCACCCGATACCGCTTTCGCTCCGATGCGGTTCATGGCAATAGCGAGCGTTTCATGCGCTTCGGGAGAAAGAGCGCCAAGGCTCATCCCGGGAGTCACAAAGCGTTTGCGAATTTCGGTAATGGCTTCAACTTCATCGAGCGGAACAGGCTCCCGCGCATAGTTAAACTCCATCAAATCGCGCAGGTAAATCGGCGGCAGCGAACGCACACCATCGACAAATTGCATATAGCTGGAATAGCTATCGGAACCCACGGCGGTTTGTAGCAAATGCATCAAACCAGCCGAATAGGCATGTTCCTCGCCATCCTTGCGCTGCTTGTAAAACCCGCCAACGGGCAAGCGCGCAACCGCGCTATCAAATGCCGCTTCGTGCTTTTCCTGCGCATTCACATAAAGCGAATGATACCCTTCGCCGGAAATCTTGTTCGGCATGCCGGGGAAGAAATCATTCACCAGCGCGCGGGACAATCCAACGGCTTCAAAATTATAACCGCCGCGATAGCTGGAAATAACCGCAATGCCCATTTTGGACATGATTTTCAGCAAGCCTTCATTGACCGCCACACGGTAATTCTCTGTCGCTTGCTCCAAAGTCATTTCCGGAAACAGATCGCGTCCATGGCGATCCGCGATGCTGGCCTCGGCAACATAGGCGTTGACCGTGGTGGCACCCGAACCAATCAAGACCGCAAAATAATGCGTATCCAGACATTCAGCCGAACGCACATTAACCGATGCGTATGAACGCAAACCGCTACGAACCAAATGGGTATGCACTGCCGCAGCAGCCAAAATCATGGCAATGGCAACGCGATCTTGGCTGATATTTTCGTCCGTCAGGAAAATCTCTGTCTTGCCCGACCGGACCGCCGCGACGGATTCCTCACGTATCCGCTCGATAGCGTTGCGCAATCCCGCCTGCCCTTCGGACACATCATAGGTGCAGTCAATTTCAGCCGCCACGTCGGAGAAGGCATTCTTCAACCGGTACCATTCATTGCTGGTGATAACCGGGCTTTGCAGCACAAGCACATTTTCATTCTGGCTATCATCTTCCAGAATATTGGCCAGATTGGCAAAGCGGGTTTTCAAGCTCATCACATGGCGTTCGCGAAGGCTGTCAATCGGCGGATTTGTCACCTGGCTGAAATTCTGCCGGAAAAACTGGCTGATCAGGCGCGGCTTGTCGCTGATCACAGCCAGCGGCGTATCATCGCCCATTGAACCAATAGGCTCCTTTGAATCCTCGACCATCGGGCTCAGGATCAATTCGATATCCTCAAGCGTCATGCCCGCAGCGATCTGCCGTTTGGTCAGTTCAGCGCGAGTCCAATCTGGCGCGCCTTGCTTCACCTTCGGAAGGTCTTCAACATTCTGGAAACCTTTCACCAAAGCCGCGTAATCCTGCTCCGCAGAAATCCGGTCTTTCAGTGCGGTGTCGTCATAGACCGCGCCTTCATCAAGGTTTACGGCAATCATTTCGCCGGGGCCGAGGCGGCCTTTCTTGACGATAGTGGCTTCCGACAGCACCACCATTCCGGTTTCGGACCCGATCACCAAAAGATTGTCTGAAGTGATCGAATAGCGCAGCGGGCGCAGCGCGTTGCGATCAACGCCAGCAACGGCCCAGCGGCCATCGGTCATCGCAAGCGCGGCAGGGCCATCCCATGGCTCCATAACGCTTGCCATATACCGGTACATGGCGCGGTGTTCTTTTGCGATATGCGGATTGGCCTGCCATGCTTCGGGGATCAGCATCAGCTTCGCCGTCGGGCCTTCCTTGCCCGAACGCACCAGCGTTTCAAACACGGCATCCAGCGCAGCAGTATCAGAGGAACCCGCCGGAATAACCGGTTTTATATCCGCGGATTGCTCGCCAAAAGCGAGGCTTGCCATCTTGATCTCATGGCTCTTCATCCAGTTTTTATTGCCGCGTATTGTGTTGATCTCGCCATTATGCGCGAGGCTGCGAAACGGCTGGGCCAGCCACCATTGCGGGAAGGTATTGGTCGAATAGCGCTGATGGAAAATCGCAACGCGGCTTTCAAAACGGTCATCTTGCAAGTCAGGGAAAAACACCGAAAGGCTTTCCGCAAGGAACAAGCCCTTATAGACAATCGACTGACAAGATAGCGAGCAGATGTAGAAATCGCGAAGCTGCGCCGCGATGACTTTTTTCTCGATCCTACGCCGGACAAGATAGAGCGTCTTTTCAAATTCGGCCTTGGCTTGCGGTTTGGCCGCTGTGTCTCTGGTACCGCCAAACAATTCAGGCCCGGAAATCATAATCTGTTCAATCTCGGGCCGCGTCGCCTGTGCCTTATCGCCAATGACGGACACATTGACCGGCACCTGACGCCAGCCATAAATAGTATAACCGGCCTCGATAATTTCAGACTCTACTATGGTGCGCGCATGCTCCTGTGCCGCCAAATCCGTGCGCGGCAGGAATATCATTCCAACGGCCAGAATATTGGGCCGCGGCGTATGCCCGCTTGCCTCAATCGCATCGTCGAAAAAGCGCACTGGTAAATCAGTATGGATGCCCGCACCGTCACCCGTCATGCCGTCAGCATCAACCGCGCCGCGATGCCAAACCGCTTTCAGCGCATCAATCGCAGACGCCACAACGCGCCGCGATGGTTTGCCATCGGTCGCGGCCACAAGGCCGACGCCGCATGCATCGCGCTCGGCATCAGGGTGATACATGCCTTCACGTTCGAGGCGTTCATGTTCGGGGGTTGGGTGAAAATTATCAGTCATTGCAAAATCTCTTGTTGGGAACGGGCCGTTCTTCAAATTGTTTGAACGGCTATTCTACCGCTTCTTCGACCTGCGGAGGATTGTCGCGGTGCGCTTTCAGGTCAGCAACGCTGACAGACAATAATCCCGCAAGCTCCGATAATTCATCATCAGACAGGTCCGCCAATGTGCGCGGCTCGGGTAGGTCCTTCATATCTTCTTCCATGGCGGGCATTGCGCCAAGCATTCTTTCCATGACCATCGGCATCGCTTGCATGGATGCTTTCATAACCTCGGGGTCGGCCATCAGGACAAAGGATTCAGAGGCATAAAATGAACCGGTTGGCGTTTCAAAAAAGCTATTCAGTTCTTTGAGTTGGGCGCCGCTAAATTTGCGCGCATAGGCACGCGCCATTCCTTCGCGCAGCGCGGGTTCCATATCGGTAAATATTTCTTTCATCATGGGAATCATTAATGCCATGACACGCGAGCCACGCTTTTCTGCATTTGGATCGATCAGCGCGCCAACGCGGGTCAGCGCATCTTCATCTAAATCATACAGCGACAATTCTTCGATCCCAGTCACGGCGGAAACTTGCTCCGGCGAAATCTGCGAAATTAGGGTCGCCATCGGCGCCAGCATTTGATCGATAGTTTTCTCCATCATCTTGCCATAAGTGCCATCGGGAAGAATTTTGCCAGCGGTCATGCGTGCCAGGGCCAGCTGCTGCTCGTCGATTGGTTCAGCATTATCGGCATCGAATGCGTTCATCAGCTTTTTAAATGCGGCCATTTCCCGCTTTACTTCAGCGGCTTCCTTGTCGGCATTTTGGGCAGTGGCCGGCGCGGCCATGGCGATCGGCGATGCTAGCAAGGCAAGCGCGAATAATTTCTGTTTCATAGTCTTTTCCTTACTCTCTAAGCCGCAGCTTGTTCGGCCTTCGCTTTGTCGCGCATCCATTTGTGCATATGTTCGGTAACGTCGCGTCCATCCTTGATCGCCCACACGACGAGGCTCGCGCCGCGCACGATATCGCCAACAGCGAATACGCCGTCCAGATTGGTCATCGCGGTGCTATGATCGACGCGGACAGTGCCCCAGCGGGTTACGCCAAGCTCTTCTGCACCGAACATTTTGGGCAGCTCTTCCGGTTCAAAGCCCAGCGCCATAATCACCATGTCGGCATCGACGGTATAATCGCCGTCCGGATCAGGCTCGGGCGCGCGGCGGCCAGATGCGTCGGGTGCGCCAAGCCGCATCTTGCTGACATGCACTTTCTCCACAGCATCCTTGCCGTCAAAGCCCTTGGGGCCAGACAGCCAGACAAATTCGACGCCTTCTTCTTCGGCATTGGCAACCTCACGCTGCGACCCCGGCATATTTTCGCGGTCGCGGCGGTACAGGCATTTCACCGATTTCGCGCCTTGACGCACGGCGGTGCGAACACAATCCATTGCCGTATCGCCGCCGCCAATGACGACTACATTTTTGCCCTTTGCGTCCAGGGAACCATCTTCAAAGGCTGGCACTTTGTCGCCAAAGCCTTTGCGGTTTGATGCGGTCAAATAATCGAGCGCAGGCAATATGCCGTTTAGCCCGATACCCGGCGTTTTAACTTCGCGCGCTTTATAGACGCCTGTGGCGATCAATATCGCATCATGCTTCGCGCGCAATTCATCAAGGCTGGCATCGCGGCCTACCTCAAAATTTTCGTGGAAGGCAATGCCGCCCTCTTTCAGGCGCTCGACGCGGCGCATCACGACTTCTTTTTCAAGCTTGAAGCCTGGAATGCCGTAGGTCAGCAATCCGCCTGCACGATCATGTCGGTCGTAAATGTGAACGTCATACCCTGCGACACACAGATATTCCGCCGCCGTCATTCCGCCCGGACCCGCGCCGATAATGCCCACAGACTGCCCGCGCGCTTTTCCTGCCTCAACCGGCTCGACCCAGCCTTCGGCCCAAGCGGTGTCAGTGATATATTTTTCAACGCTGCCGATGGTAACGGCGCCATGACCCGAAAATTCAATCACGCAATTGCCTTCACATAAGCGGTCTTGCGGACAGATACGCCCGCAAATTTCCGGCATCGTGCTGGTCAGATTGGAAAGCTCATAAGCCTCACGAAGACGGCCCTCCGCTGTCAGCTTTAACCAATCGGGAATGTGATTGCCTAGCGGGCAATGGACCGAACAATAAGGCACACCGCATTGCGAACAACGCGCGGACTGCTCTGCCGCTTTATCTGGTGCATAGCGATCCGCAATTTCACGAAAATCTTCCGCGCGCAATTCTGCTTCGCGTTTCTCCGGAAATGCCTGCGCATCATCCACAAATTTAAGCATCGGTTGCTTAGCCATACCGTCTCGGTTCCCGTTTATTGTGTGTCTCTTGGCGGACCGCCGCGGCCCGAATCCCGCAGAATTCGGCGGTATGGTTAGAGACAGAAAGGGCCGTTGTCACGCGAAAAAGGTAATTTAGGTAAAGTATACTGTCCTTTTTTCGCACTTGTGCCGCGACTTTTGGCGAATGCCATAGAATTGCCCAAAGAATAAATGGCCGAATCGGTATTAAAATATTCCCAAGACAGCGGAACCCGCATTGGATATAGGGGCGAAAGCAAAAATTTAGCAAAGCCGTTCGCATGACTCTTTTTCAAATGCTTATCCTTGCCATTGTTCAAGGAGTAAGCGAATTTCTGCCTATTTCGTCTTCCGGCCATCTCATTCTGGTGCCCAAGGTGATGGATTTTGTCGACCAAGGGCCGATGCTCGATATCGCGGTCCATGTTGGTTCGCTGCTTGCCATACTGGTGTATTTTTTCCGCGATGTGGTGATGCTTGGCCGGGGCGGGCTTGCCACGGTTGGAATCGGACAGGCCCCGGCGGAGCGCAAATTATTCTGGTGGATTATAGTTGGCACCGTCCCGGCAGTTATCGCCGGATTGTTTTTGAAAACAGGGGGCTATCTGGAAGGGTTTCGCAGCACCGATCTCGTCGCAGCCAATCTCATCATTTACGGCTTGCTCCTCGGCGTCGCCGATCATTTTGGCAAGCAGGTAAAAAGCTTTGAGGATATGAGCTGGAAAGACGGTCTGGTTGTCGGGGTTGCACAGGCATTGGCGCTTATTCCCGGTACCAGCCGTTCGGGTGTGACCATGACGGCCGCGCGCTTTTTGGGCTACAGCCGGGTGGAGGCTGCCCGGCTCTCCTTCCTGCTGTCGATACCCGCCGTCGCGGGTGCCGGCGTCCTGATCGTTCCGGATTTGCTGGAGGCCGGCAGCGAGATGATCCGCGAAGCCCTGATAACCGGCGCGCTCACTTTTGTGGCCGCTTTTTTGACCATGACCTTCCTCATGAAGTTCCTGCGCAATGCCTCCATGCTTGTCTTTGTGATATATCGCGTCGCAATCGGCGCGCTGCTGCTCTATCTGTTTTAGAGGTCAGCCCCTTCCATGAAGCGCATCGCCGTCGCCAAACCGGCCATGTTTCCGGTACATGTCGAGCCAATCATGTGCGACGACGGCGGCAAGCGGCGTCGCTGACACGCCCGCTGCGAACAGGCCATCGGTTCCAGTGACTATATTGTCGCTTCCCAGCATACGATATTGGTCGAGCGAGATAGGTGCACCCGGCAACCATCCGGTAGAAACGGCCAAAGCCTTCGCGACAAATCTCGGCATCTCAAGAAATGCTGGATCCCGCCCGGTTGCGCCTGCGATCCATTTGTTCAGCTCCTGCATCGATAGTGTCTGCGGCCCGCCAAGCTCATAGATCTTGCCAGCATGTTCGGTAGTATCGCTCAATATCTCTGCCACCATTTTGGCAACATCGCCCACAAAGACCGGCTGAAATTTCGTTTCGGGCCCGATCACCGGAACGATTGGAAGCTGCCTGATTAAACCGGCAAACCGGTTTATGAACTTGTCCTCGCGGCCAAAAATAATCGAGGGCCGCAATATAGTGGCTCCCTTAAAGGCTTTTCGAACAGCGACCTCTCCCGCTGCCTTACTGCGCCCGTAACGCGCAGCACTTTCGGCATCTGCGCCAATGGCAGACATATGGACCATGGCTTCGCAGCCAGCTTTTTTTGCTGCCTTGGCAACATTACCGGCACCGACATTCTGAATGGCGTCCATATCATCAAAGCTGCCAACCAAATTCACGACCATGTCAGCATTTTTGACCGCCCGTTCCACGCTATCCGGCTTGCGCACATCCGCCGCTACCAACTGCACCTGCCCCAGATTTCCCAGCGGCTTAATATGCAGCGCGCCTTGGGGGTTGCGCTGTGCAATGCGAAGCCGCGCGCCTTGCGACAAAAGCGCTTCTGCCACATAGCGGCCAACAAAACCGCCGCCGCCAAATATTGTTACAAGCTTGCCATCAATGGTCACAAGATGCTCCGGAAAACAGATGCTGAAATAATGCTTCGCGCTTTGCACCAGCGGCTGCCGCGATGCAATAGACTAACGCGAAGCCGGTAGCAGTTAGGCGGGTTGTTTTCGCCATATTGCAAACGCCGCCTCAATATTTTCGTCGCATTAGCTGTTGCGAAATCCCCCCAAAGAGGTAGGAAATGCAGAATGGAAGACGGGGGCGTTACCAAAACTTCACCAAATGGCTGACTTTATCGCTTCGCCTTACGGCCAGCATAGTCCGTGTTCAGGGCCGCAGCCGCACAAAACAAAATGACGGGGATTTACCATCGTTACCAAAATATTGAATAAGCTTCATCCTCATATTCTTTGCACAGCATTGCTAGGCCTGTTCTTTTTACCATCCACAGCGCATGCGAAAAGCATCGACACGGTCATCAACCAATCGGTGCAGCCGTTTACCGATGCCATTTCCAGCTTCATCTTCTATTCCATTCCGGTCGGTGGCGCGGACGTTCCGCTTATTGTTTGCTGGCTGATACTGGCGGCGGTTTTCTTCACATTCTATCTGGGCTTCATCAATATTCGCGGGTTTAAACATGCCATCGATATTGTTCGCGGTAGCTTTTCCGATCCAAAGCATGATGGCGAGATTACGCATTTTCAGGCGCTGACCGCGGCTGTTTCCGGCACGGTCGGAATCGGGAATATCGCCGCCGTAGCAGTGACTGTATCCTTGGGCGGCGCGGGCGCTATTTTCTGGCTGATCGTCGCGGGTTTTGTGGGCATGACGACGAAATTTGTCGAATGCACATTGGGCGTGAAATATCGCCAGATAAATGCCGACGGAACGGCGTCTGGCGGCCCCATGTATTATCTGCGCGATGGCCTGAAAAATAAGGGCATGGGCGGGCTTGGGAAATTCCTTGGGCTTTTCTATGCGGTCAGCATTGTTATCGGGTGCCTGGGTATCGGCAATATGTTCCAATCCAATCAGGCCTATGTCCAGCTGGTTCAGGTAACCGGCGGTGAAGCAGGACCGTTAGAGGGGCTTGGCTGGCTGGTCGGATTGATCATGGCGGTTCTGGTCGGTGTCATCATAATTGGCGGCATCAAATCCATCGCGCGGGTCACGTCAAAGCTCGTGCCATTTATGGCGCTCATCTATGTGATCGGCGCATTGGTTGTCATCGGAATGAATGCGTCAGAACTGCCGGGTGCAGTGGCGGCAATCATCTCGGGCGCATTCACCATGGAAGGGGCAACGGGCGGCTTTATCGGCGTCATGATCCTGGGCTTCCAACGCGCCGCCTTTTCCAACGAGGCTGGCATCGGCTCGGCGGCCATAGCCCATTCGACGGTGCAAACCGACAAACCGATCACCGAAGGGTTTGTGGCCCTGCTCGAACCATTCATCGACACGGTGGTTATCTGCACCCTAACCGGCTTGGTGCTGGTGACGGCCTTTGATGCCCAAACGATTGCGGGCGACGGACCGAAGGGTATCGAGCTAACCTCTGCCGCCTTTGCCAGCCAGATAACCTGGGCACCGCTGCCGCTGTCGGTGGTCGCTGTCTTATTTGCATTCTCGACGATGCTCGCCTGGGCCTATTACGGCACAAAAGGCTGGGTCTATATTTTTGGTGAAGGCCGCAAGAAAGAAATGGTATTCGGCGTGATCTTCTGCATCTTCATCGTCATTGGTGCAGCGGTAAAGCTGGATGCCATTCTCGATTTCGCCGACGCGCTTATTTTCGTAATGGCGATCCCGAACCTGATCGGGCTGTATATTTTGGCGCCAGAGATCAAGAGCGATTTGAAGCAATATTGGGCGGATATTGGCGAGGCCCAGTCTGATTAGAAAGACTGGCTCGGGCTGAACCAACATTGCGGACAATGTTTAGGGGTAAATTCAACCCTCACCGTAATTGCGAGGCCAAAATGGACATTATCATTATAGTAGTGGCTGTCATCGGCTTGCAAATAACTACATCTTGGAACGCGACCTTAGGGGTTTATCTTGAAGGCAAGGGTGTAGGCAATGCAGGACTGTTTGCGCGCGGGGTGAAGTCAAAATATTACCTATATCTAAGAATTTTCTTGGCCACTTTGTCGATACTTCTTTCCATATCTATGAATCTCGACATCTTTTCATTCGACAAAACTCATTATGTTTTATTGCAAATTTCCATATTATTTTTATTTGCGATTCTTAGTTTTCTTGCATCAAGGAAGGCTATTGCTGATCTATTGCCAATGTGAGTTGATTTGAGACCCGCATGGGCTATTGCGGACCTCGACTGAGTAGAGGTTTGCGGCAACAGCCTACTCCACCCCCCAAACCCCAACGCCATATCGCAAATGCCGACCCGGGCTGCGGAATTTCAATCCGTCAGCAAGGTGATTATGTAGCCAACTAAAAAGTACAATACTATTGCAGCGGCAATCGCATATCCCAGAAATTTCTTTTTCCTGTTTAGGTAGATAATCCAAAAAGGAGAAGAAAGCACGGCGGCCCCTACCAAGAGTATGGTGAATCCACTAAAGTCCATTACCGCCTCTACCCGCTTTATGCGCATCGTTAAATGCATCTCTAGAAGTCTGCTTCAACGTTGAAATTGTGAGCATGTTTTGGGGCAAAGCAAACTGTCTGGTGCGGCCAAGAAGACTCGAACTTCCACGGGCTTTCGCCCACAACGACCTCAACGTTGCGCGTCTACCAATTCCGCCATGGCCGCATGCCTGTGACATTGGTGAAGCGCGCCATTAGCAATCCGCCACCGCCCATGCAACCGGCTTTCGCGATAAGAATTGCGCAAAGCACCGTTGCAAAATGGGCCAATGGCGGTGGGCGCACGGCAATTTCGCCGAAAATCACCAAAATCTGCGCGCGTTAACCCTCTATTGCCCTTCCTGGCACGGGGTTAATTATCGTTAAGCATGGTTGATGATATCCGCTTTACCCTTTTTGCTTGCTGCCGCTGCCGTCCAAGACGGGGACGCAGCGCCCGCATCATCGGGCGCGCGGGCAACCATTCACGTAAGCGCCACCATTATTTCATCGCAGCGGATTACATTCACCGACGCCCTCAAACAAGATGGGCGGCAGCATGCGAATGATCGTCAGATCACCGAAAAACAGGTTAGCAAAAACCACAAGGTCGCGACGGTCGAATTCTACTAGATGCGAATTTTGAGATTAAAGCCTAATTATCCAGCATCCAGCTTGCGCTAATCCGTGCAGAGGCGAGTGGGACATCGAAGCGGGCCTGGCTAAAGTCGATCTTCTCGCCCGGCCCAAGCTTGCTGACCTTTGGTTTTAATTTCCAGCTATAGACCGGCCTGCCGCCAGCATCCTTCAATGTTATCAGGATTGCTGGAACATTCTGATTGCTGCTGGTGGGATTCACGATGCTACCGCTGGCAATGAAATAGGGCGTGCCATCCGCTTTCTCGCCCAAATCAAGATTTTCATTGAGGACGATTTTGAGATCGGGCTCTTTTGCCGCCGATGCAAAGCTGCCGCTTGGAACACCGAAATATGCGACCGCGCCGCCGATCAATATGACCGCAAGGGCAAAGGCAACCGCGGCCATAGTCCATAGCTTCGCCGGATTGCGGCGGGGTTTAAACGGAGGTTCATGGGCAAATTGGCTATGCTCTGGTTCGCCAAATGCTGGCGGGGTTTCCGGCGGCGGTGTCTCGGCAAATGTCGGCGGCGGCGGTGAAGATGTATCTTCCGCTGCTTCTTCCACCACTTCATCAAATCCGCGAAAACCTTGCTGCGCGTGCTCTGATTCTGGCTCCGGTTCTTTGACGTCAGGTTTGGCCGGTTCGGGTGCAGGCGGTATTGCAGCAGGTGCTTTTTCCCGTGCAGCCGCTGGTTTTTCCTGAACATCTGTTTCTTGCACAGTTCGGGGAGCCGCAACTGGCGGTGCAGGAGGTGCTGCCTGCGCCACAGGGTTCTGGTGCCAGCTATGCTTGCAATTGGCACAGCGGACCTGCCTGCCCGATGCACCGATTGCGGTGTCAGGAACGACATAGCGCGAATTACAAGATGGGCAGACGAGAAGCATTGGTGGCCATAAACATCAGCGATGCCGACAAGGCAAGCCTGAAGGTAAATTTTGCTGTGGAACGAGCGCAGCATGGGGCCGCCTAGGCAAATAGTCCGGCGCAAACTTATGGTAAATTTTACGATAATCACTTGGCCAATGGCGGCGAATTATGCCATCGGTGCGCGCTATGCAAAGCGTTGTAGAATTTGACAATGTTGGCCTGCGTTATGGCACCGGTTCGGAAACCCTTACCGATCTTACGTTCAAGCTTTATCCGGGCAGCTTCTATTTCCTGACCGGAGCATCCGGCGCAGGAAAAACCTCTTTGCTCAAACTGCTTTATCTTGCCCACCGGCCAAGCCGGGGCGCTATCCAGATGTTTGGCGAAGATGCCGTCACTTTGCCGCGCGACCGATTACCCGGATTTCGCCGCCGCATCGGCGTTGTGTTTCAGGATTTTCGCCTCGTCGAACATTTGTCGACTTTTGATAATATCGCGCTTCCATTGCGGATATCGGGAATACAGGAAAAGGATATTAAAGGCCCCGTCACCGAAATGCTGAACTGGATTGGTTTGGCCGAGCGGGCGGAGGCAAGGCCGGCAACATTATCGGGCGGCGAGCAGCAGCGCGTTGCGATTGCCCGCGCAGTCATTGGCCGCCCCGAGGTTCTCGTCGCCGATGAGCCAACCGGCAATGTCGACCCGGAAATGGCCAAACGACTGTTGCAGCTTTTTGCAGCGCTCAACAAATTGGGCACAACCATTGTGGTCGCAACGCATGACATTCATTTGTTGCAAGAAATTGAAGGGTCACAGATGATGCGGCTTGATAAGGGGCGGCTTTCGGACCCGACCGGGTCGCTCAAAAACCCTCCCAAACCTTTGATATTGAAAAGCTGATCTGATCCATGCTGCTAGATTTTGCTCTTCCCGACCATGAAAGAAAGCTGATCCCAGAGGGACGGGTTTCCGGCAGCATGCCGTGGGTTATCGCGATCATGACATTTCTAACGGTTCTGGCCGCTGCGGCCGGATTGGTACTTGCCAATGCCGCTTTGCAAGGCGGCGCAGATCTCGCGCGGCAAGTGACCGTTCAAATTATCGAACCCGATCCTGCCGCCCGCACCGCACAGCGCGATACGGTCGCAAATATGCTAAGAAGCGAAGCGGGCGTAACAGAAGTGGCGCCTGTACCCGATGCTCGGGTGCGCGAGCTTTTATCACCATGGCTGGGCAGCGATGTGATTGATGCAGAAATACCTGTTCCGTCTTTGATAGATATCACCCTTGATGAGCCAGCCAATGAAAGCGTGCTGACGGCGTTGGCTGCGAAGATCCGCAAGCTGGCACCATCGGCAAAGCTCGATAGTCAGGCCAGCTGGATGGCACCATTTTCTAACCTGATGAACAGCCTGCTATTATTAACCGGCGGGATATTGTTGTTATTACTGCTGGCGACCGCCACATCTGTCATGATCGCAATACGCAGCGCGCTCAATACCCACCGCGAAACCATAGAGATTATGCATATGATGGGGGGTACGGACCTACAAGCCGCCCGCCTGTTTCAACGCCGAATGGCGCTGGATGCATTATTTGGCGGTGTGGTCGGATTCATATTGGCCTCCGCTATTATCTGGCTTTTATCGTTACAATTCAGCGCGGCAGGAACCAGTTTGCTAACCGGCGCGTCTATGCCCTGGTATGGCTGGATAATATTGGCGCTCATTCCGCTTGCGGTGATGGGCCTCGCCATGCTTATAGCGCGGCGTACCGTTATTTCTGCGCTCAAGAAGATACTATGATCAAAAGAATATTGGCCGCAGCTATTTTGATTTGGCTGCTTGGTTTCGCCCTATTCGCATTCACGCTGCCACAGCCTGCGCCGCTTGCCGAAAGCGATGCGGCTGTTGTGCTAACTGGCGGTGCCAAACGGATAGACCGGGCATTGGAAGTGATCGAAGCGGGCAAAGCCAAACGGTTGCTGATTTCCGGGGTAGACCGAGACGTAAAGCCCAAAGAACTGGCGGCTGAATATAACCGCCCGGAAAAGCTGTTTGATTGCTGTATCGATCTTGGCTTTCAATCCGTTGATACCCGGTCAAATGCCCTTGAAACAGCGCGCTGGACAGCACGCAACAAAGTAAAGAGCCTTCGCCTGATCACGCATGACTGGCATATGCGCCGCGCGCGGCTTGAACTGGACCAAGCCCTGCCATCTGGCATTTCGGTCACCAATGATGCCGTGATGACTTCACCTTCACTCGGCGCGCTATTTCGCGAATATAACAAATACTGGCTGCGCTGGATTGCGGCGCAGCTAGGTATCTGAAGCCACAATGCTGGTAATCCGTAATTTCATTTATACGATAGCCTTTTTCGGCGGGTCTGGCCTATTGGTATTCGTCGCATTTCTGGCAATCTGGACATCACCGGAATTATTGCATTGGGCGGTGCGGCAATGGAGCAAATATCAATATTTTTGCGCGCGCCATATATTGGGCATCCGCATCAAGGTGGAAGGCGAACTTTCGAAAGGGCCTGTTCTCTATGCGATCAAACATGAAAGCATGTTCGAAACAATCGATATGCCGCGCTTCATTCACTATCCCGCTGTGATCGCAAAGAAACAGCTTTTCAAAATTCCATTCTGGGGCCGCGCAGCAATTATCTATGGCCTGATACCGGTTGATAGAGACGGCGGCCCTTCCGCGCTGCGGCATATGCTAACGCTGGCGCGCAAGGCCGTTAGCCAGGGCCGGCCAATCGTCATTTTCCCAGAAGGCACGCGGGTAAATCATGGCGAAAGCCCGCCGCTGCAATCGGGTTTTGCGGGGCTTTATAAAATGTTGAAACTGCCGGTGGTTCCCATTGCCGTTAACAGCGGGCGGCTGTCTCCAAAGCGCAACCGGTATTGGCATAAAGGCATCATCACCTACCGGATTGGCGATGTCATCCCGCCGGGTTTACCGCGCGCGGAAGTTGAGAGCCGCGTACATAGCGCGATGAATGCGCTCAACGAACCGGCGAAATAGAATGATAGCCTAGTTTTCCAGCGGGATCGCCGCCGCAACTGCAGCGATTGCGCTGGGTTTTGAGACAAAGGCCATATGTGTGCAGTCCAACTCAATCTGCTGATCCACTTCCCCCAATTCACCCCGCGCCGAAGTTGGCGAAACAACGCCATCTTGCCGCGACCAAAAGGCAATGGTTGGAACTTGCGGTTTTTCTTTCAGGATCGTTTCAATCGGCGGATCGTCAACGCTGTGGCGCGCAATCACTTCATAGGCCCGCCAGGCGTTATTGTGACGAATATCTCCGGAAAATGGACTACCCATGGTGATGACTTTTGCTGCGCGGTGCGGTGCAAATTTGGCATATTCACGCGCCACCAACCCGCCCAGGCTCCACCCGATAATTACCGGTGGGCGCGAAATACCGGAATCGGTCTGGATCGCGTTAACGCGGGCGTCAATTTGGTCGAGCAAGTCTGCCTTTATGCCCCGGTTGCGGCCCAGGCCCCAACCGTAAGCGTGATAGCCAGCATTGCAGAGTGAACGGCGCAATCGGCCCGTTGTCCCGTCATCCGCCATAAAACCGGGAATTATCAGGACCAGCTGCTCCGCATCCATGACAGGAAGCGGAACTGTCGTTCCAAAGCGGGCGAGCATGCGCATCGCGCCATAGGAAACAACTTCACGCGCCAGTAACGGAAGCGCAGGCGCGCCGTGTTCACTCATTCTGATTCCGGCTTAACCGTTGGCGCAGCTTTCGTTTCAGGGGCGGCAGGCGCTTCGGCGACCGGTTCTGCAACCGCAGCTGGCGGAAGCGCCGGAACATTAACAGGCGAAGAAAGGGCGGCCCGTTCTATAGTATCCAAAGCGTCACGGGCAGCGAGATACCGCTTCGCTTCGCCAAGCCATCTCTGCTTTACCACATTATCCGGAAGCCGTTCAATTTCTTCAATCGTACCGCGCACGTCACCGTTAGAAATTTTCTGTTCCGCCAGCTGTAATATTTGGGAAGTGGCCGTTGAAGGCGTCCCGCGTTCGCGAAAAATAAACAGTTCGGATAGCTGGGTGTTGAACCGCGCCCAAAGACTGTCATCACCGTCTTTACTGACCATTTGCGTTCCGCTGCGCGCCAGTTCATCGCGCAGGTCGGTAATTTTAACAGGGGCAAGCGCCGCCGCCTGAATAGCTGCCACTGCTTGCGGGTGACTGCCGCCAAAACGCAAGCGTAGCTGGCTTTCGGTAATACCCAGTGCCGCGCCGCTTTCAATGGCGCGGCGTACAGATAATGCGGTTACAACGGCGTTGGCGCGGCCCGATGGGCTGCTTGTGCTGCTGCCCTCTCCGATTTCCGAAAGCCGGTCTTCCAACTGTTCAATCTTGGCAACGACTACGCCAGTTTCTTTGCTGGTTTCTTGCCCGGAAACTTTGGCGGCACCTTTGGCATCAGCCTTCGGCGGATTTTTTGCGGCTATTGCCGTTTCTTCTTTGTCTGCTGGCCACAAATCAAACTGCGTTATTACCCAGCCTGCCAATATCAGGCCGCCAACCAGTGCCACCAGCGAAACGCCAGTAACAGCCTTCCACCCCAAACCGCTGCGGGTTTGATTCTGATCTCCATAGGCCATTTAGTTTCCTTTCGGCTTCGCTGGCGCGCTAGATATATCCCTATCTAGCGAGGCTTTGCGCCGCCAGCAACAAGGCAGCATCATCGGGCGTTTTTGCAATCACGACATCCCGCCAGCCGCTTCCGGCCTGTTCGGCAATTTTTGATGACAAAACCGCGATAGAAATATCTTCGCGGGGCAGGTCATGCTTCGTGACAAGCGCGCTTAAATGTTGCGCCGCCCGAGAAGAATGCAGCGCCACGACGTCGGTATTGCCAATGCGCTCCGCGAAATCAGACGGTGGAGGCACAGCGCGGGATTCATAGACTGACACCGTATTTGAAATGATGCCATCATCCTCATGCGATACGGTCCTATGCTTGCCCGCAAGCCAGAGGATATTTGCAAACCCCCGCTTTCGCGCCTCGGTCAACAGCTCAGCATTGCCCGATGTGCCAACCAGCTTCACGTCATAGCCCAGCTGCCGCGCTTTCTCTGCCGTGGTTTCACCCACCGCCAAAAGAGGAAGCTTTTTAACGCCAGCACCAACATCTCCGCAATTGCGCAGCGCATTGGCGCTTGTCACCAGCAAGCCATCAAAATTATCTGCCGGGGGTATTGCCCAGGCCACTGGCTGAACCTCGAACAAAGGCATGGTGGAGGGCTCCATGCCAGCATGGGCGGCAAGCTGCGCTGTCTTGTCTGCTGCTAGCTGAGGCCGGATAATCAACAGCTTCATTTACTGAAAAACGCTCTTAATTCAGGAGTGCCGCTTTGCAGCAGCTCCTCGGCAAGCCGGACCGCAGCGGAATTGTCTCCGCTTAGGACCCGGCAGCTACCGGCGCGCCGTTCACTGCCATCGCCGCGTAATATTTCGGCGCGGAGCAGAAATGCATCTCCGTCGGCGCTGGCATAAGCCGCAACTGGCGAATGACAATCGCCGCCAAGCGCTTCCAGAAATGCGCGTTCGGACATAACCGCGGTAAAGGTCGGCTGATGATTGACGGAGTCCAGCAACTTTCGGACCACCGCATTTTCTAAAAGACAATCAATGCCAATCGCCCCTTGCGATGCCGCGGGCAGCATTTCCTCAATTTCAATTGCTACGCCTATATCCGGCTTCGAAAGGCGGTCTAATCCAGCGGCGGCGAGCAATGTCGCGGAAGCTTCGCCTGCCTCAATCTTCGAAAGCCGTGTGGCGACATTCCCGCGTATCGTGGTAATTTCCAGGTCCGGCCGCAGCGCCAACAATTGCGCCGCTCGGCGCGGGCTGGATGTCCCGACCTTTGCGCCAGCGGGAAGCGCCGAGATACTCTCTGCGCCAATCAGTTTATCGCGAACATCCGCGCGCGGCAGCATGGCGGCGACCGTGAATGTATCAGGCCGCACCGTCTCGACATCTTTCATCGAATGCACGCCAGCATCAATCTCGCCTTCAACTAACGCGCGCTCCAATTCTTTCGTCCAGAGCGCCTTGCCGCCAATTTCAGCAAGCGGGCGATCCTGAACCTTATCGCCGCTGGCCAGCATGGGCACGATTTCAACCGCGCCCTGCTCCAAATCATATACCGAACGAATTGCGGAAGCCGCCATTTCGGCCTGCGCCACGGCAAGCGGCGACTTGCGTGTGCCTAGCCGCAAAGGCTTTTGAACGGTCGGAAGGGAATTGATGGTCATCGCGCTTGTCCATAGCGCCGTGGCTGCCTATGGGAAAGACCAATGAGCATCATACTTGGCCTTGAATCAAGCTGCGACGAAACGGCGGCGGCTTTGGTCACATCCGACCGGCAGATTTTGTCGCATGCGCTGGCCGGCCAAGAGGACCATCACCGCGCCTTTGGCGGCGTTGTTCCGGAGATTGCCGCACGCGCGCATGCCGAGCTGATGACGCCGCTGGTGGAAATCGCTCTTAAAGATGCTGGCATGGCCTTGGGTGATGTCGATGCGATAGCCGCCACCGCAGGCCCCGGCCTGATTGGCGGGGTTATGGTCGGGCTAGTTAGTGCCAAAGCATTGGCTATGGCAGCGGATAAACCATTGATCGCCGTCAACCATCTGGAAGGACATGCGCTCTCGCCGCGCCTGACCGACCCTGAGCTTGAATTTCCGTATTTGCTATTGCTGGTTTCGGGCGGACATTGTCAACTACTGCGTGTGAACGGTGTGGGCGATTATGACCGGCTTGCCACGACCATTGACGATGCGGTGGGCGAGGCTTTTGACAAAAGCGCGAAGATACTTGGCCTTGGCTTTCCCGGCGGTCCGGCGGTTGAAAAGGCAGCAGAAGAAGGCAACGCGAATGCTGTACCCCTTCCCCGCCCGCTTAAAGG